>NZ_LGIW01000015.1:1842325-2163488 GCF_001275385.1 Exiguobacterium sp. BMC-KP
ATTCTGTACCAACTCCATACGTGATATCTGCGCCATAGGCAGCACGTTTTTCGTCAGGCGAAAGATCGGGAACGTTTAGTCCGACTGTCAGACCAAGAAAACGATGGATTTCTCCGATCTGATCCACATCTCGTCGAGCCAAGTAGTCGTTGACGGTGATGACGTGAACCCCTCTACCGCTTAATGCTTTTGTAAAACTCGGCAGTGACGCTACTAACGTTTTTCCTTCACCCGTCGCCATTTCCGCGATATGACCGTCTAGTAAAGCAAGACCGCCGATCAATTGAACATCATAATGCCGCATCCCTAATGTACGAACACTTGCCTCTCGGACAAGAGCAAATGCTTCCGTCTTCAGTTGATCAATCGTCTCACCAGCTTCGATGCGTTCTTTCAGGTGGATCGTTTGACTTTTTAATTCATCATCCGTCATCGCTTGATAGCGACTTTCTAACGTATTGATTTCTTTTACGATTTTCATATAGTTCTTCAGTCGCTTAGACTGTTCGTTGAATGTATTTTTTACGAGTTGAAGCACTGTTTTTCTCCTCTCCCCACGTCCACGTGACGTCAGGTCCGACAATTTTTTCATCTACGCATACATTATATCAGTTAAAAAATGGAACAGAAGAGATAAAACCCATTTTTAAGAAAATCATTTACTTATTTTAAAAATAAATCTTTATTTTGGAATTCATTCAACAAAAAAAACGCCTTTCTTTAAAAAAGAAACGACGTTTTTTGAAAAAACTACATAAAAATCGGAACTTCTGCCGATGAATCATATGTATAGATTCCACGACCCACTTTTTGAATCGCCGGGTTTGCCTGTTCGACTTTTGCCATGAGTTGATAAATGTTACTGATTTGATGACGATAACGAAGTTCGAGTTCCATCTGAATATCTCGTGCAGACATTGATTCGCGTTCGCGCATCAAATCACTGATTTGGTGTACGTAAACTTCTAGTGGGTACCGCTGATTCACTCTTCGTTGTTTAAGTGGACGTTCTAGCGCAACAGAAACTTCCTGTGCATGATCCTGATTCGTGCGACTTAACTCGGCTACTAAGTACTCTGCTCTTCGTTGAAGACGACGATATTCTTCTTCGATTTCCATCAGCTCTCTGTAAATATGTTCATTCGGATCCATACTATTTACCTTCTTTCTTGGATTGATGACACAATAATATTTCAATTATGTTTCAATTGTATGTTTTTTGAAATAATATTACCATTTATTTACCTTTTTGTTATATGATTTCTATGTTATTTTAATTTTTTTGTAATATTGGCAATTTTTTATGTGTTGCTGATTTCCATTTTTATCTTAACAGAAAGGAGCGAACCTAGAACAGAAAATTATTGTTTTTAATATATAATTTTAAATCTTTCTTCATTTTGTCATTTTTATATCCTGTTTTACAATACTAAATTTAAAAGGAGAGCACACTATGCCTACTAAAACTTCCGTCTTCATCGCAAGTATTGCTTCGGCCGTACTTTTCACGGTAGCCGCCCCAACACCCGAGGCATCTGCTGCTTCTATCGCGAAAGCTACTTATCAAACAACAGATGCATTGAACCTTCGCTCCTCTGCTACTACTTCCTCTAAGAAATTGTTGACGATTCCTAAAGGGAAATCAGTTGTTTCTTCGTATAAAACAGGAAACTGGTACAAAGTCTCTTACAGTTCTAAGACAGGTTACGTCTCAGGAAGCTACTTGAAAAAGAAAGCGGCCGTCAAGGCTAGTACTGTTGGTACATCATTTACCAAAACGAACTATACAACATCGGATTCGTTGAGCTTACGCAAATCTGATTCTGCTACTTCGACTAAATTATTGACGATTCCTAAAGGAACAACACTTTCCTCTTCATACAAAAAGGGAAGCTGGTACAAAGTTTCTTACAAATCTAAAACAGGCTATGTTGCTGGCTCTTACTTGAAAAAGAAAGCGGCCGTCTCAACAAGTTCTGTCGGTACGACATTTGCGAAAACGAACTACATTACGTTGGATGCATTGAATTTACGCACATCGAATTCTGCTACCTCAGCTAAACTGTTAACGATTCCTAAAGGAAAGATCGTTACCTCTTCGTACCGAAAAGATAACTGGTACCAAGTGTCTTACGGTAGTAAAAAAGGATATGTCTCAGGAAGTTACTTAAAGAAAACGACATCTTCTTCCGCTTCTTTACCACCTGTCGGATCTGCAGCTGATTATTCAGGTACGACGATGTATGTTCTCGTTCCTTTTAATGATTCCTTGACATTACGGTCTGGTGCAAGTTCAATCAGTCCTTCTATCGGTACACTGCCACGTGGTTCAGTTGTCACGGTAACGAATGCTTTACATAAGACAAAAGGATTCGTCGCTGTCAAAACATCTGATGGACGTTATGGATATGTCGAAGCGACGTATCTCTCGCTCTTCCAGCCTTCTATGTCTTCTCGTCCACTCGTCGTCTTAGACCCAGGTCATGGTGGTCATGATGTCGGTGCCGCACGATACGGTATTTATGAACGTGATATCGTCATGTCAGTAGCTAAACTCGTAGCCGAACGACTTTCCAAAACAGTCGACGTGAAGTTGACACGTTACACGAATGATTACTACCCTTCGTTAACGGATCGTAGCGTCATCTCAAATGCCCATAAGACAAACATCTTCGTCAGTATTCATATTAATGCTGCGTCTTCAACAAGTGCTTATGGCGCTGAAAACTTCTATTACAGAGGCAACGCATCTGTTGCTTTATCACGAAATCTTCAAAACAATCTCGTTAACTCGATTGGATTACGTGACCGTGGTATTAAATTCGGTAACCTTGCTGTCCTTCGTGGTACGAATGCACCCGCTACGTTAACGGAACTTGGATTCCTATCTAACGCCAATGACCGGGCGAAACTCGTTTCTCCTTCTTATCAGCAACGATATGCGGATGCAGTAGCAAACGCGATTCTTTCTTCCCTTTAACCAAAAAATAACGCTCAGCCGTATGATGCGGCTGAGCGTTATTTTTTTGAAAAAGAAGAGATTCAGGGAAATCACTTCTTTTTCTTACACATAAAAGAAAAGAAAAGAGAGGTTGATCGAGATTCAGTCATCAGGGAATGAATCAATCTCAGTTAGCGACTAGCGAGTATTTGCTCAAGGGAAAGCAAATCTGTCGAATCGACACGATAGTCTGCCTCATGGAGCGCCGATTCCGGTCCTACGCCGACGGCATACATACCGGCGGCATGGATGGCAGTGATGCCCGCTGTCGCATCTTCTACACCGATGCAACGACTCGGCTCGACGTCGAGTGCTTCCGCAGCACGGAGAAACACTTCAGGGTGTGGTTTCGATTGTGCAACGGTTGCAGCATCTACGATGTCATCAAAATAATGTCGAACCTTTAATGCCTCGACGACCATCAGCGCATTTTTAGAAGCGGACGCCATCCCGATTTTCAGCCCAGCGCTTCGGATTTCATCGAGGAATGCAGTGATTCCAGGAAGAAGATCCTGTTCAGAGATATGCTGGATCAATGTGACGTAGTGTTCGTTCTTCTTCGCAGCGAGCGCTAGCTTCTCATCCTCCGAAAAAGCATCCTGTTTTCCACCGAGCGCAAGGATACGCTCGAGTGAATCCATTCGGCTAACACCTTTTAATGTCTCATTAAATTCCCGGTCGAACGGGATATTTAGATCCTCTCCTAATTGTTTCCACGCTAAGTAGTGATACTCTGCTGTATCCGTGATTACGCCGTCTAAATCAAAAATGACCGCTTCGATCGTTGGTGCCATCCGACATCCATCCTTTCATACATCGTCCATGAAAGGCAAGAAATCGAATGACACGTTGTGCAAACGATTGCACTTGCCTCACGAATAATTTTACTAATTCTCTCATCTCTTTGCAAGCGTTATCAAATGTTTTACTTAAAAAGAAAAACACCTTGCGATTTCAGCAAAGTGTTTTTCGTACTGTTATCCTTTTAAGAGACCAATCACTCGGACGTTGATTGCTTTCGGCTGGAACGCTAACATGTTCTCCATGTCTTGTGCAATCCGCTCCTGCACTTTCCCCGCCGTCTTGATGATCGACATCCCGTACTTGATATGAACAGACAAACTGACTGTAATCTCGCCGCCGACATCTTCGACCTTCACGAGTTTAACCATCTGTTTCTCTTGCAATTTTGAATCGTCTGCTGTGAAGGCGATCCCTTCCGTTTCTTGAACGGCTACGCCTGCTATGACCTCGATGACTTGTTGCGAGACGTTCACAACACCGTCTGCGTTATTTAAATTATATGACATTCCTTCCACGCCCTTCGTCTTGTAATCCATCTACCTTAAAGTGTAAAGCATTCCGTCTTATTTTGAAAGGTCTTCCCGCTTCTCAACGATTGGACGAATATCAATCTCAATCAAAGGACGGAGGACACGGACGACGAGCGGGTGTATGATGATACCGACGATCAACAAGGCAACACCGATCATGATTAACAACGCTAGCCACGGTTGCGGTACGAACGCATCCGTCACATACTGGCGCCACGCCATGACGAAGAAGACGTGGAGCAAATAGACGTAGAGGCTGAGTTCTCCAGCGCGCGTGATGAGCGGTAAGCGGCGCATCGGAATCAACATCATGAACCCAAGAGAAGCCGCAATCGATAAGAAATAGATGACGCTGTGTTTGATGACACCTAACCAGGCATCACTATCGTATTGTTCGACATATGGGAAACGATGCTTAAACGCATTCGCGAAGTCGACGATTTCCTGCGGTGTATCGCGCCACGCTTCAAATAATAAGAAGCCCATGACGGCTGCGAAAGTGATACCGCCGATTAGGCGGACGTTCATCCGTCGCTTGAAGTTTTTCGGCATTTCAAAGATCCGGATGAATTCGTGTTCTGATAAATAGTTACCGAGTAAGAAGTACGGATAGAACATAATCAACTTACGAAGTGCTAAGAACCCTGTATTCTCAAGCTCAAAACCATACAGCAGAGCAAACGCGAGACCGAACCAGACGTAGCCGCGTAAATGAACGACGTAAGGTGTCACGATATACCAAACGACCATGACGAACAAATACCAAAGTGCCCAGTAGGGACGTAATAAATGTGTTCCAATATTTTCTCCTGAGAAAATCGGATTTCCTTCTCCCAAAGTCGCCCAAGATCCGATTAAGATTTGCCAGACACAATATACCGCAAAGAGCTGGATGACACGTAAATACTTGTTTTCGCGGAAGAAATAACCGCTTAAAATAATGAATAATGGCATATGAAACGAATAAATCAATAGATAGACCGTTTCGAGTAATTTTCCATCATAATCAAACCGTAAATCCGTCAGCATGTGACCAATGACGACGAAAATGACAAGAAAACCTTTAATATTATCAAACCACGGATTCCGATTCATGTTACACTACCCCTTATACTCCCTCGAAAGGAACGAATGTTTATGAAAAAGACACTCCTGATTCTATCTGTCGTCGTAAACGTCGTTCTCCTTGCATTGTTACTGGGACGTAAACCGCTCGAAATGTTCGAAAGCGTCTTACCTGCAACGAGTACGACTCCAATCACGACCTTCCAATACGATAAGAATCCGAACTATGTCCGTTTGAATAGTCTATTCCATACTTATCAATACCCAAAATCGGCAAACGCTGTCATGTTAGGTGACTCGATGACGAATTTTGCAGATTGGCGGATTTTGATGAAAGATCCTACAATCGTTAACTTCGGTATTCCAGGTGATACGACCGAAGGATTTTTGACACGTCTCGACCTCATCATTGAGATGAAACCAAAGCGTGTTTTCTTGATGGGTGGCATCAATGATATCCGTCACTTCACTCCAATTCCTCAGATTACGGAGAACATGACGACGATCGTGACGACACTTCGAAAAAATAACATCGATGTCGTCATTCAGTCAACCGTTCCTGTGGCACCGAAATATTCGGATTCCGTCCGAATCAACCGAGATGTCGAAGCATTGAATCGAAATTTACAAAATCTTGCTCAGTCAATTGATGTACCGTTCGTCGATTTAAGACCTGTTTTGACAAACAAACAAGGGTATCTTCAAAATCGACTGACGTATGATGGTCTTCATCTTGTCGGTGGTGGGTATCTTCGCTGGAACGATGCGTTAAAGCCATATGCAACGAAGTCCAATCTGACTGCGACAAAATAATCCATATTAAAAAGTGGCTCACTCTCATCGTTAGAGTAAGCCACTTTTTTTCTTGATTAATCTTCTTGGTTTTTAACACCCATATACGCTGCGACGCTCGATGCTGAAAAAACAGCAACGGCAACGATTCCGACAGCAATCCAGACAACTTGATCCATCATGACGTGATATCCCCCTTTTATGTAACCGCTCACTTCTACATTTAGCGTACACGAATTTCGTCAAGAAAGAAACACATTTTCCGTGTCTAATGACTAGACGATTCGGGAAAAGTTAACTATAGTAGAAGGACAACTACAAATTGTCAGAAAATTCGATTATTTAACAAGGAGGTGTTTCTGATGGCCACTTCATTGATTACGCCGAAAGTAACGTTACGACATCGAAGTACGCTCAACTTTGGATATTGGCTTGTCATCGGATGCATAGGGTGGGTAATGCTTGCTCTCGTCACGGATGTTGGCACCGTTCTTGGACGTCTTCCTTTATATGAAAGCATTCCCCTCGCCATCCTTGTACTTGGGCTTACAGGTGTCGTACTGAAAATGGCACGTGACGAGTGGTGGATTCATTATCTTGAACGTCAGACCCAGTATTACATCGGACACGAGACCGTTACGGGTTGGTGTACGACGATTGATAGCATGTGGTTGATTCGCAAGACGATGCGTCGTGAACTTCGTCTGCTCTATCGACAACTTGCCCAGACGAAAGCATCGGAAGAAGTGAAACAAACGCTCGCCCTCCAACTTGTCGAGCGCGGTGTGCTGATTGTCTATTCTCGCCCAAAAAGTGATCACCCTGCTTGAAACGAAAAGAGGACTGCCCCATCGCCTTCTATAAGAGAAGCAGATGGGACAGCCCTTTTTTAGTGTTTTAACCAACCCGTTGCTGCTTCAATCGTTGGCATGACGAGTTGATGACCATAATTCGACCACGTGACGTCGACTGATGCACCGGCCTCCGTCAAGAGTGCTGACAACTCTTCCGTTTCCTGAGCCGGACAAATCGGATCATTGCTGCCAGCACCGATGAAGACACGAACGTTCGATAAGTTAGGTAACGCCACTCCGCGACGCGGTACCATCGGATGGAGTAGAATTGCTTGTTTAAAGAGCGCTTCTTCAAACATCATATTCGCCGCAATATTTGCTCCGTTCGAATAGCCGACCGGGATCAGACGATCAATGGCAAAATCACGTTCTGTTGCTTGCTCGCGTAAAAATTGAATCAATCGTGCTGTTCGTAAAGCGAGGTCTTCTTCATCGAAGACACCTTCAGCGAGTCGTTTGAAGAACCGTGGCATTCCGTTTTCCGAGACTTCCCCGCGAACGGACAAGTAACCTGCTTCTGGGTTTAACAAAGAGACAAGTCCAACAAGATCTTGTTCCGTCCCTCCTGTTCCGTGTAATAATAAAAAAATTGGTGCGTCTGCTGTTTTTGGTGCTTGATATAAATGAATCATACGAGTCTCCCCTTCGGTACAGTAATAGGTGTTACATGATTCGTGATCGCTGTGCGATGGTCTTCGAATTGTTCCGGTAGCTTCAAGTCTTCTCCGAGCGTCTCGAAATTTTCATCGATCGCGAATCCTGGATTGTCGGTCGCGATCTCATGGAGAATTCGTCCGCGATCATGGAAATAAATCGAAGTGAAATAATTACGATCCTTTACTTCGGTCGTCATCAAACCAAATGCGTTAATCTCTTTCATCCAGTCCAGTTGCTCGCGTTGATCGGTCGCCCGCCACGCGATGTGGTGAACAGTCCCGGTCCCCGGACGCCCAGCTGGAATATGATCGTGGACGACGTCGACGACATTTCCGAACTCACCCTCTGCGATGTAACGATCGACGGTTTCCGTCCGTTTGCTAAGTGTCAGTCCGAATGTGTCTGTCAGTAACTTCGCTGTATCCACCGGATCTCGTGACAGTAACGTCGCTCCCGCAAATCCTTTGATTGCGACGTCTCGCGTGATGCCATCGATTTCATAACGACTATTTGGTCCCGCCTCGCGTTCGACGAGTTCAATCTGAAGACCGTGTGGATCTTCAAAGGCAATTTGTTGCTCTTCGAACCGAACCGTTTCTTCAAACGAGACATTTTTTTCTACGAGTCGCGCTTTCCAGAAATCCGCTGCACCGATTGGAATCGCATAAGCCGTCGTTCCGACTTGCCCGGCACCGACTTGTCCTTTCGGCATACCTTCAAACGGAAAGAAGGTAATGATTGTTCCTGGCGCTCCCGACTCGTTTCCGAAGTAGAAGTGGTACGTTCCTGGATCATCGAAGTTGACTGTTTTTTTGACGAATCGTAGCCCGAGAATCGTTCCGTAAAAATCGAGATTTTCTTGTGGATCTCCGACCATCGAAGAGATGTGATGGATGCCTTGTGTTTTCATCTGACGCGTTCCTCCTTTAAGATCGTCTTGTTAACACAATAATAGTAACTAATGTACAAAAAGTAAACTAATAAGCCTTTCATCGTTCTTTTCTGGAACCTTTACCCAATTTAGAGCGTAGGACACTAGGTAACAATGTTACACTTGTCGTGCAACAGACGTCTTTAAAGGAGGTTCATATGTTAGAAATCAAACAAATCACGAAGCGTTTCGGCGATTTTACGGCCGTAGATGCTCTGACGATCGAGGTGCCACGCGGGCAAATCTTTGGTTTGCTTGGTGCGAACGGTGCTGGGAAGACAACAACCTTCCGGATGCTACTCGGTCTACTGCAACCGACCGAAGGGTCGATCACCTGGAACGGAGAGCGCATCCCGACTTCAAAAATCGGATACCTTCCAGAAGAACGGGGACTCTATCCAAAAGTCCGTGTCGACGAACAATTGCTATTCCTCGCAGAACTCCGCGATATGAAACGGAAAGATGCGAAACTAGCATTGACGGAATGGCTCGAATACTTCCAAATTCCACAGTATGAAAAAATGCGCGTCGAACAACTCTCGAAAGGCAATCAACAAAAGATCCAGTTGATTTCTGCCGTCCTACATAAGCCAGAACTTTTGATTTTAGATGAACCGTTCAGCGGACTCGATCCGGTCAACGCGGAACAATTGAAACGTGCTGTCAAAAAGTTGACCGTCGATGGAACGACGATCGTCTTCTCAAGTCACCGAATGGACCACGTCGAAGAACTCTGCGAACACGTCGCGATTCTCGATCATGGAAAACCCGTCGTTGCCGGCTATCTCCCTGACATCAAAGCAAGTTACGGAAAAACACGTGTCCTCTTGACGACAGATGCTCCACCACTCCTCTGGGATAGCTTGCCAGGTGTCCTCCAAGTCGAGTCAGATAACAACGGTCACGTCGTCCAAGTCTCTTCGAAAGAGACAGCTGATCAACTTCTCCAACACATCGTCAGCCAAGGACATCACGTCGATCGATTCGTCTGGGATCAGCTATCGCTACAGGATATCTTCATCGAGGAGGTCGGAAAACGCTATGAACCGTAAATTCCTGACTTTATATCGCTTCAATTTACTCCAAAAATTGCGTGCTAAAAGCTTTTTGATTTCGACAGTCCTGATGGTTCTGTTTCTCGTCGGCTTTGGTAATATCGAGCGGATTCTCGACTGGTTTTCGGGTGACGATCCGAAAGTTGCTCTCGTCAGTGAATTATCGACGGACCTTCGTCCTGCCTTGAAGAAGGCTGGTGTCACTTCAGATATCACGACGAAGAACTATACGGTCGCTGAAGCACGAAAAGCAGTTGATCGCGGTACATTTGATGCCGTAGCAATCGTTCAGGATTCCTATGACGTGACACTCGTCAGTGCTAGTCCTGAATCTGAATTACAAACACAGGTCGCAACGGTCGTCAAACAAGTCCGTGATCAAGCCGTCATCACGGACGCTGAAATCGATCCGAACGTCCTTGCTTCACTCGCTAAACCTGTTCCTGTCAAACAAGAGTTGACGTCGACAGGTGGAAAAAGTGAGGATGAACTCTTTGCTGCTTCTGCTCTTGTCTACGTGTTGTTGTTCTTGATGTATTTCACGATTGCCATCTACGGCGGTATGATCGTCACAGAAATCGCGAATGAAAAATCATCCCGTGTCATGGAGTTGTTGATTTCAGCAGCAAGTCCAATCCAACATATGCTCGCGAAGATTCTCTCGATCGCAACGGTCAGTCTCGTGCAGTTATCGATTCTCGTTGGCGTCGGATACTACAGTGCCCAAAGTAGTAGCTTATTTGATCAGTTATCACTCGATTCCTTAAGTGCACGGACGATCATTTATCTGTTCGTCTTCTTCTTGCTCGGATACTTCCTATATGCCACGTTACTCGCAGCACTCGGTTCACTCGTCAGCCGCGTCGAAGATGCACAACAAGTCACGTTACCGGTCATCTTATTGATCGTCGCTGCCTTCATGATCTCGATGTTTAGTCTGAATGCTCCAACGAACCAAGCCGTCGTCGTCTTATCGTTCGTTCCGTTCTTTACACCGATGGTCATGTTCCTACGTGTCATGTTAACCGATGTACCAGTATGGCAAGTTTCGATTTCGCTCATCTTGATGCTGATCAGTATCACACTTGCCCTGTTCGTCGGAACGAAATTCTATCGGGGTGGCGTTTTATTCTATGGATCGAACCCACTCAAACAACTCCGTCGAATCTTAAGCGGTCGCCGGTAACAGTTTACAAGACGAATCGTTTCCGCTATCGTTAGGTGAGAAAAAGTCCTGAGGAGGAACTACGTTATGCGGTCTCGTTTTTGGGCAGCAATTCTTTTCACAGCTGCTGCCATGGTCTCGTCTCTTGTCATGTTCACGAAATTTCCGCAGGCGAGTGCAACATGGGAACTCGTCCTTGCTTACGGTGGTATGACATTCGTCGCCAGTCTCTTTTGCTGGTCCTTCGTTGCGGTCCGCCGCCAGTCTTCCCGTTTATACGGTAGCTGGATTGGTGTCTTCATCGCTGGGCTGACTGTCCTGCTCGTCTGCATCGCTCGCTTCGTCTTGCGCGGTGATATGATGATGATTTTCAAATGGCAAGCGATGCTTGGTAGCTTGACCCTCAATTTTGGCTATGTCGGTTGGGTACTTGTCATTGCAAATGCGATCATCGGATTCATCATTGGTCGGACACGTATTAAAAATCCACGTTTACGTCAAATGTCACAACATAATACGCGTTAAAAAAAGTCGCTGTCTTCTGAACGTCAATCAGAAGACAGCGACTTTTTATTTTCGGTGATAGCGGGACCGACTTTTTCGATCACTGTAATCAGCGTAATACGTTGAACGAGCTAACGATACACCTTCTGTCATCCGGTCAAGATACTCGTCGAGTTGCATCATGGATGGCAGTTTATCCTCAAACAGTTCATACGTCTCTTCTGCTTGATCCCGTTGTAACTCTCCTGCCTCCATCACAGCTTCGACCAGTTCGTGAAAGATGCGCTGTTCCGTAGCACTCATTGTCTGTTCAATTCGTTTGACGTCTTCATCATACATTAAATCAAACAGACGCATTCGCTCTTCCAGCTGTTCTTCGACCCACGTCCCGTCCTGTCCGAGTGTCTGTTCATAAGCAAGCTTCATCTCTTCGAGCGGCGTTTTCTGTTGCATGATGAATTTCAACGATTCTCCTGTCCAAATATGACGAGCCAAATAACTTGGATCGATGTTCAGAGCATCAGCCAGTGCCTCGATGTATGGTTTTGTTGGATAGACTTCGCTGAGTTCCGTCCGACGAATGAAATACGGTGCGACGCCAAGTCGTTCTGCCAGCTGTTCGATCGAAATACCGGAACGCTCCCGTAGAATACGAATCCGGTCACCGTAACCCCGATATGGTGAGTGGTCTAGCATACGTTTCCCTCCCTTGTTCCTATGGTATCATCATACCCTTGAATTCGGTGTTGGATACATCGAACTTTCGGATGATTTCCGGAAGAGATGGCGCGGGTAGCGTAGCCAAATTGGTAAGACACTCAAAAAGTATCCGAAGGTAACGATACTGATCCAAAAAACGGCAAGATTAAGAAAAGGTTCCATCTCTAGTCCGGCTTGTGTCACGACGACTTGGAATAGCAAAAAGGCATGAAAGACGGAAATCAGATACGGAATGAGCAAGACAGCCCCATACTTCATTAATAAGTAGCGGCGGATGTTACTGGAACCAAATCCTAGTGCGAATAATGTCTTCATTCGTTTTTGTTCTTGTTCCGCTGTCATTTGCATCCACACATGCAAAAAACTCGCATTGATGACGAACAACCAGATGGTGAGGAGAATGACAACAAACGTGACGAGGCGTACGATTCGAATGCCATCAATTTCATCTTCCGTCTCATTGATCAGCTGATACGGAACTGGCTGCTTCTCATCCAGCTTTGCTGCTGATTGGATGTTTCGGACGATCTTCATCCATTGTTTCCAATCTTTCGTTCCATAATCGTGATAGGCTGGTGTATCGAATACGACGATTTGACGAACAGGTTGTTTGAGTGTTTGAAAAGCGGCATCACTGACGACGAATATTGTCTCGATCTGATAGTTGTAGCCGAATACTAAATCATGGGAAGCCGGCGGTAGCAGTTCAAAATCATCTTGTTTCATTGCCTGTTCTGCCTTTTTCATCGTCGGTGTTTTCTCTTCGAGTTGTACCGGACGTGCCGGAACGAAGAAACTCTGTCGTCCCTTGACCGTTCGTTCCTGTAGTTGTAGCTGACGCATCATTTTATTGTAAGCAGAGATTGGCAAAAAGATACGTGTCTTTTCCGCCTTCACTTCAATATCCTGCTGATAGCGATTCGGAAAAGATTCCGTCATCGTCTGTTTGATGTCCTTCAGTCGTTTCGTCGGCTGCGCCGATTCTTCATAATAGACAAGACCAAACTGATTTTGGGACGACAAGTCGAGTCCGATTAATTGAAATAAGAAAACGAGTCCGACAGCTGTTAACGCACACGATGTCAAAATCGTTCCAAGGGCAATCAATGTACTATTCGTCTGTAACTGATTCGCAATCTCCGAAACAATTAGCTTTCGAAGTGACAACCGGCACGGGCGATACAATTTAATTAACCATGGCAAGATATATCGACAGATAAAGAAAGAGCCGATGAAGATGACGAGCGGGAAAAACATATAAAATCCATACGTTCGAACGAACGCAAGGACATATCCGTAAATCAAAAGCAGTAAAGCGGCGACTTGTGTCAAAATCCAAATCCTTCTTCGAAAAAGCGAACGCGAACGGACTGGTCGATCTGGACGAAAGCGGTAGATGGCCAGAACGGTGGCAATCAGTAAAACAAGGAAGGCTCCACCAATCAAGGCGAGAATCGCATAAAACGATAGTTCAAACTCGATCGGCGGCAAGAACATGATTTTGACAACAGATAATAACAACATCTTCGTCAAGACATTTCCAAGTACCATCCCCGCTGTGATGGCTAGACCACCAACGATCAAGACCTCAATTAAAAAATATTTCAGGAAGTGTGACAATCCACTACCGAGTGTCCGCATCGTCCGGAGATCATTCTTGCGATGCTCAAGCATCGTATACGTCGTCGAGTAGATGAACAGGATACTAAAGAATAAGATGATCAGTTCCGCGATGAATACGAATAATATCGTCATCTCGATGACTTGGTTCAATTGACTGAGTATCTTCGCAACGTTTTGAAACGATCCGTTCGTCAACAAGTTCCAATAACTCGTGACGATCGTCATCGCGATAATAATCGTCAAAGCATACCCATAGTACAATCGCTGGTAGCGTCGGATGTTACGTAGGGCGTATTGCAGATAATTGATGCTCATCCCCTCCTAACAGCGATAGTGATTCAATGACGCGTTGGAAAAAGACACGACGTGGCTCATCGCGGAATAACTCGGTTTGCACACTACCGTCTTTTAAGAATAGGACATGATTACAATACGAGGCGACTTGCGGATCATGCGTCACGATCACCATCGTCATCCCCGTCGCGTTTAGCTCAGCTAACACATCCATGACATGTTTCGTCGCTTGGAAATCAAGCGCTCCCGTCGGTTCATCTGCGAGCATCAGACGAGGTGTATGAATCAAGGCGCGACCGATCGCCGTCCGTTGTCGTTGTCCGCCACTGACTTCATCGACCTGCTTATCGAGCAGATCATCAATTTGTAAGCGCCGTGCCAATTCCTCCATCTCTTCGCGTGCAAGTTTTGCTTTCTTCCCAGACAACATCAATGGAACAAGCATATTCTCACCAAGCGTCAAGGAGTCGAGTAAATTAAATTCCTGAAAGATGATCCCAAGCGTCTCGCGTCGAAAACGCGTCATCTCTTTTCGCTTGAATGTCGCCGTATCGACACCATCAATCAGAATCGATCCCCAGCTTGGCTCATCAAGTGTCGCAAGCAAGTTGATTAGTGTCGATTTGCCACTACCGGATGGACCCATGACCGCGACCATCTCGCCTTCTTCGACTCGAAAATTCACATCCGTCAGCGGTTGCTCCGTCACCTTTCCGGGATACACCTTCCCCAATTGTTTGACCTCAATCATGTGTGCGACCTCCTACTAATCGAATCCGGCATGTCGTGCCGACACCTTCCTCACTTTCAAGTTCAATCTCGTGCCCAAGCTTCAAGCAGACTTGCTGTACGAAATACAATCCCATCCCGGTCGATTCGCCGTAACGTCGTCCGTTCTCACCAGTAAAGAACGCATTGAAAACGCGTGGTACGTCTCGTTTAGGGATACCGACGCCGTCATCCCGAATCGAAAGAACGACTTGTCCTTTTATCTCTTCTGCTGTCAGGACGACTTCTCGTCCGTGTCCCGTCGTATACTTAATCGCGTTCGTCACGAGTTGTAAGACGAGGAAACGAAACCACTTTGCATCCGTATAGACATACACATCCTCTGCGATGTCGAGTTTCGGAAAGACCTGATTTTTAACGAACAATCGCTTTTCCTGATTGATGATGCTCGTGATGAGCGGCTTTAATGACAATTGCTCTGCCTTCAAGTCCGTCTCGATTGCTTCTAAACGCGACGAATAGAGCATCTGATCGAGTCCACTGCGCAACCGATCGACCTCTTGCCGTAAATCCGCTTGATAGTTCTCCCCAGGATGTTCGAGGATCAGCTCGATGACGGATAAGGGCGTCTTCATCTGATGAATCCATTGATCCACATACCGATGCCGCTCCTTTTCCTTGCGGCGCTCAGCGAACAAACTGTTCCGGAACAGTGTCTGTTGTCGCTCTAAAAATTGTTCAACGGCAACGGAAATCGGTTCTTCGCTATCACTGCGAATCGGTTCTGCAACCGACTGAACAGGCTGTTGCATTCGTCGAAGCAGCGGTAGCATGCTGAAGAAACGATAACTGAGATAAATCAACAGACCGATACTGTTCAAGAGCACGATATAGAAGAAGGCTGCCGGACGATACAGATCATAGAGCCATAAGACGGCATATAAAATCAGCATCTGTCCGGTAAAGAAGATGATGCCTGGTATCGCGTGCCGTAAAAAGAGCTTCATTGCTCAAGAACCAGTTTGTAGCCGACACCCCGAACGGTCTCGAGACCCCCGACACCAATCTCAGCGAGTCGTTTGCGGACGCGCGTGATATTGACGTTCAATGTATTCTCATCGACGAATGCCTCGTCATCCCAAATTCGTTCGAGTAAATCTCCCCGACTGACGATCCGTGGACTTGCCGTCAACAACATCTCAAGAATCAATCCTTCTTTTTTCGACAGTTCGATCGATTGTTCTCCATACTCGACGATATAACGGTCTAAGTACAGCGTGACACCCTCTTTCGTCACCGTCCGTTCATCCGTTTCATTCGATAAGGTACCATATGCCCGGCGAATCTGACTTTTAATTTTCGCAATGACGACTGCACCTTGGAACGGTTTGACAATATAGTCATCGGCACCATATTCGAGCGCCATAACTTGATCCATTTCCCCGACCCGTGCCGAGATGAACAGAATGGGTGCTCGTGTCTTCATCCGCAATTGTCGGCACCAATAGAAGCCGTCAAACTTCGGTAAGTTGACGTCTAGTAGAATGACGTCTGGATTCGCCTCCTCATACGTCGCCACGACGTCCCCTCGTCCATCTTCAACGACTACTCTAAAATCGTAACGTTCAAGCAGTTCCTTCAATAATGTAGCAATCTTCATATCATCTTCGACTAATAAAATCGTATGCATCGTTCATGTCAACTCCTTCTCTCCTTATCATAACGAACTCAAAAAGGACTGGAAACGATTATTCCGTTTCCAGTTTCTTTGAAGTATCTAGTTGGTTACGTGACGATACGGCGGTACGCGCGAACAGTCACGATGTAATAGATGAAATAGACGATCGTATAACAGATGATCGCAAGCAACGTCGGACGGACGATATTGTAGTTCAACAGTTTCTGCAAGACTTGCATCGCAACTACACTATGAACGAGTCCGAGGACGTACGGTAAAGAGAAGACGAAGCCAACGAGACGACGGATGATACCGGTCTGTTCCTTCTCATCCACACCGATTTTCTGGATGATTGCAAACCGTTGTTTCGATTCTTCCGCTTCTGCGAGCATCTTGAAGTAGATGATTGAACCGGTTGCAAGCAAGAAGACAAGACCAAGGAATCCGGCAGCGAACGCGAGTAAGCCAGTCGTCGCTGTCGTCATTGCATAGACAGGATAGTATGCTGCCATCTCCGTGTCCGCTTGTTTTCCATAAAGTTGCGTCAACTGTTTCATCAGCCCATCGTCATGACGTTCGTCCGAGAACTGATAATTCGTCAGCGTAAAGCCTTTTTCCGGCATCTTCGCAAAGGCATCATCGTTCACGACGAAGGCAAGCCGCTGTTTCTCATAAAGTTGAGCGATCGGTAAATTCGTCGCAGCGGTGATGCGAAAGGACTCATGTACATCCTTGATTTCGACACCAATCGGTGATTTGACTTTCATCTTCAATAAGTCATTTCCTTTGAATGTCTCAAGGACGATCGCTTCGCCTTGTTTTGGCTCTGCGATGACTGATTTCCCATTGGCTTTTGCGAGCTTCACGTAATCCGAGTAATTGACGTAGCTAAATTGTCCTGGCTGATCTTCATAGGCATACGTCTGATAATAGCGTGTAAACATCAGCGGATTCGGAAGTTCCATCTGTTGATCGACGTTCTTGACGTTGACCATCGTCCGACTTTCAATCTTTTGGTCGGACTTGGCAATCAGCTTTTCCGCTTCTGCTTGTTTACTCGCAATCGACAGACTATATGGCATTTGTTCCTCAACAGTCTGATCGATGAAGTAATAGATCGACGTCGCCGTGCCAACTGTCGTCAGTGTCACAGCGGTAATGACTGTGATCGTTGACAGCATGACGGCATTCGATTTGATCCGTGACAAGAGTTGCCCATGTAAAATTAAGTTCGTTCCTTTGAAATGTCGTGCTTGATTACTTAAGAGACGTAATAAGAAAATCGTGAAGTAACTCATCGTCCCAAATGTTCCGAGAATGACACAGAGCATCAAGATCGGTGCAACGATCGTGAAGTGATCCATCAATGGTTGCCCTGTCAAATAGTATCCGACGCCGATCAATCCAACGGATAGCACCGCAAGAATCGGATGCACTTTCGGGAGTGATTCTGCTTGTTGCTCTGCCTTAAACAGTTCAATCAATGTAAAACGATAAATCGTCCGTGCTGAACGTAAGGCGATGATTAGGAAAATCAACAAGAAGACGCCAATCGTCTGACCAACGGAAGCAAAACTGATCGTAAACGTCGCGTCAACTTGCATCACCATGACAGAAGCCAGCAACTGAACGAAATATTTTGAAGCAACCGTCCCGATTGCGATTCCGAGAATCAGACCAATCAGACCATACCCCATCGTTTCAAGGAAAATTAAGCGTGCAATCTGTCCTCGTTCTAGACCGAGCAACGCATAGAGTCCAATTTCTTTCTTACGGCGACGTAAGAAAAAGTCACTCGAATACCAGATGAAGATAGCTGAGAAGAGCGCTAAGATGATGCTTGATCCTGTAAAGACCGTTCCTAATTTTCCGTACATTTCGTTCGCCTGAAGCATTGCTTCATTTGATCGAATCGCAAGGAACGTATAATAAATCAGAATCGCGAATGTGACTGCACCGAGGTACATCACGTTTTGGCGAATGTTCTTTAGATTTTGAAACGCTAGTTTAGACAAGCTCACGGACGGCACCTCCGAGTTCGCGTTGGACTTCCATGATCTGTTCGAAAAACTCTTTCTGTGAACCGAAACGATGGACTTCCTTGAACAGCTCCCCGTCTTTGACGAACAAAATGCGTTCTGCGTACGATGCTGTCATTGGATCATGCGTTACCATCAAAATCGTTGCGCCTTCGTCGTTGAGTGCCTGCATCGCCTCAAGTAATCCTGTCGCCGATTTCGAGTCGAGCGCACCGGTCGGTTCATCCGCTAAAATGAGTGACGGATCGTGGATGATGGCTCGAGCAGCCGCCGTCCGTTGTTTTTGTCCGCCTGATAGTTCGACAGGACGTTTATCGAGTAAGTCGTTAATACCTAGCTGACGCGCGACACGCTCCACTCGCTCGAGAATCATTTTTTTATCGACGTTCGCGAGTGATAAGGGTAATGCGATATTCTCTCGGACCGTCATCGTATCGAGTAAATTGAAGTCCTGGAAGATGAAGCCAAGTTGTTCCCGGCGGAAACGTGCCAATTGTTTTTCCTTCATCGCCGTCACGTCTGCCCCATTGATTAAAATCGATCCGTCTGTCGGCTGATCGATCGTCGATAGTAAGTTGAGTAACGTCGATTTCCCAGCACCAGACGGTCCCATGATGCTGACGAACTCTCCTTCATGGACACTGAGCGTCGTCGGACGTAACGCTTCATGCCGCGCTGTTTTCGTTTGATAGGTTTTTGAGATTTGATTTGCTTGTAAGATTGCTTTCATTTGTAATGCCTCCTGTGTTTGATTCGTTACACTCAGTCTAGTACGAGTGCTCGTTTCTCAAAATGGACTTTACTTTCACTTCTCTTACAAAACGGTAAGACAAGGGAGGAGACAACAAAAAAAAGCCTCCATCCGAAAGGGATGGAGACTAGTCGTATCTTATTTATGTGTTGCTTTGAAGAGCTCTGTGTCTCCTGCAACAACAGAAGTTCCTTCAGCTGGTACAGCTGAAAGCGTGAATTGATCGTGGTTCGTTACGATGATCGGTGTGATCGTCGATGGTGCGTTCGTACGGATGTAGTCAAGATCGAACTCGACGAGGACATCTCCTGCTTTGACTTTATCACCTGACTGGACGTGAGCTGTGAAGCCTTCGCCTTTGAGGTTGACTGTGTCAAGACCAACGTGAATCAACAGTTCAAGACCATCTTCACCTTTTAAACCGATTGCATGTTTTGTTGGGAAGATCGTTTCGACCGTCGCGTTGATTGGCGAGACGACTTTACCTTCTGTTGGTTCGATCGCGACACCGTCGCCCATCATTTTTTGAGAGAAAACTTGATCGGGTACGTTCTCGATGTTGACGATTTTACCTGTAAGTGCAGAAGCGATTTTCGCGTTTCCTGCGTCGTTACCACCAAACAATTTTTTTAAGAATCCCATGATACTATCCCTCTACTTTCTCGATCGTTATTCTTCCAAGTGGAAGTTTCGATTTTTTATAGGAGTAAGCTGTTAGACAGCTCGCTCACGTTCTCACAAAAAGCATACGTTTGTCCCTCTGGTTTTGCAAGTATTTTTGTGTGATAATAGTTAGAAATCAAAAGGAGGCGCTTACATGTTACCATTTTCAGAAATTACATATGTCCGCCCTGATCTTGCCTTACTTGAAACGTCCATGAATCAAGCAATCGCTCGATTAACGGAAGCCACACAGGTAGATGAAGCAAACGCAGCCATCACTGAGATTAATACCCTCAGAAACCAATTTGAAACGGCAAGCCAGCTCGTCGAGATCCGTCATACGATCGATACACGCGATACGTTCTATGAAACGGAGCAAGGGTTCTTCGATGAAGCGAGCGCAATTTATCAAGGATATGTCTCAAGTTATTATCAGGCATTAACGACACATCCACTCCGCAGTGAACTCGAACAGACGCACGGCAAACAGTTATTCTTGATTGCTGAAGCAAGCTTGAAGACGTTCTCGGAAGAGATCATTCCGAAGCTTCAAGAAGAGAACCGTCTATCAAGTGAATATACGAAACTGATGTCTTCCGCTCAAATCGAGTTTGATGGTAAGACGTTGAACTTATCGCAGTTCGGTCCCTACCTTCAATCACCAGACCGCAACGTCCGTAAAGCAGCTTCTGAAGCACGCTACGGTTACTTAAACGAACATGGTGAAACCATTGATACGATCTACGATAAACTCGTCCGTATCCGTACAGAGATTGCGAAAACACTTGGTTTCCCGTCGTTCGTTGAGCTCGGATACGCACGGATGCTCCGCGTCGATTACAATCAATCGATGGTCGAACAATACCGCGAACAGATTCGTGAAACGATCGTTCCTCTCGCAACAGAGCTCAAAGAGCGGCAACAACGACGCATTGGCGTCGATCACTTGTATTACTACGATGAAGGATTTGCCTTCAAGTCTGGTAACGCAACACCTAAAGGGGAAGAGTCGTTCATCATCGAAGGCGGCAAGAAGATGTACGCCGAGATGTCACCAGAGACGAACGAGTTCTTTAACTATATGCTCGACCGGGAAGCACTTGATTTAACGGCGAAGCCTGGTAAAGCCGGCGGTGGATATTGTACTTACATCGCAGACGAAAAACTCCCGTTCATCTTCTCGAACTTCAACGGGACAGCTGGCGACATCGATGTCTTGACGCACGAAGTCGGACATGCGTTCCAAGTCTATGAGAGCCGTCACCTGACTGCTCCAGAGAGTGCTTTCCCGACGTATGAAGCGTGTGAGATCCACTCGATGTCAATGGAGTTCTTCGCTTATCCGTGGATGGAGGAATTCTTCGGCGAAGAGACAGCGAAATACAAGTTCAATCACCTCGCGGGTAGCGTCACATTCCTACCATACGGCGTTGCGATTGATGAGTTCCAACATGTCATCTATAACCAACCTGAACTGACACCAGCGGAACGTCGTCAGGCATGGCGGACGATCGAGAAGAAATACTTGCCACATCGTGATTACGAAGCGAACGATTACCTCGATTCTGGCGCATGGTGGCATCAGCAAGGACACGTCTTCGGCAGTCCGTTCTACTACATCGATTACACGCTCGCTCAAGTCTGTGCTTTCCAGTTCTATGCCTGGATGGAACAAGACCGGGAAGCGGCGTGGAAGTCATATCTCGAACTTTGTCGTGCTGGTGGATCAGAGAGTTTCCTCGCACTCGTCGAACGCGCTGGATTAAAATCTCCGTTCGCACCCGGAACAGTCGAAGCAGCGGTTGCACCGGTTAAAGCGTATCTTGAACAAGCCGACGACCTCGTACTCGACCGTGTCTAATCGCTCGATGACGTCACTGAAGTAAGGACATCCCTTTACTTCAGTGGCGTTTTTTTGTTTTCACGAAAAAAGAATCCCCGTAGCGTAAATTGGCTACAGGGATTCTTTCATTAAGACTGAAGCGCTTCATGATACTTTCCGTACCAGATGCGAAACTCGTCTGCAGGAATTGGTCTCGAATAATAAAAACCTTGGGCATATTCACAGTCAAGCATGCGTAAATGATCCGCTTGTTCGATCTCCTCGATTCCTTCCGCGACGACATCATATTTTAACGTATGTGCCAGTTTGATGATCGTCTCAATCAGCGGTGCGTTCGAACACGCATCTGGACCACTGATGAACGAGCGATCAATTTTAAGTCGTTGAATTGGCAATCGACTCAAATAGGACAAGGAGGAATATCCTGTACCAAAATCATCAATAGCAAGGCGATAACCCATTTGATGTAGTGTTTGTAAGGCATCAAACACACGCGTGTCCGAAAAGACACCGAACGATTCCGTAATCTCGAGCTCCATCCGTTCTTCAATCCCAGGATGAATTTCTCGAATACCAGTCAGGTAATCGACAATCCGGCCAGAGACGAGCTCTTTTACAGATAAGTTCGCTGAGACGCGAAGTACCTCAAGCTCCGTTTCCTTCCACTCCTCGACTTGCCGAACCGTTTCGGCAACGACCCACATACCGATTTCTTCAATCAACATCGATCGCTCAGCAATCGGAATGAAAATCGCCGGACTAATCATCCCACGTTCTGGATGGAACCAACGTAAGAGTGCTTCACAACCGTCTACTTTTCCTGTTGCAAGATTAATTTGTGGCTGATAGAACAGTTGCAATTCATTTTTTTCAATTGCGTCTCGTAATTCCCCTTCGAGAACGACTGATTCTAGATATTCAGCACTCATCCACGGTTCGAACCAGACTGGTCCACCTTCCGTCTGTTGTTTCGCATGTTGCATCGCGATATCGACAGAGGATAATAAAGAGGTGACAGCTATCGCATCGTCCGGATAACGAACCATACTCATACTGATGCTGACATTCACGAATTCTCCATTGATTTCATAAACATGTTCGATGACTTGCTTCAATTGCTGGTAATCAACGATATCCTGCTGCGCGACTAACACAGCGAATTCATCTCCTCCAATCCGTGCCGCTTGTCCGGTTCCGATGAAGTGATGTTTGAGTCGATTCGCGAGATCCTTCAAAATCTGATCTCCTGCCCCATGACCGTAGATATCATTGATTCGGCGGAATTGGCGAATGCTGATGGTAACAAGCTCACCTGGTTGTGGTGCCTTTAGTGCATCTGTCATTTTTTGTTCAAAACCATTTCGATTCAGTAACCCTGTCAACATATCAAAAAGCGCGAGTTGTGTAATGCGTTCTTCTCGTCGAAACTGATCCGTCTCATCATGACAAGACAGATACAAGGCAACACCTGTTTCATCTTCTTTGTTCGGAACGTGAATGATGTTGACGAACATATTTAAAATATCTTCATCAAATAACATTTTACAGCGGATCGTCTGACTGTTTCCTTCGATTGCCTGCTGCAGCGCTCGCCGCATTCGATTCAAATCAGCCGGATGTACCAATTCTTCAATCGTCCAATCCGATGTTGCATGCGTTAACTGTCGAAAACGATCATTTCCACTTAAAATCGTATAATCCGATGATAAAGCAAGAATCGGATCTGTATTTTGAGAAAAGAGTGATTCGATTTCGGCTTTCTTCTGCTTGATCTCTTTTGTTTTCGCATCACTATGATCGAGTAGCCCAGCGATGATGGCTGTCATCGTTCGAAAGGCTTGAACAACCGGCTTGAAATCGTTTCTTTCATGTACATGGTACCCAGATTGTCGCCGATCCTCAGCAAACGTATTCGCTTCGTTTTGTAGTAAGGAAATATCTTTTCGAAAAGCACGTAATAATAACCAATTAAGTATTAATAATGCCGTAATGACAAGAATGATTGTTGCAAATAGCAACCAAGCATTTTGAATGATTTGCGATCCTCGTTGCTCCATTTCTTGTTGTACTTGTTTTAATTTTTGATTGTATATCTTATACATACTTGTTTCATACTGTTTAGACTGCTCAGCTAATTTTGCATAATTTTTATCATTTGATGTACTCAGCAATTCATCTAGCGTTTCTGTGTAATTTCGCATCTGACTTCTCATGTTGGCAATTTCCTGTCGCCCTGCGTCGTCTTTTAACGAAACTACACCATATAAGGCATTCATGAGCGATTGTTGGCGTATTGGCAAGTCGATCCGCATTTGTTGGATGCGTAAGCGATCAATTGAACTGATTTCGTTGTCCCGACGTGCTTCTCGTAGAATCTGTGCCGATTTTCCAAGTTGCTCTTCCATCATGATAAGATGCGAGAACACATCATAATATGAACCGGTCTCTTTACTTAAGACAAGTTGATTAAAA
Source organism: Exiguobacterium sp. BMC-KP (assembly GCF_001275385.1). Taxonomy (NCBI): domain Bacteria; kingdom Bacillati; phylum Bacillota; class Bacilli; order Caryophanales; genus Exiguobacterium; species Exiguobacterium sp. BMC-KP. The sequence continues at coordinate 1,866,496 of NZ_LGIW01000015.1, forward strand.
ATCACTTCACTTTTAAAGTTCGTAGAGACCGTGAAAAAGCGATGATTGGAATCATATCCTTGACGCTCTAATTTCGTGATTTCTTCCAGCAACTCTTTACGTGCTGGTCCAGTCACTGGTTCTTCCTTTAGTTGTTCATATAAATGGAAGAGGGAAGTTTCTGCTTGTTTTGTTACTTGTGGTTCCTCAACCTTTTTTTCTAAGAAAGCCAGATAATAAGAAGTTAAATCTTGAGTCGCATGATTTGCTGGAATCACGATGTCAATCGCTTTTGCTGCCTCTTCGAAACGTTTTCCTTCTTCGAGTGTTTTGTTCAATTGGTGTAACGCAACGATAATCGCAAGTAGACCGATGACTGCAATCATCCACGAGAACGTTTTATAGTAGGATCGTCTTCGAAAAGCTTCTTCGATGAAGACTGGTGATAAACGTCGCAACACATCGTCCTCCCTAAAATGTCATTATGCTTCTATATCGTCTCTTTTTGCTGTATGTTGAAGTCGATTTAAGTCAATAAAAAGCACTTCTTCTCACATTCCGTGAAAATAAGTGCTTTCTTTACTAGTTTTATATTTTTTAGTAACTGACATTTTCGCGTGCTACTTTTTTCGCGAAATAATCGATGATATCCCGACGACGAATGATTCCGATGAAGTGCTTTCCATCATCGATGACAGGAACGAAGTTTTGGTCCGTGATGACTTCAATCATCTCTTCCATTTGCGCGGTAATCGAGACTGGTTTATAACGAACGCGTTGTTTAATATCCGTCAACCGTGTTTGCAAGACGTGATCATAGTCCGCATGCTCTAGATTAGCCTCAAGCGCCCACAAGACGTCTCCTTCCGTTAATGTCCCTGCATATTTCCCTTTATTATCGACGAGTGGAACGGACGTAAATCGATGATGTTTCATCTTTTCTAATGCCTGTCTGACCGTCGACTCAGGATCTAGATATTTCACCTCATCTTTTGGTAGTAAGAAAAAAGCAATGTTCATTTCTGTTCCTCCCTAGCCACTCTGTGACACCTTCTTCATTTTATCACGAAGCTTCGCTGGATTCATTTCTCAAATGATGAAAATCTCTACATAATTCCTTCATATTTAGTGGTACCCTTCCGATAGTCTGAATAGACAGATTTTAAAGACTATTTAAGATAGGAGAATTCATATGCGCCTCCCGATCACCCGTCGCCTGTTCATCGGGCTTATTTTATTGCCCGCACTTACACTTGGTGTCTCTACTTGGTTTTCTTACAACCAAACGAGCCGAACAGTCGATCAACTTGTTGACTCGACGTCCCAAACTGCTTTAAAGCAACTCGAACAATCGTTTTCCCGTATCATTGATGATACAAAAAAGGATACGACACTTCTTGCCGGACTCCCTTCTAACCGTGAAGACGGTACCCTACCGAACTACATAGATACCACAAAACAACCGTCTGCCTCAGATGCTCCTTCTCAAAAAGCGACAGATATCTATACTACTCTTGAGAAATATGGATCATCTAAAATCGAAAATTCATTCATTCAGTACGCTGATACAAAAGGCGGCTATCTCAACTGGCCGAAACAAGAAGTCACACCAGGATACGATCCACGAAAAGAAACCTGGTATAAACAAGCACTTGAAAATTCAAGTACCGCAGTTATGAGTGAGCCCCATTATGATAGCGCTACAAAGCTATCGATCATTGGTTTCTCTAAAGCGACACTGGATAGTCAGGCGAACATTAAAGGTGTGTTATCCGTCTATAAAAGCGTCAATCGACTTGCCGAAGACATGAAACGGATTGAAATTGGACAAAAGGGGTTCGTTTTCAGCTATACACAAAACGGAAAAATCGTCACTCACCCCAATCGAAATTATTTCTTTAAAAAAATCAATCAACTACGAGAAAATGGGAAGTCATATTTCTCGTCTCCAACCACTATGCTTGAGCAAGAATCCGGAACGAAAATCATGGATGTGGAAGGAAAAAAATCAGTCGTCATTTGGCAAACTTCTTCTAAAACCGGATTTAAGTTAGCAGTTGTACTCGATTATGCTTCCTTGTATGCGCCGAAAGAAGAGATGTTGAGTCAATCCTTAGTGAATTTCGTAATCGCTATTGCTCTTGCTACACTCATTGCTTGGTTGATCGGACGTTCTATCAATCGACCATTATCCATGTTACGCCGAGAAGCATTAGCAATCGCATCCGGGGATCTTCGAACACAAGATCGTCCGAAACGATTCATTAAAGATGAATTGACGGATCTCAGTACGAATTTTGACGCGATGCGTGCTCGTTTGCGACAAACGATTCTAGCGATGACTACATCTGCTACGACGGTTCGTGATGCCTCAGAAGAATTATCTACTAACGCTACTCATGTTCAGAATGCTTCACGCCATATTGGGCAGACAATGGAAGAAATTGCAGCTGCCGGTGAAACACAGACGAAACAGGCTGAGCGTTCTTCACACGCTGTATACGGTGTAAAAGAACGATCAACCGCGATGCAACAAGTTGCTTCTACGACTCTCTCAGAAGTCGCTTCGGTTGCTTCTGCTGCCACACGGGGCAGTAATGTTACGAAGCAAACAATTTCTGACTTATTGAATCATTCCGATTCACTTGAAAAAGAAATCGAAAATACTTCTGATTTCTTAGGTAAACGATCTGATGAGATCGGTAAAATTCTTGGAACGTTACAAGCGATCTCTAGTCAGACGAATTTACTTGCTCTCAATGCAGCAATCGAAGCCGCACGTGTTGGTGAACAAGGTCGTGGATTTGCTGTCGTCGCAAGCGAAGTTCGAAAACTCGCTGAAGAAAGTGACGCGTCTGCTAAACAAATCAAGCAACTCTTAGATAATATCCAGCAAGAGACGCATACAGCAATGAGCGCGATGCATCACGTCATGAGTGACTTAAAAGTCTCTCTTGAATCTGTCAAAACGACAGGAGATGACTTCGAGCGAATCGCAGGATCCGTACACCATGTATCCAGTCGAACAGAAGCATTGACGGGTGACATCGAGGCACTGACGCTCGCAACGGAAGAAGTCTCAGACGCAATGGGAACGATTCTTGCTTTAACGGAAGAGAACGCAGCTGGTCTTGAAACGAGTACGGCTAGTATTCAAGAAACAAACGCGACCCTTGAATCTGTTACAACGGCAGCAGTTCATTTAGCTCATATCGCCGGTAATCTTCACTCACTTACGTTGGATTTCCAGTTAGATGAAGCGGTTTCTACAGAAGACTCTATTGAAGAACAAGAAGAGATCACATCCACAGATGCTGAAATGTTCCCTACAGAGGAGTCTGCTTATGACGAAGTCGCAAGCACCGAATTGACGGAGCACGTACTAGAAAACGATGATCTACCTGAAGCAGAAGAAACTCAAGCGGAAGAAAACACAACCGAGACGTCACATTCTTCTACAAATCATTAAGCATATCGATCCGAAGTCTTGAAGAAAGACTTCGGATTTTTTCATTCCCACTCGACTATCTACTGCAGAGCACATACACTAGATACAATCGATGCATCAATTAGAAAGGAGTCGCTTCATGAATCTCTTGAAAACTTCAGATTTGATACAAATTGCTGAACATTTATTTGGAATGACTGGTTTTTTTATTTCATATAAAAATCAAGAGCATGTGTCAATCGATTTACGTCCTGCTGCGCCAAGGCATCCTGGTAATCTACTCATTGAAGACGAGTGGCCATCCTTGAACAACCGTCCTTTGCTGCATACGTTAAAAGATGGAACGGCCTATCTTTTCGTAAATGTTCCTGCTCAAGGAATGTATCGAATTGGTCCCGTCCTCTTACAGTCTGCTCTTTTTCGTGCTCATATCCAAGATGAGACGTATCACCAATTTTATAAAGTCCTTCCCCGAACGACTGAAAATCGTTTAATTGACTGTGCTCATCTGTTGTATCGACTTCTCCACGGCGAAGGATTACCTTCTCGCGATATTGAGCATGTTTCAGATATACAGGAGGAGGAAATTCCTCTAGTGTCTGATGCCCCTTCACATACAGGTGTGACAGCTTATCGAAAAGCTTGGCAACGTGAACAACAAATCATCGATTGGATTTCGTCAGGACAAAGTGAACGACTCGCTACGACGTATTCTCTTCCTGCTTATGGTGAATTCGGTACGCTAGCACGCCATCAACCACTCCGTGCAGAAAAGAATCTGCTTCTTGGAACAGTTCTTTTAAGCGCACGTGCTGCGATTCAAGGAGGACTTGAACCAGACGAGGCTTTCTCGCTTAGCGATCGAATGATTGAAACAATCGAAGCCGCGACAAGTATCGCGGAACTGAGAAATCGACATGTTCGGATCACGGTCACCTTTGCAGAAGCCGTTAAAGAAATTCAGGCCTTACGTCACTCGCCGCATGTCTTAGCTGCCATTCGATACATTCAGCAACATCTATATGATCCTTTATCGGTCTCGTCCATCAGTCAAGCGATTCACGTATCCTCCAACTATTTATCCGTTTTATTCAAAGATGAAACGGGTTTACCGCTGGCTCGTTACGTCATTCGTGAACGGATTCGAGAAGCAAAAAGGTTGCTCCGTTCATCTGACGACTCTCTATTAACAATTTCAAATCGACTGCACTTTTCAAGTCAAAGTCATTTCAGTCAAGCCTTTAAACAAATCACAGGTGAGACACCGACTCATTACAGACAAAAGACAGATTTTTAGGAACACTGCTACCTTTTTCAGATTTGTGATATCCTATTCAACAGAATACAATTTTGCCGAATCGAATCTTTTTTCGATTCTTTCATCAAAAGGAGAGTCAACATGAATTCAATTAGCGTGATCATTCCAGTCTATCAAACCGAATCTCAAGCGAAAGCTGCGATTCAATCCGTTCTCGACCAACACGTTTCGATTCCTATAGAAATCGTCGTTGTCTTTGATGGACCAAGTTCTTATGTCGATGACATTCGTACACTGTATCCAACGTGTACGATCATCGAACAATCACATCAAGGCGTGTATGCGGCTCGACGCAATGGTGTTCAAGCTGCTTCAGGAGACTATGTCATCTTTTTAGATAGTGATGATATTTTAGCTCCACGTGCACTTTACACATATATCAAAGCTTACGAAAAGTCTCGCGGGGAAGTGATTATCGGAAAGGTATCTCCGGTCTATAATAAAAAGAAATGGTTGATGCCGATTGATGATGATCGCTACTTCTTTTACTCGCGCACGAAGTTTAATTCGCGTCACTTGACGACGATTCATGGATGGATGATCAAAAAAGAATTGCTTCAAATGCTGCCTAGCCTTGAAACGACATGGTTTGCGGATACGCTCATCGCACATACTGTCATTTCGCAGTTAACAAACATTACTTCCGTCAACTACATCGTGTACGGACGGAATTCAAGAAGTACACCACTAGATGGTCAATCGCTCTTCCAACTACGTGACATTACGACACTCTCAGATATCTCTCGGATTTATGGCATATTATCAGCAGAGACAAAAGATGAAGAAGTTCAAAAATTCTTAAATACATGGTATAAGCGATTCATTTCAAAACGTGGACGTACATTACTTGAACGCAGTTCATCTAATACTCAACAAGCAGAAGTCTTCAACCATGTCGCTTACGACCTAAAGCGGATGCCTACAAAGAGTAAATATTTACAAGCATGGTCAACCGGATCTTACGCGATGTTCAAACTGTACATTACTGCTGTCAAAACAAAACGTTCGTTACGTGCGGCGCGCCGTAAAAAAATTAAAAATGGTCTTATGCTGTATCGACTATTCCAAAAAGTGCCGATCAAAGACAATCTCGTCTTATTCGAAAGTTTCTTAGGACGAAGTTACTCGGATAATCCAAAAGCACTGTACCTTCAGCTGAAAGAGAAACATCCGGAACTGGAACTCGTTTGGATTTTCGCTCAGGAACCTTCTGATGAAGTGAAGGAAGCATGCCCGAACTGGGTACTCCGAAACAGCTTTACGTACTATCAATACATGGCTCGCGCGAAGTATTGGATTTTCAACACACGTCAGCCTCTCAGCTTGAAAAAACGCGAAGAAACCATCTATCTTCAAACATGGCATGGTACGCCATTAAAACGACTCGGTCTTGATATGGAAGACGTGCATATGGCTGGAACGAATGCGATTCGATATAAAAAGAATTTCTATAACCAAGCGCAAGAGTGGAACTACCTGATTTCGCCAAACGCGTATTCAAGCGAAATCTTCAAAAGCGCATTCGGTTTCCAAAATACGATGCTTGAAACTGGCTACCCACGAAACGATCTCTTATATGCCGATAATCAAGAGGGTCTAATCAGTGAAATCAAAACACGATTAAACATTCCGGCCGATAAAAAGATCGTCCTTTATGCACCGACATGGCGAGATGATGAGTTCATCGCCCGAGGAAAATACCGATTCGACTTGCAGTTGAATTTAAATGAGATGCAAGCACGTCTTGGCGATGACTACGTTGTCCTTTTACGGATGCACTACTTGATTGCTCAAAATATGGACATCAGTGGTCATGAAGGATTCGCCTACGATGTCTCTTCATATGGTGATATTGCTGAGCTCTATCTGATTAGTGATATCTTGATTACGGACTACTCTTCTGTGTTCTTTGACTATGCACACTTACAACGTCCAATGATCTTCTTTACGTATGACTTGGAGAAATATGCTTCGACGTTACGTGGTTTCTACTTCGACTTCGAAGAAGTCGTCCCAGGACCACTCTTGAAAGAAACCGATCAAGTCATCGACTATATCGAACAAATCGATACGAAATCTGTTGCTTATCAAGAGAAATACGACCGCTTCCTCGAGCGTTTCTGTAGTCTGGATGATGGAACAGCAAGTGAACGTGTTCTTGCTGAGTTGTTCCCGAATGCAGCACGATCGACTAATGAGGATGAAGCAACAGAAACTGAATGATGATTAGTAAAAATGAGAAATGGCTTAATAAAGTCATTTCTCATTTTTTGGTTTCTCATAGAACGAGAATAAAAAATGCCTCCTTCCTTGTGGAAAGAGGCATGAACAATTTAGTTACGGACGAACAAAGCAACGCTCTCGACGTGTGTCGTATGCGGGAACATATCGACTGGTGTCACTTCAACGAGTGTATAACCGAGTTCTGTCAACAGCTTCGCGTCGCGTGCTTGTGTCGACGCGTTACATGAGACGTAGACGATCCGCTTCGGTGCGACATCTGCTGCTGCACGTAAGAATTCTTCGTCACAGCCTTTACGTGGTGGGTCGACGACGATGACGTCCGGCTGAATACCAGCCTTGACGAGTGCTGGCATGACTTTCTCTGCTGCACCGTACTCGAACGTCACGTTCTCGATCCCGTTCGCTTGTGCGTTCCGGCGTGCGTCATCGATCGCTTGCGGTACGATTTCGATGCCGTAGACGTGCTTCGCTTGTTTTGCGAGTGACAATGAAATCGAACCGATCCCACAGTACGCATCAACGACAGTCTCATCTCCCGTTAACTGGGCATACTCGAGCGCTTTCGCGTAGAGTTTCTCCGTTTGTACCGGGTTGACTTGGAAGAACGAATGCGGTGAGATCTCATACGTCAATCCAGCGATTTGATCGCGGATGACAGACGGTCCGTACAAGACGACATTCTTTTTCCCAAGGATGACGTTCGTATCATCTGGGTTAATGTTGTGCTGGATCGACGTGACGTTTGGTAACGCCTTTAAGATCCCTTCGACGATTTTATCGATACCACGAAGTTGTTTGACCTTCGTGACGAGAACGACCATCAACTCGTTTGTATGGTAGCCGTGACGTGCCATGATATGACGGATGACACCTGCTTTTTTCTTCTCGTCGTATGCTGGTACTTTTAAATCAGCAAGGACTTTACGAACCGCTTGAACAGCTTCGTCGTTTTCTTTGTTTTGAATCAAGCAGTAGTCCATATCGATGATCCGGTGACTCCGTTTTTGGTAGAAACCAGCCATCAATTTGTTCGATTGGAATGCAACCGGTACTTGTGCTTTGTTGCGGTAACCCCACGGATCTTCCATTCCGATCGTCTCATGGACTGGAATCTCAAGACCTGCTAGGCGTGCAAAGGCATCACGGACACGGTTGTGCTTGAACTTGAGCTCTGCGTCATATGATAAATGTTGTAATTGGCAACCACCACACTGGTTGTAGACCGGGCAAGGTGGCTCAACACGATCGACACTCTTCGTCTTTTGACGAATGATGCGACCAAACCCGTAAGACTTCGTCGTTTTCGTGATCTTGATTTTAACCTGCTCCGTCGGCAATGCACCTGGGATGAAGACCGTGTAGCCATCAATGCGTGCGACCCCTGACCCTTCATGTGTCAGGTCGACGATCTCGACGACGTGTTCATCGTTCTTTTGTACTGGAATCATGAATATCCTCCTTAAAAACCTCGCTTCACGCGAGGTTCGTTTCTGCTTCTTGTAGTTGTGTATTAATCTGTTCCATCTCTTCGATCCGGAACTTTGGTGTCATGACTTCGAAATGAGAGCGAAGATTCGTCATCTCGCCTTCGCAAATGCCGCCAAACTCACCATCGATGTTCAAACTCATCTCTGATGTGTTCTTCATACGGACGAACGATGTCGTGACATGCTCGATACAAGGATCCGAGAAATGATCCCCTTTTAAGGCAAGGCGCATGACACGAATCAATTCGACGAGGTTACATTTCTTCAGAATAAAGAGATCGAACCGACCGTCATTGAGCGACGCGTTCGGTGACAACTTCTCGAATCCGCCGACGGAGTTCGTATTTGATGTCAAGAACAGCATGACTTCTCCTTTGAATATACCCTTTTCATGCTCAAGTTCGACATATGTCGGTCGGATTTGCGGAAGTTTCTCCATCCCTTTGACATAGTACGCGAGCTGTCCAAGTGCCGTCTTCAGCTTCGAAGGCACTTCGTACGACAGTTCTGTCATGATGCCACCACCAGCGATGTTGATGAAGTAATGGACGCCTGTAGATCCTTCGATCTTACCGATATCGACCGGCATCGTATGACCGGTGCAGATGACATCCATCGCCCCTTCAATCGTCAACGGAATACGCATCGCCCGACCAAAGTCATTCGTCGTTCCAACAGGTAATACACCAAGCTTCGGACGTTTGTTGTAGGCAGCCATACCGCTGATCACTTCGTTCAACGTACCATCACCGCCTGCTGCGACGACTAAATCAAATTCCGCTTCGCATGCTCGTGCTGCTTCATACGTCGCATCGCCGACCGCTTTCGTCGAGTAGACAGATGTCTCATAACCCGCTGCTTCGAGTCGGTCGAGGATATACGGTAAATTTCGTTTAACCATCTCTTTCCCGGAAGTCGGGTTATAAATCACGCGCGCTCTAGGTCTCATAAGATTTTCTCCTTTTTGACTCAACCGTTCATTTGATACATAACTGTTTTATTTTACATGAACTCTCGAGACATTACAAAGCCAAAAAAGACAGCGCCCGATTCCTCAGAGAAGTAAAGGAGGAACGAGCGCTGTTCGATCAGGTACTTATTTTAGTTTTTCAAGCTCTTCGTAGAAGAGTTGATCAAGGAGGGCAGGGTTTGCCATTCCTTTTGTTTTTTTCATGATCTGACCGATGACGAAGCCTTTCTTCCGGTCACGTCCACCGAGTAATTCCTCGACGACGGCTGGGTTTGCTTCGAACATCTCGACGATGAGACCACGCAACAATCCTTCATCCGAAATTTGGGCAAGACCGTTCGCTTCGACATACGCACGCGGTTCAGCACCTTCTTCGATGACGGCTGTGAAGACTTGTTTGGCAATTTTCGATGAAATCGTTCCGCTTGCGATCAAGTCGATCATCTCCGCCAGACGAGCTGGTGTCATCTTGACCGTTTCGAACGTTTCCGTCGACTTGTTCAAGTGACCTTGGATCTCACCAACTGTCCAGTTCGCTGCTGCTTTCGGCTCTGCGCCTGCTGCGAGTGTCGCTTCGAAGTACTCTGCCATCTCACGTGTGACCGTCAATTGTTTCGCGTCATACGCTGAAAGACCGAGTTCTTCTTGGTAACGAACGCGACGTGCATCCGGAAGTTCCGGGATACCGGCACGAATCGCTTCTTTCCAATCGTGATCAAGCACGAGCTTGACGAGGTCAGGCTCTGGGAAGTAACGGTAGTCTGAAGCCCCTTCTTTGACACGCATGAGGACGGTTTGTTTTTTCGTCTCATCGAAACGAAGTGTTTCTTGACGCATCACACCACCCGCAAGCAACAACTTACGATGGCGATCTTCTTCGAACTCAAGACCTTTTAAGACGTTTCCGAACGAGTTCAAGTTCTTGAGCTCCGTTTTCGTACCGAACTTCTCTTGTCCGTATGGACGAACCGAGATATTACAGTCACAACGAAGTGACCCTTCTTCCATCTTCACGTCTGAGACGCCTGCATATTGCAAGACTTCCTTGAGGCGTTCGAGATAGGCGACAGCATCTTTTGGTGAACGCATATCCGCTTCACTGACGATCTCAATCAGCGGTGCGCCTGTCCGGTTGAAGTCGACGACCGAGTGGTTCGCACCCGTGTGATTCATCTTACCAGCATCTTCTTCAAGATGGACACGTTCGATTCGGAAACGTTTCGTTTCGCCATCGACTTCCGCATCGATGAATCCGTCAAAACCAATCGGTTGATCGAACTGAGAGATTTGATACGCTTTTGGCGTATCCGGATAGAAGTAGTTCTTCCGGTCGAATTTCGTTTGATCGGCAACTTGGCAGTTCAGTGCCATCGCTGCACGAACAGCGAGTTCAACGGCTTTTTCGTTAATTTTCGGCAAGACGCCCGGATGTCCAAGACAAATCGGACACGTTTTCGTGTTCGTCTCTGCGCCGTATTCCCGCGCACAACCACAGAACATCTTCGTGTTCGTGCTTAGTTCGGCGTGGACCTCGATTCCGATGATCGTTTCAAAGTTCATGATACATTCGCTCCTTATAATTTCGGAAGCGCGAATCCACCTGTCGCAAGCTCAAACGCATGCGCAGCGCGATAGATCGTCGCCTCATCGAAATGTTTTCCAATGATTTGTAAGCCGACTGGAAGACCGTCGACGAATCCAGCTGGAACTGAAATGGCTGGAACACCTGCCAAGTTGATTGGAATCGTCAAGATGTCATTCGCATACATCGTGACGGGATCATCGAGTTGTGCACCAAGTTCGAATGCTGGTGTCGGCGCTGTTGGTCCGATGATGACGTCATAGTTCGCGAGGACATCGTCGAAATCTTTTTTGATCAGCGTCCGGGCTTGTTGTGCTTTTTTATAGTAGGCATCGTAGTAACCAGAGCTGAGCGCATACGTTCCGAGCATGATCCGGCGTTTGACTTCGTCTCCGAATCCTTGTGAACGGGAATACTTGAAGACATCTTCAAGTGCGTCCGCTTCGGCACGGACACCGTAACGTATTCCGTCAAAGCGTGCGAGGTTCGATGATGCTTCCGATGAAGCAAGTAAGTAGTACGTCGCAAGCGCATATTTCGAGTTCGGAAGTGAGACTTCGTCAACCGTTGCACCGAGTGCTTCGAGTTTTTGGATCGCTTCACGGATGTTGGCTTTGACGCCTTCACTGACACCCTCACCGAAGTATTCTTTCGGAACAGCAACTTTCAGACCTTTGATATCACCTGTCAACGCTTGTGTGTAATCCGTTGCTGCAACGTTTGCAGACGTCGAATCCATCTCACAATGTCCTGCGATCGCACTCAAGAGATAGGCGTTGTCTTCGACCGTTCGTGTCAATGGACCAATTTGGTCAAGCGATGACGCGAACGCTACGAGACCGAAGCGTGAGACAAGACCGTAAGTTGGTTTTAAACCGACGACACCACAATAAGCAGCCGGTTGACGAATTGAACCACCTGTATCCGAACCAAGGCTGAATAAGACTTCGCCTGCTGCGACAGCTGCCGCTGAACCACCCGAAGAACCGCCTGGGACGTGGTTTGTATCCCATGGATTACGGACTGGTTTATACGCCGAGTTCTCGTTTGATGAACCCATCGCGAACTCATCCATGTTCAATTTACCGATCGTGATTGCCCCTGCTTCATGCAGACGCTCGACGACTGTCGCATCATGTGCCGGTACGAAGTTCTCGAGGAATTTCGAACCACATGTCGTCGTCATCCCTTTCGTGACGATGTTATCCTTCACGCCGATTGGAAGACCAAACAATGGATTTGCTTCGTGTTTCGCGACGTCATCCATACGTTTTGCTTGTTCGAACGCTTCTTCATTCAATGAGAGAAACGCACCGATTTTCCCATCGACACGGTCGATTTGATCAAAAGATTCTTGGACGAGTTCAGAAACTTTGACTTCGCCATCCTGAATGAGTGTGTGTAGTGTTTTGACACCATGTTCAAAAAGTGACATCGGGTCATTTCCTCCTTATTCGAACACCGCTGGGACGCGGACTTGTCCGTCTTCCCAATCTGGTGCGAGTCGTTCTACTTCCGTACGCGGAAGCGATGGACGTACTTCGTCCTTACGTAGGACGTTCTTTAAATCGAGGACGTGTGTCGTTGGTTCGACGCCCGTCGTATCGAGTTCATTTAATTGTTCAGCGAACCCAAGAATTTTCTCGAGTTGTCCTGTGAATTGTGCTACTTCTTCATCTGTCACGGCAAGGCGTGCCAAATGCGCCACGTGGCGGACTTGCTCCTCATTAATCTTTGCCATGTCATTCCACCTCCGGAACTTTTGCAATATATTTTACACTATTTCTAATCATAGCACTTTTCGTCCAGACAAAAAAGACGATGGTGCATCGGGGGGAGGTCCGCACCATCGTCCTTATAGGGGTAGCAAAGCTTCCGGGCGGAAAGCTTCTAGTTATGAAATACCCGCTTTAAATCAGACGAAACAAAAATACTGAATATTCATACTAATACATCAATGAGCAGATAGACATTGAAGACAATGACGATTGAGACGATCACCCAGGCCAACGCGTTCATGAACCGACTATTCCGGTGTTCTCCCATGTATCGCTCACTTGCTGTTGCTCGAATCAACGGAATCAGCGCGAACGGAATCCCGAACGATAAGGCGACCTGACTGAGGACGAGTGCGCGCGTCGGATCAAAGCCCGAGAAGAGCAGTAAAATTGCCGGTAACATCGTCACGGTCCGTCGGACGAACAACGGTAATTGAAGATGCAAGAAGCCACGCATGATCGCGTCCCCCGACATCGTACCAACACTTGAAGAAGCGAGACCCGAGACGAGTAAGGCAATCGCAAACAGATACGGCGCGATACCACCGAGCGTGACATGCAGTCCTTCATAGATTTCTTCTAACGAACCGGCTTGGTATGACGTGCCGTAAAAGACACTTGCTGCGATGACAAGCATCGCTCCGTTGACCGCTCCGGCAATCAACATCGCCCCCCAGATATCGAAGCGTTGGATGCGTAACATCGATGCTTTATTCGCAACGTGCCCCATCCGTCGCTTTGTTAAATCGGAATGAAGATAGATCGCGTGTGGCATGACAGTTGCCCCAAGCATTCCGGCAGCAAGGACGATGCTCGATGTGCCTTCGAATCCCGGTATTAGCCCTGCTGAAAAATCACGGAAGACCGGATGAACTTCAAATACTTCAATCGCAAAAGCCGCTGCGATGATCAGGACGAGCACCGCGATGACGGCTTCAAAATGCCGGAGTCCCTTTTGCTCGAACCCGAGGATGACGAAGGACAGTACAGCTGTTAAAAGGGCTGCCATTCGTAAATCGATCGCAAACAGTAAATGAAATCCGAGCGCTGCTCCGACGAATTCCGCGAGATCCGTCGCCATCGCGACGAGTTCGGCTTGTACCCAGTAGAAGAAGCGACTGACTGGCGATAATTCCTCGCGAATTACTTCTGCCAAACTGAGATTACTGACGATCCCGAGTTTGGCTGATAGGAACTGAATGACGACTGCCATCAAGTTCGAGGCAACAATGACCCAGAGCAACAAGTAGCCATACTGGGCACCCGCCGTCATGTTCGTCGCGAAATTCCCCGGATCAAGATAGGCGACGGCAGCGACGAACGCTGGCCCGAGATATGTCCGTTTTCTTGGTAAATCTTGTGTAAGTGGCTGTGTCGCCATCTCCTTCACCTCACTTTTTGTTTTTATTATACGCTTATTTTGCGCATGCGCAACAAATATGTTTATGGTAAATAACAAAGTAGTAAGTAAATAAAAAAGGTGCCTCCTATAATATAGGAAACACCTTTTTTCATTTAGACGATTTTTCGCTCAGGTTCCGCACCTTTTAGCTGTGCTTGAACTTGATCGAACTCGTCATAGATGGCTTGACTTGGTTCCTTCGTCACGAGACTACCGATGACGAGCGCAATCGTCGAAGCGATGAAAGCTGGAATCATCTCGTACATTTCTGAAATGTACGATGGTAATCCAGCGACGTTCTGATTGATAAGGATCCAAGCGATGACGACGACGGATCCCGTAATCATTGAAGCCAGTGCTCCCGTCTTGTTCATCCGGCGCCAGAGCAAACTGAAAAGAACGACCGGTCCGAACGCTGAACCAAAACCAGCCCACGCGTATCCGACAAGCGTTAAAATCGACTTCTGCGCGCCGAACGATAAGAGAATCGCGAGAACCGCAACGACTAGAACCATGACGCGACCCATGACCATCAATTCGCGGTCTGAGGCACTCCGTTTAAAGAAACGGTGATAGAAATCATTCGTTGCCGCACTCGAAGAGACGAGGAGCTGCGTCGAGATCGTCGACATGATTGCAGCGAGTAAGGCTGCTAGCAGTAGCCCTGTAATGAATCCCGGGAAGAGATCACGTGATAATTGAATGAAGACGTTCTCTGGATTTTTTAATCCAGCACTTTGTTGTGTGAAATAGGCATATCCGATTAAACCCGTCACCATTGCTCCGACGATCGAGAATGTCATCCAAATCATGCCGACGCGACGTGCTGACTTCATCTCATGCAAGTTACGAATCGCCATGAAACGAACGATGATATGCGGTTGACCAAAGTAACCAAGTCCCCAGGCGAGAAGCGAGATGATACCAATCGTCGTCGTTCCTTTGAAGAGTTCCAGTTTCGATCCATCCGTCGACCGGATCGTCTCGAGCGTCTCGTTGATCCCGCCACTTAAAGTAAGGGCGACAGCTGGTACGATCAGTAGCGCGATAACCATGATCATCCCTTGGACGACGTCCGTCCAACTGACAGCAAGGAAACCACCAAGGAAGACGTAAGCAATGACGACACCCGCTAAAATCCAAAGACCCGTCGTATATTCAAGACCAAAGACGGCTTCGAACAAACGACCACCGGCGACAAAACCGCTTGATGCGTACATTATAAAGAATATTAAGATAACTCCAGCTGAAACTGTACGCAAAACACCACTTTTATCATGGAATCGTTTTTCAAAGTAATCGGGAATCGTGATCGCATCCCCTGCATGTGCCGTATACGCACGCAGACGCGGCGCGACGAGTAACCAGTTGGCATAAGCGCCAAGTAGTAATCCAATGACGATCCATCCACTGGACAGACCAGTTGCATACATCGCACCCGGTAATCCCATCAACAGCCAGCCACTCATGTCACTTGCTCCTGCAGAGAGTGCCGTGACGACGGGACCAATCGTACGTCCCCCAAGCATGTAGTCATTCATGTTCTTCGTCCGATAATACGCAATGACGCCTAGTGCGACCATCAGTCCGAGATACAGCAAAATCGCGAACCACATTCCGTTCATCCTTGCTCCCCCTTTTTTTCGTGATATAAGAAAAACGGGCATGCAGGTCGCACACCCGTTTCATCTATTAAACACCATTTCAGAACATTTCTGAAGTTGTTTTTGCTTGAAGATGCAAAGTCAAGTAATCTGGTCCGCCTGCTTTTGAATCCGTACCTGACATGTTGAATCCACCGAATGGTTGGTAACCAACGATAGCGCCTGTGCAACCACGGTTGAAGTAGAGGTTACCGACGTGGAAGTTCGCACGTGCGTACTCTTGATTCGTCCGGTCTTGTGTGATGACAGCACCTGTCAAGCCGTATTCCGTGTTGTTCGCGATGTCGATTGCTTCTTTGAAATCTTTCGCTTTCGTAAAGGCAACGACTGGTCCGAAGATCTCTTCTTGCATCAAACGATCTTTTGGTTGAACGTCAGCGACGACTGTCGGTGAGACGAAGAATCCTGTTGAATCATCCGCTGTACCACCTGCGACGATGCGCCCTTCTTCTTTTGCAACGTCGAAGTACGATGTGATTTTCTTGAACGCTGCCGCGTCGATGACCGGTCCGACATTGTTTGCGACATCCGTTGGGTTACCGATGCTGAGTTTGTTCGTGTTCGCGACAACTTTTTCGAGCAACTCGTCATAGACAGAGTCGAGTGCGACGACACGTGAACAAGCTGAACATTTTTGACCGGAGAATCCGAACGCTGCTTTTGTGATCATGTCTGCTGCGTAATCGAGATCAGCTGACTCATCGATGACCATCGTGTCTTTTCCGCCCATTTCCGCGATGACGCGTTTGAGCCAGATTTGACCTTCGTTCAATTTCGATGCCCGCTCGTTGATGCGAAGACCAACATCACGTGATCCTGTGAAGCTGATGAAGCGTGTTTTCGGATGGTCGACGAGGTAGTCACCGACTTCTGCTCCTGAACCTGGTACGAAGTTCAAGACACCTGCAGGAAGACCTGCTTGCTCCATTACTTCGACGAATTTCGCCGCGACGACCGGTGTCGTCGATGCTGGTTTCAAGAGGATCGGGTTCCCTGCCACGATTGCTGCGACTGCTGTTCCAGCCATGATCGCGAGTGGGAAGTTCCATGGTGAGATGATGACACCGACACCAAGTGGAATGTAGTCATAACGGTTATATTCGCCTGGACGACTCTCGACTTTTTTGCCGTCTTTTAAGACGAGCATCTGACGTGCGTAGTATTCGAGGAAATCGATTGCTTCTGCTGTATCCGCATCCGCTTCGTTCCAAGGCTTCCCTGCTTCTTTAACGAGGTAGGCAGAGAACTCATGCTTCCGCTTACGGATGATGTTCGCTGCTTTGAATAGGACGTCCGCACGTACAGACGGATTGACGAATTTCCATGTTTCGAA
Source organism: Exiguobacterium sp. BMC-KP (assembly GCF_001275385.1). Lineage (NCBI taxonomy): Bacteria > Bacillati > Bacillota > Bacilli > Caryophanales > Exiguobacterium > Exiguobacterium sp. BMC-KP. The sequence continues at coordinate 1,883,701 of NZ_LGIW01000015.1, forward strand.
GGCTGTGACTGCTGCTTGCATCGCTTCTTCTGCATGTTCTTGTGTCGCTTTTGAGACACGTCCGACGATCTCTTCTTTATTAGCCGGATTGACGGAGACGATTTTATCTTCCGTCGTCACATGTTTTCCACCGATGACGAGCGGATAATCTTTGCCGAGTTCTTGCGTGACGAGTGCAAGTGCCTCTTCGAACGCTTTCTTGTTTGCTTCTTGTGAGAAGTCCGTGAATGGTTCGTGTTTGTACGGAATCATCTCTATTCCCCCTTTAATCTCTACTTTAAATCGCTTACATTCTCCATTGTACAGAAGCATGAGTCCGCTTACAATTATTCTAGTCAAAAAAATAAAGGAGCGACCGATTCGGTCACCCCTTGTTTCTCTATTATTCCTTCGCTTGTGAAAAGACGATCTCTTCATGTTCGATCGAGACTTTGACGTCCTGACCTTGGAATAACCAGTCATCTTGATCCGAGACGACGAAATGAATGCCGTCGACGACCTCTTCGACTGCCACTCGTTCGACCTCTTCCATATGAACGCCAACCGAGAAACCTTGTGTTAAATCCGTTGATCCACCATATTTTGCGAAGAAGCGAATCGTATCGCCCGATTTTGCTTCCATCTCATCTTTAAAGTATTGCAATGCCTCATCTGTAATATGAATTTTCATTTCTATCACTCTCCTTTCGTTTAGTGTACCGATATCCTACTCAAAAAAGCGAATTTCCTGTATGGTAGAGACAAGATTAGCTATGGAATCACCATGAAACACTCATCTAGGAGGAATTCGAATGAAACGATCGCTCGTAGTCTTGCTTGCGACCAGTCTCGTACTCGTCGGTTGCGGAAACGATTCCCCGTCTTCTACAGATACCAAATCCCCGAAGACGACGGAAACGAAACAACAGAAGGCAGAACAAGCCGTTCTCGATGTCTATCAAACATATGAAAAAACGCTCGGTCAATCAGGACGAGCAGATGCAAAAAATCTCGCATCGATTGAATATACAGGTGACGCAAAACAACTCGAACCACTCGCCGTTGGTGCGAAGAATTTGAACGTCGTTCCCGGTAAGGTCATCAAGTCGTTCCAAAAGGGCGACGTCGCTTATATTATCCACGAATTCAAGGATGCGAAAGGATCAATTCTCCCGAACCGTGGGTCAAAACTGTTATTAAAGAAAGACGATGAATGGAAAATCGTCCTAACTCCTACGACATTCGATCCGTCCGTCTTCTCGACACTTGGTGACATGTTCGTTGGATTTAATGCTGATGAGTATGGCGTCAATGCAAAAGCCGCCGACGAGATCGGAAAAACGGATGAAAAAGAGCAGGATGCGGTCTTCTCTCGCGTCAATGCGCAAACCGATTATATGGCGCTTGAGATGAACAGTAACATTCTCATGATTTATGGTGAGGCGCTGAAGAACGAAGGAAATCCTGAGACGCTCGCCGATTACTACGAGGATTATGCAGATTGGTATGAGGAAGAACAACCACTTCTCATGAAGACAGCAAAAGCCGGTACGGATTATGAGAAATACTTGATTGCTCTCGATCCATTGAAAGAAAGTCTTCAAAAAAAGCTTGAGAAATATGCGGATCAATTAAATATGGAACTAGGATAAGGAGGATTTTTCATGCAAGCACCTACATTCACCCTTCCGAACGCACAAGGAGACTCGATTTCCCTCGAGGATTATCGTGGAAAAAAAGTCGTACTTTATTTCTATCCGAAGGATTCAACACCTGGTTGTACGACTGAGGCATGTGATTTCCGAGATGCGACGCAAGCGTTTGAAGAAAACAATACCGTCATTTTGGGAGTCTCTGCCGATAGTCAGAAACGACATCAGAATTTTATCGCAAAATATGAATTACCATTCCAATTGTTATCAGATGTCGATCATGAAGTCTGTGAACAGTACGGTGTTTGGCAACTAAAAAAGAATTACGGTAAGGAATATTTTGGGATTGTTCGTTCAACATTTCTAATCGATGAGTCCGGTGAAATCGTGAAGGAATGGCGCAGTGTGAAAGTAAAAGATCACGTTGCAGAAGCACTTCAGTATGTGCAACAACAAAAATAATGCAAAGAACCAGTTGATTGAATCAACTGGTTCTTTTTGTATTCAAACATTCAAAAAACTCCTAATTTTATCCTTAGATAAAAATAATTAAATAAAAAAACCATTGGTATCACACATAAATTTAATAATTTTGAAATAATCTGAAAATATTCTATTGATTTTTCTGAATATTGTATTTATTATTGATAACAAGTTGATCCGGTGCTTTCCACAGCTTAAGAATAAAAGGCGATGACCCCTCTTATTTTTAGTCGGACACCGGATCGCTATCCTATCGGTTCTTATCGTTTCACCAGATATATCTATTTCTTTTGGGAGGGATTTACTTTATGAAGAAGAAAAAAGCACTTGCACTCGTAGGAGCACTGACAATCGCTGGATCAAGTCTTGCTGCATGTTCGACGGCAGATGAAGGTAAAAAAGAAGGCGGTTCGACATCTGGAGAAAAATCTTCAGACAAACAAATCTTAAATTTAACAAGTGCTTCAGATATTCCAGCACTTAGCCCAACAGTCGCAACAGACTCAGTATCCTTCACAGTATTGAACAACGTCCAAGAAGGTCTATTCCGTCTTGATGACAAACAAGAAGCTACACCAGGTGTTGCGGAAAGTGTTGATGTTTCGGAAGATGGACTTACATACACGTTCAAGCTTCGTGATTCTAAATGGTCGGATGGCAGTGATGTCACAGCAAAAGACTTCGAGTATGCATGGAAACGTGTTCTTGATCCAAAAAGCGGTTCACAATATGCGTATATCATGTATCTCATCGATGGTGCTGAAGCGTATAACACAGGAAAAGGAAAAGCAGATGATGTTGCCGTTAAAGCAGTTGACGATAAAACACTTGAAGTTAAGCTAACACAACCAGCTGAATACTTTAAATCATTGACTGGTTTCGGTTCATTCATGCCATTGAAACAAGAATTTGTTGAAAAACAAGGGAAAAACTTCGCGACGAAGCCAGATACATTCCTCTACAACGGACCATTCGTCTTATCAGACTGGAAAACAGAGGTCGGTTGGAGCTACAAGAAAAACGATCAGTACTGGGATAAAGACAACGTTAAACTCGAAGAGATCAACTACAAAGTCGTTAAGGAAACATCGACTGCAGTCAACTTGTACGAAAAAGGTGATATCGATCAAGTTGGTCTGACAAGTGAATTCGTTGATCAGTACAAAGACAACAAAGACTTCGATACACGCCTTGATGCATCGATGTACTATATCCAAATGAACTTCAAGAATGAACTGTTGAAAAATAAAGATATCCGTAAAGCGATTGACTCTGGGTACGATAAAGAGCAGATGGCAAAAGTTCTTTTAAACAACGGTTCAATCCCAGCTTATTACTATGTTCCAAAAGAATTCGCTAAAGGTCCAGACGGTAAAGACTTCCGTGATGGCAACGAAGGATTCGGTTCATTCGATGCGTCTTCTGCGAAATCATCGTTCGAAAAAGGATTGAAAGATATCGGTAAAAAATCAGTCAAACTCGAGCTTCTTTCGTACGATGACGATAACTCGAAGAAAATCTCTGAGTACCTTAAAGGCGAATGGGAGAAAAACCTTCCAGGTCTTGAAGTCACGATCAAACAACAGCCGTTCAAAAACAAACTTGAGTTAGAATCAAAAGGTGAGTTCGAACTATCATTCGCAGGATGGGGACCTGATTACCAGGATCCGATGACGTTCCTCGATATGTGGGTAACAGGTGGACCATACAACCGTGGTAAGTACTCAAGCGATAAGTATGATTCACTCATCAAATCAGCTCAAAAAGAAGTAGACGCTGAAAAACGTTGGCAGTCGCTTAAAGACGCTGAGAAAACTCTCCTAGAGGACGATCAAGCGATTTCTGTCATGTACCAGCGTGGGGCTTCCTACTTACGTAAGCCGTATGTTAAAGGTATCGTCAACCATAAAGTCGGTGCTGATACTTCATACAAATGGGCATCAATCGAAGGAAAATAAGTTACATCAAAAGACCAGATTCGCTGACGAGCGTGTCTGGTCTTTTTTTCCACCTGTGTCCTTTGTCCTATTTTTCTGAATAGCATTAAAATTTCGTGTCATTCTGTTTTCATTTTTATGACTTCGTTTTATACTAGCAAAGAATCCGATTCACTTTTTTTACAATAATTCATTAAATTTATTCATAATTAATGGAAATGAACCGATATATTTACCACAGAGGACTTTTGCCTCAATACTCTACTTTACTAGGAAGGAGGACTCACTCATGAAGCAACGCGTACTTACAAATCAAAAGAGTTATACAGAAGAACAGCTCGAGATGATTGAAGCGATTCGCGCAGTCGGTGAACTCATCCAGGACCGCCCAAGACGAACAGTCTATCGTCGTTATGCCCTCGTCAATGACTGGCCACAGCCAGAAAATATCGTTCGTCAATTTGGTTCTTGGCCAGAAGCTTTGTCTGCAGCAGGTTACGAATGGAACGTTGATCAGCAACCCGAAGAACTCGAGCGTGCACCGAAGTATACAAAAGATGAAATTTTAAAATCATTCAATCGTTATGCTCAAGATGTCGGCTCTACCATCACACTCAAGAAGTATCAAATGTGGCGTAAATCCGTTCATCATGCACCGAGTCACTATCATATCGTCAAGATGTTCGGGTCATGGCATGATGCCTGTACTGCAGCAGGGCTCGAAGCTAGTGTGACTTACTCAAAAGCTGAACTCGCTGCCTCGCTTCGTCAAGCTATCGAGGAAGTAGGATTTTCACTTTCATTTGAAGCCTATCGAGAATGGGCGAAACGAAACAATAAGCCCTCGACGAAAGCTTTATTGCATCGTTATGGCTCATGGTCTGCTGCTATCCATGCCATTGAAAATGAAATTCGTCTTACTAAACAACAACAAGCTCAATGAACTCATTTATCTTTTTAGTCCTTTCTGTCTAGCCGAAAGGACTTTTTTTCATCAAAAAAAGATGACGTCACCGTCATCTTTACTGTTTGAATTAAATAACCTTTTCTTTCCACTCTTGATATGATGCAACACGGTCGCGTCCTTGGAATTTCGCTCCGACATACATCGCGCGGTCTGCATTCCGTATCAAACTCGCTAAATCACCAAGTTCTTTTAGCGTGTCAACACCGATACTCGCTGTAATCTCAAGTGTATGACCTTCCACTAAAATCGGATGCGTGTGCAACGTTTCTCGAATACGCTCCGCAACGATCTGTGCAGATTCCAGATCCGTATTCGGCAGTAAGATAACGAATTCTTCTCCTCCATAACGTGCAACGAGATCCGTTATTCGCGTAGCTTGCATCAAGAGCTTAGCCACTTCAAATAAGACGACGTCCCCAATTTCATGACCGTACGTATCATTGATTTGTTTAAAGTGATCGAGATCAATCATTAATGCGGAGAACGGATAAAGATCACGTTGTTTAATCCGACGATCACCCCACTCTTGTAACGCACGATAATTAGGTAATTTCGTCATCGCATCTGTTCGGCTATCAATCAAAAGTCGCTCGCGTTCATGCGCTCGTTCTACAGCCCAAGATAAGACACGTAGTGCCCGGTATAATTCGTAGCCAAAATCTTTTGTAAACTCTCCACTTGCTTCCGATGCAAGCAATAGTGAACAGTTGATCGTCTCCGTTGCTTCAGGTTGAATAAACAACACGGATTGAATCTCTTCTGGTAAACAGTCATACAGTCGAATATCCCACTCCTGCTGCATACCATAAATCAATACTTCCTCTTTTTCAATGATGTCTTCAATGATTCGTCCTTCGACATGATCAGCTTTTAACTTCCGACCATCTTTTAATGAATAATAGACACTCTGTTTTCCTTCTTCAAAATCAAATTTGATCCAAGCGATATCAGGTTTGACGAATTGATTAAGCTGTCGTAGATAACGTTCGATGATAAACTGCGCATCACCGTCTTTCCATGCTGCTTCTTTTAAACGTTCAATTTGTTCCCAGTGCTCGATCCGATCCGATGCCTCGACAGAGCTACCGAGAGATCGCTTGATGATGAAGAGTGCAAACGCTGCCATTACAAGTCCGCTGTTCCCGTTTCCTTGCACGACGAGCGTACTGAAAATGCCGTATAACAGTTCTGCCGTGATCACAACTGCTTCAAAGCGTAACAGCTGAAACATGACATCACTTGGAATGTTCTCCCCCAAAAGAAATCGTGAAAGCTGATACTGCAGCAATAAAACGATCCATAAAATAATGACCATCGCAAGCAATGGAATGATATTGTCAGTTAATTGAAAGGCATCACCGTGTGTCCCACCTAAGAGATTATAAGCAAGACCTGCCGGCACGATTAAGAAAAGTTCTAGCGCAACATTGAACGGATAATTATGTAGCATCCGTCGCCTTCCGACTGGCGTATGAATCGTACGCAATTGATAAATCAACATAGTGACCTGTCCCACGCAGATGGCAGAGAGCATACCATATGTCAAAAACGTGAACAGCACAAAACCAAAATGAAACGTAAAGCTCATATGTCGACGGCGAACTGGATCGACGACAAAAATAGTGGATAAGGCAGCAATTAATAAAAATGTAAATAAGTCGACGCTGAGGCTATAATCCTTAGACTTCGCAAAAAGATCGATGCCAATCACGATTAAGAAAAACACAACCCAGCTTCGAAGGAGATATTGTTGAAAACGGCGCACTAGACATTCCCCTTCCTCTTTCATTTATCGTCTAAAATTGTAATAAATTGTTAATTTCATTATTCATTTTTTTGAGCAAAATGTCGAACTTGAATCGTTTCTTTTGATACACTCATACATGAGGTGATTTTTTATGACAAAAACGTTTACTCAACATGCTTTTGATACGTTTCACATTGACGGTCTTGATTCACGAATGAGTGCCATTCGCGAACGAATCCAACCAATTTTTCGAGATATCGGTCACGAAGTCGCACCTGACTTGATCATGGCGATAGAAGAAGATATGCACGTTCATATTGCACAACATGCTAGACGCAAAGTAAATCCACCACAAGATACGTGGATGGCTTTCTCACCAGATAAACGCGGCTATAAAAAGCATCCACATTTTCAAGTCGGACTGTTTGATGACCATCTGTTCATTTGGCTTGCCTATATTTACGAGCTTCCAAACAAACAACAGTACGCCTCTCAACTACTCGAACACACGGATTTGCTAACAAAACTCCCGAAAGACTTCGTCATCTCATACGATCATATGAAAAAAGATGCTGTTCTCGTACACGAGACCGACATCCAATCAGGGTTAAAACGCTTCCATGATGTCAAAAAAGCAGAATTCCTCGTTGGACGTCACATTTCAGCAAAACAAGTGAGTACATTAACACGTGAAGAATTGTTAGATGTGATTCGAAATACCTACTCGCATCTCGTACCACTCTATAAAACGATTAAATAAAAAGGATGGCCGAATCGGTCATCCTTTTCATTAGTTATATTTTACTAGAATTGACATGACTTGTGTACGGTCAGAGTTTAAATTTAGATAAATGTTGACCTGTTTTGAGGAAACAGTCATGACATTGAATGTTTTATCGAGTTTTGCTTTCGAGTATGCTTGTTTGACATCTTTGACTGTAACCGTCCGTTTAACCTGTTTTGGATCATAAACGATGGCACTGACTTTCGCTTTTGCATCCTTCACACCGTACGTTGAACAATAATGCATTGCTTGATCCGCTGACGTTAAGCCATTTCCACTTTGGCACCAGTTCGAACTCTTTTCGCCTTTGTACGCTTTATGTACTTGCGCAAGTGTCGTTTTTTCAAGAACGACTTTTCCATCGAGTGAACGTGCTTGTTTCGCTTGTGTCTGAATTTCTTGAAGCCATTTGACATCAGTCTGTTTCGTTGCTTCGACCGGTTGATTATATGAAGTGCCTGACACAATACTGACAGTGAGTGCGGCAGTTAAGATGATTCCTAAGACTTGTTTCATGATGATGTCCTCCTCTGCGCCTATAAAAAGCGTTGATAATAAACTGATTCCCCTATTTCAAAAAATTATTCAGTTTTTATAGTTTTTTTATGGAAGTTTATTTTTACTTTTCTATAAGTATAAACAAAAAGAACCTAGTGTCTCCTGACACTAGGTTCTTCCTCATTTTTTATGCATCTTAAACTCGAGAAACAACTCGTTGTAATGAGCGAGCATCTTCTTACCGAGGTTCTCATAGACTTCAAGCGTATCCGTAACTTGTTTATCAGGATAGAATCGTTCGTCAGTACGAACCGATTTGTCGAGCAACTTCAAGCCTTCTTTGTTCGGTGTCGAATACCCAACGTAGTCAGCATTCTTCGCTGAAATATCTGGGCGCAACATGAAGTTGATAAATTCATACGCACCTTCGACGTTTTTAGCCGTTTTTGGAATGACGACATTATCGAACCAGACGTTTGACCCCTCTTTTGGAATCACGTAGTCAAGGTTCTCGTTTTCGCTCATGATCTCGTTTGCATCACCAGACCAGACGACACCGAGTCCTGCTTCTTCATTCGCGAGGAGTAACTTGATTTCGTCACCAACGATTGCTTTGACGTTTGGTGTCAGACGCATCAAGTTTGCTTTTGCTTCTTGTAATTTTGATTCATCCGTTTCATTCAACGAATAACCAAGACTATTTAAGCTCATCCCCATGACTTCTCGAGCACCGTCAGCGAGTAGAATTTGATTCTTCAGCTTTGGATCCCAAAGATCCTTCCAGCTTGTCGGTTTCTTCCCACCAATCAAGTCTTTATTATAGACGATCCCAACTGTTCCCCAGAAATACGGAATCGAATACTTGTTTTTCGGGTCAAATGATAAATCCAAAAAACGCGAATCGATGTTCTTGAGGTTTGGAATCTTTTGATGGTCGATCGGTAGAACAAGCTTCTCATCGATCATCTTCGCGATCGCGTAATCAGACGGAACGGCAATATCGTACGTCGTTCCACCCTGTTCGATTTTCGTCAGCATCGCTTCGTTTGAATCGAATGTTTGATAGACGACCTTGATGCCGCTCTCCTTTTCAAACTGTTTGATCAGTGCTGGGTCGATATAATCGCCCCAGTTGTAGATGTTCAGGACATTTTTACCTGAATATCCTTGTGTCTCATTTAACTGATTCAAGGTGAAAAGAATGACACCTGAGATCAGGAAAATCGCGGCGAACAATTGAATCAATTTTTTCAACGGTCATTTCACCTCCGGTCGCGAAAGCTTCGTAGCAGCTCGTTGGTTCAAGAAGTAGTAGCCGATGACGAGTAAGAACGTAAACAGGAAGATGACAGTCGACAAGGCATTGATCTTCATCGAAATCCCTTGACGGGCGAGTGAGTAGATCTCTACAGATAGTGTCGTAAAGCCGTTTCCTGTCACGAAGAACGTCACAGCAAAATCGTCCAGTGAGTATGTCAATGCCGTAAAGAATCCGGCGAAGATACCAGGCGTGATATACGGCAAAATGACTTTCGTCAAGACATCCCAGCGGCTCGCCCCTAAGTCACGTGCTGCATCGACGAGCGTTGGACTCATCTCTTGTAACTTCGGCAAAACGAGAATGACGACGATTGGTACTGAGAACGCGATGTGCGACAGTAAGACCGACGTAAATCCAAGCTGGATGCCAAGTAGCGTGAAGAAAATCAAGAACGATGCCCCGATGATGACATCCGGACTGACGATCAAGATGCTGTTCAGTGTCAGTAATGACGTCTCGACACGTTTCTTGCGGACGGCTTGAATTCCAATCGCTCCGAACACGCCAAGAATCGTCGAGATCGCGGCTGACAACAAGGCAATGACAAGCGTGTTCAAGACGATGATCAACAAGCGTGAGTCTTGGAAGACTTCCTTGTACCAGTCCCACGTAAACGAATCGAAGTTCGTCATGTTATCGGCGCTGTTGAATGAATAGAACGCGAGATAGAAAATCGGAGCATACAAAATGATGAAGACACCGATCAGATAAAGATTTGCTAGTTTCAGACGTTTCATCAAGTCGTCGCTCCTTTCTTCCGTTTCGTACTCGTCAAGGCAAGGATGATCGCCATCGCGATAATGAGGAAGACGGCAATCGTTGCTCCCATACCCCAGTTCTGCGTCACGAGGAACTGCTGTTCAATCGCCGTACCGAGCGTGATGACGCGGTTCCCGGCAATCAGACGTGTAATCATGAACAGCGACAATGCTGGAATGAAAACGAGCTGACAGCCTGATTTCACACCGTCAAGCGTCAGTGGGAAGACGACACGACGGAATGTCGTGAAGTTCGATGCTCCGAGGTCACGTGCAGCGAAGACGAGTGACGGACTGAGTTTTTCAATCGCATTGAAAATCGGCAAGATCATGAACGGAATGAAGATATAGACCGATACGAAAACAAAACTGAAGTCGGTAAAGAGAATCTGTTGCCGTCCGATGCCGATCGCTTCAAGCGTTTGATTCGCTAGACCATACGTACTGAACAACCCGATGAACGCATAAGCTTTCAATAATAGGTTAATCCATGTCGGTAAGATGATCAGTAACAACCACAGTTGCTTGTGTTTTGTTTTCGTCAAGAGATAGGCCGTCGGATAACCAATCAAGAGTGAAAACACTGTGATTAAAAAGGCGTACCAAAACGAACTGAGCGTCATCGTCAAATAAGTCGACGTAAAGAAGTTCTGGTAGTTCTCAAACGAGAAATTACCGTCTAGGTCGAGAAACGAATAATAGACGACGAGGACGATCGGTGCGATGACGAACAAGGCGATCCAGAATAGATACGGAATGAGATACCAGTTACGTGATTTCTGCATCATAACACCCCGTCGTAAGATTCCAGACGCTTATCAAATTCTTCCTCTGTCTCGTTCAATCGCATGACGTGGATCGCTTCTGGATCAAATGTCAGACCGATTTGCTCACCCACTGTTGCTTTTTTCGTACTATGGACGAGCCATTCGTTGCCGACTTCATCCATGCAGGCGATCTCATAGTGCACGCCACGGAAAAGTTGCGAATCAACAGTGACTTGCAGTTTCCCTTGTGTCACGTTTGTGATCTCAAGATCCTCCGGACGGATGACGATCTCGACCGGTTCGTTCAGTTCAAGACCCCGGTCAACACATTCAAATTCCTTTTCTGCGAACCAGACCCGGTAATCTTCGACCATGCGCCCTGGAATGATGTTCGACTCCCCGATGAAATCAGCGACGAAGCGGTTGATCGGTTCGTCGTAGATATCTGTCGGCGTACCCGATTGTTGAATGACACCATGATTAAGGACGAAGATCTCATCCGACATCGCAAGTGCTTCTTCTTGGTCGTGCGTGACGAAGATGAACGTGATCCCAAGACGACGTTGCAAATCACGGAGTTCATATTGCATCTCTGTCCGTAATTTCAAGTCGAGCGCTGAAAGCGGCTCATCAAGCAAGATAACTTCCGGCTCATTAACGATTGCTCGGGCAATCGCGACACGTTGTCGTTGTCCACCCGACATCTCCGTGATTTCCCGCTTTTCATAGCCGGACAAGTTGACGAACTTCAACGCATCGGTCACACGTTGTGCGATTTCCGCTTCTTTGACCTTCTTGATTCGAAGACCGAAAGCGATGTTTTCAAAGACATTTAAATGTGGGAAGAGCGCGTAATCCTGAAAGACGGTATTGACTTGACGTTTGTTCGCTGGTACATCATTGATGCGTTTTCCGTTGAAGACGATGTCTCCCTCTGTCGCTTCTGAAAAGCCGGCAATCAATCGTAAGATCGTCGTTTTCCCACAACCCGATGGTCCGAGTAAGGTATAAAACTTCCCGCGTTCGATTTCGAAGCTCACTTGGTCGAGGACGGTCTGATCGTCATATCGTTTCGTGACGTCCTTGAATTGAATGATCGTAGTATCTGCCAATCTAGTTCCTCCTTTATAAGTATGAGTCGGTCGCAGTCACAAGGACCTTCGTCTCTTGTGTGGACTCATTGCGTAGTTGATGGATTTCTGAAGCTTTATAGTAAAGTGTCTCCCCTTGTTTTGCTACGAAAGACTGACGACCAAGCATCAGCGTGACGGTTCCTGCAAGCACATAGACGAATGTCTCAGCACCCGACGGTTCGTATGTCTTGAAGGCTCCACCTGGCGCGAGTGTCAGCAGGACCGGTTCCATCTCTTTTTCGTTCGATTCTGGAATCAGCCATGTGACATGGTATCCTTGCGCTTCATCTGCATACGTCGTGACATCTTCTTCTCCGTAAACAACTTTTTGATTGAGTGTGTCCTCATCAAAGAAATCTTTTGGTGAAATGCCAAGGACTTCAAGGAGGTGAAACAGCGTCTCGATCGACGGTGAACTGATTTCCCGTTCGAGTTGCGAGATATACCCTTTACTCAGGTCTGTTCTTTCCCCTAGTTCCTCTTGGGTCAATCCCTTTTGAAGACGGAGGTTTTTGATTTTTTGACCGATTGAGTACAATCGACGTCCTCCTCTCATCTGCCTAGTTTAGTATAAGATGACTAAAAGTTTACTAATCACGTACCGATTATAGCGTATTTTATTATTTAATCAACTAAAACGTTCGATATTTTTTAATGTTCATTTGACAGCAAGAACGCTTACACCTACAATTATTATCAGGTACTAATTTAAGGAGGAACTTGTTATGCGGATCGCTTGGATCACTGATAGTACAACGATTTTACCGGATACGATCGCTCAGCGTGATGATCTTTCGGTTGTCCCTTTACTCGTCATGAAGGATGGAGAAAGTTTCATTGATGGTGTCGATGTGGATGCAGAAACCGTTTATAGCTGGATTGATGCAAAACACAAAGTGACAACGAGCCAACCTTCGATCGGTAGTTTCACGGAACACTATGAACGATTAAAAGAAGAATATGATGTCGGTTTTGCTGTTCACTTATCAAGTGAGCTGAGTGGAACGTATAGCGCTTCCGTCCAAGGTGCAGAGATTGCTGGTTTCCGCTTGATTGCGATTGATTCCCGTTGTGGGATTTACCCGGCTGGTCAACTTCTTGCGGAAGCCATTGAACTCGTCGAAGCCGGACATTCGATCGAATCTGTCGAACAGATCATTCTTGAGCGTCGTTTCGACCATCATATCGAGTTCACTGTTGCGAATCTCGATCAATTACAAGCCGGTGGACGCATCTCTTCTACAAAAGCATTCGTCGGCAACTTGTTGCAGCTTCGTCCGTTGTTCCACTTCGAGGAAGGAAAGATCGTTCCCTATCAAACCGTTCGGACGTTCAAGAAAGCCCATTCGAAGATTTTCGATCACCTCGTCACGATCATTGAACGAGGACAGGTGACAGACATCTCCTTGTTCCACGCGACAGCCTATGAACTCGCACTGGAATGGAAACAACGCCTTGAATCGCAGTTTGATGTGCGTGTCCGCATTGATGATTTAACGCCCGTTCTCGGTTCGCATACAGGAAACCCAGCCATTGGCATGTCCTTTTTAAATCCAACGAGCCGACCGTGATGACTAATGAAAATGATTTTTGGGTAAACCTTCTTTAGAGAATAAAGGAGGTTTTTTGTTTGAAAAATAATAAATGGATTTGGCTCAACTGGGTCGGCTTCATCTTCACGATTGCCGTGAATGCCCTTGATGGTGGAAAGACAGGACGGATTTCCGACTCGATCATCACACTGTTCAAACCTGCCGGGTATGCGTTCTCAATTTGGGGATTGATTTATACGGTATTACTCATTTGGTTGATTTTGCAATCGATTCCGAAATTCAAGGAACATGAACTCGCGAAAAAAATTGGACCGTGGTTCTTGATCAGTTGTCTGTTCAATGCCGGTTGGATCGTTTCGTTCACATTCGAACTGTTTGTCGTCTCAGTCGTCGTCATTGTCGGTCTATTGCTATCATTGATCGTCATCTATTCAAAAATCGATCGTGAGACGAAAGGGTTACGTTTCAAATTACCATTTTCGCTGTATCTCGGCTGGGTATCGGTCGCAACAATTGCGGACATCTTCTTAACGATCAACGCAGAAGGTGTGACATCTTGGCTCGGAATCGGAGATGCTGGTTGGACGATGATTATGCTCGTTGTTGGTGTCGTCGTCGCTCTTCTCTTCATGTTCGCTAACCGTGATCCGATTTATCCGCTCGTCTTCGTTTGGGCGTATATCGCAATCAATTTCGAGTCCGACAATGGTCTCGTCGATACGACCGTTCTCGGGAGTGTCGTCTTGTTGCTTGCCGGTTATATCTTCCTTCTCGTTCGGATGCGTCGCCAAGTCAGCGTGAGCAAGTGACGTTATTTTCTGCTTCAAACGGCGTATACTAGAGGAAAGGAGTGAATGACTATGAACATCACATTTACACCACCCGCTCAGGAACGGGTTCGCCAATTACGCGGTGAAGTATCCGGCCAACTACACCTCTACTATGATACAGAGGGTTGCGGTTGCGGAAACTCTGGTATTTTCAGCATTCGTATCGTCGATGAAGCGACACCGGAAGACATGACGATCGACTCGAACGTCGGTCCCGTCCTCGTCAAACGGTGGTCGAGCCATTTCCTCGATCAAGAAATGACGCTTGATTACAATGCAGAGAAAAAAGCCCTCATTTTAAAAAGTGATGGTCAATACTTCAATACGAATGTTCTCGTGACGGATCAGACAGGCTGTGTCCTAGCGGTTCGTTCATAAACACAGATGAAAAAGGCAACTTCCATCGTGGAAGTTGCCTTTGTTTGTGTTCGAACAGACAGTTGCTGCGTTGAAAGCTAAATTGCCTGAGTATGATTAAATGTACTGGATGTCTGTCTGCATCGTGCACGAGCTGGTGAAAACCCAGCGCTTTGCGTCCCCCCAGACGTCGCATGCATCGTCCTCGCATGCTTATCTAGTATACGAATGGAAGTCGTATTTGGATTGCCTTATCCGACATTCAGAACGGTATCTTCAATCGTTTGCTGATCTAGATCCTTGACGTGCATCGGTCTACTATAATAGTAACCTTGTCCATAATCACAACCGAGACGTTTCAAGAAGAGATGCTGTTCAAGCGTCTCGACACCTTCCGCAACAACTTCGATTCCAAGACTTTTTGCGAGTTGGATGATCATTTCCGTAATCGCCGTTCCTCGTTCGTCATGCGGTACTTCATCGATGAACGACTTGTCGATCTTTAAGATATCAATCGGCAAATGCTTCAGGTGCGTGAGCGACGATAGACCGGTCCCGAAATCATCGAGGGCAATCGTCAGACTGAGTTGTTTCAGTTCACCCAGCATTGTCATCGCTCGGTCAAGGTTCTCCATGACGGACGTTTCGGTGATTTCGAGCTGTAGTTGCAATTCGCTTCCATTCTTCAAAGAATGATGAACGATTTCTTTAATCATTAAATTATGCGACTCCGACCGGAAGTGCATCGCCGATAAGTTGACAGAAACTTGGCGAATGAAATAATCTTCCTTCTTCCAAATTTCCATCTGAGCAACCGTCTCTTTTAGTACCCACTCGGTTAAACGGTGAATCAGACTATACTTCTCAGCGAGTGGAATGAATTCGGCTGGTGAGATGAAACCGAACTTCGGATGATTCCAGCGAATCAAGACTTCTGCCTGATCAACTTTTCCTGTTGCGAGTGCAATCTTTGGTTGATAGACGAGGGCGAACTCGTTAAAATCGGTCATTGCCCGACGTAAAGAACCGACGATCAATTGCTCTCTTTTATCAGAATGCAAGGAGTCATCATACACGATGAATCGATCTCTTCCTTCGTTTTTGCCGACCCGGAGGGCACTTTCCATTTGGCCAATTCGCATTTCTAACGTTTCTCCCATATCCGGTAGGATGACCCCCATCGTTGCTGTCAAATGGATTGGTTGATCATCTAAGTGAATCGGTTGTCGAATGTCTTCTAAAATTCGTTCGAAAGTAAGAAGTAATTCATCAGTTGGTACTTTTTTGATAAGAAAAAACTGCGTTCCATTATAACGAATACATGCTTCATCTTCTGATAAGGACGCACGCATTCGATCTGCAAACTCACGAATAACGGCATCTCCTTTATCAAAACCAAACGTATCGTTGACCCATTTGTATCCGTCAAGATCGAGTATAGCCATCGCCATCTCGTCTTTAGACTTTCCGTAATGCGTATCAACCTTTATCATGTGATGATCTAACCATCTCCGATTATGCAAGCCGGTTAAATGATCGGTATATGCCATCATTTGTAAAGCACGTCGTTCTAAATGAATATAGAGTCCTGCGATGAAGATTAGAATTAAAAATACAGGAATTGCTACATCGTTTAAAATATTCGATGTAATCGGACTATCTCCAATACGTCCTGCTTGATCGACCGGGATACAAAAAGAGGTTCCAAGCATACCAACGTAATGCATCGAAGAGATAGCAAAGCCCATTACGATTGCAATGGGAATAAGAATTCTTTTTTTATCAACATGTCGTAAACGATGTAAAAGTAATAGTGCAATGTACGCTACAGTAATTGCGATGAGAATAGATAAGGCAAACAAACCCTTTTCATAACGAATCGCGCCACCGAAATCCATTGCCATCATCCCAAGATAATGCATCATCGCAATACCTACGCCCATCAAAGAACCTGCTAAAATGACTTTGTTTCGTGTAATCGTTGATGAGTAGAGCAGATAAAAGGCGATGAAGGCAGATAAAATAGCTGGAATAACGGATAAAAACATTAAAATCCAGTCATAACGAACAGTGACAGATAAAGCGAAAGCACCCATACCGACAAAATGCATTCCCCAAATCGATAGTCCCATCGTCAAAGAAGATAAGAATAACGCTCGTTTCTTTAAAGAAGTTGCCTTAGCCAACCGTCGATTTAATTCAAGCGATCCATACGATCCAATGATCGCGACGAGTACCGACAGTACAACTAAGCCCACTTCATAGTGCTTCGTTAAAATAATCCATTCATTCATTGTATGTGGCCTCTCCTTACAGAACTGACTTTCTTCTTAGTATCGACGGTTATGAAGTATATTTTCAGTCGAAACTTGCATTTCATGTGATTTTATTGATATTTTCTATTTTTTAGTCCTTTTTTTCTTAGTGTAAAACGCACAAAAAAAACGAATTCGCCATAGACGAATCCGTTTATATTTTTTAAATTAGAGTGCAACTGATGCCACGATTTCTCCCGTAGGTTTCGCTAAATCCGGCTCTGGTTCGACAGTAATCGCTACCGCATCGACGTCACCGTTCCCTTTGAGTGGAAATACCGCTGCTGCTTCGCCGTCTTTTTCAATGATACCATTCGCAGTCGGTGTTTCACCTTTGATGGTCCATAATTGATACAGTTCTCCTTCTTTCAAAGGAGGTAGATCTTTCAATTGAACGAGCATATACGATTTATCATTTTGTGTGAACACCATACTAGACCCTTTGATCGATTCGTTACTTTCAAAGTTTCCCATTCCTTTAATTTCATCCATCGCTAGTGTTTCCGGGGTATCTGTACTTTCTTCTTGCGACAGGAAGTAGGCGTTCGCACCAAGTGAAAGAATAAGGGCGGCAGCAATACTCATCAACCAGCCGAGTGGGACACTCTTTTTCTTCGTTTGTTGCTGACGTGCTTGTTTGATGTCTACTGGAGTAGTCATCGGTTCTTCCTTAGGAGACTCCGTCTCTGCTGAACCAAGAACTTCTCCAAGAATACGTGCTTTCATTCCTACAGGAACAGGACGCTCCGGAAGCGATTCAGCGATGGGAAGCATGAGTTCTTCCATTTCTAAAAGCGCTTCGCGACATTCTTCGCACGTCGCAAGATGCGCTTCGAACGCGTCGCGATCTGCTGAAGAGAGTATTCCATTGAAGTAATTGATCAAGTCATGACAACGTTCTTCCATCTCGTTCCCTCCCATCTAATCGTTTTCTTAATGCTTGAATCGCACTTCTGATACGTGTCTTGACTGTTCCGAGTGGTAAGTCAAGTTGATCTGCGATTTGTTGTTGAGTTAGTCCTTGGAAATAGACTAGCTCGATCAAATCCTGTTGTTCCGATTTTAGTTCGCTTACGGCATCACGCACTTCCGCTGCAGTTTCTCGTTGCATGACGGTCCGCTCAACAGGTTCATCATATCCGCCATCTCGTTCTTCAACTTCAATCGTCGGTTGTCGTTTTTCACGACGTAGACAATCAAGAGCCGCGTTACGTGTAATCGTTAAAATCCAAGATGAAAACTTTCCTTTTTGTGTATCAAAATCAACACGACCATTCCAAACTTTCATCCATACTTCTTGAATGACTTCTTCGGACAATCGATCATTATTCGTAAAGCGATAGGCGAATGAAAACAACAATCGCTCGTACTTCTCATACAAAGTCTCGAGTGCCTGTTCATCACCGCTACGCATCAGATGATAAAGCGATTCATCGGATTGAGTATGCATCCTTTTCCTCCTCCTGATATCAGCTTCATCATATAGTATACGAGAGCTAACACCAAATCGTTTTAATTTTCATCAATTTTCTAAGTAAATTCTCCACCACATCCATATTCCCTGATTTCAAGAAAATTATAGCTTAAAATTCGATAGAATTGACAGTAATACCGTTATGGGCATAGCATAAAGGTATTACTCAGACGTTAGTTCTACTATGAAACGGAGGAACACAAATGGATTATGATCGCAAAATGAAGAATCGCGTCAGCCGAATCGAAGGGCAATTACGTGGTATCCTTCGCATGATGGAAGAAGGGCAAGACTGTCGGGATGTTATCACTCAACTTTCCGCTGCTCGCTCCGCGATTGATCGTACGATTGGTGTCGTCGTAAGTTCCAATTTAATTGAATGCGTGAAAGAAGCAGAACAAAATGGTGACGGGCAGACAGAAGAGCTTGTGAAGGAAGCTGTAAATCTTCTGGTTAAAAGTCGCTAATTCGTATAGACAATCAGTCAGAATAGTTTATATCTCAACTCGAAAAAGGGATCAGATTCAATGGAATCCGAACCCTTTTTTACTTTTTAGTATAAAACTTTTAGTTGATCTAAATACACTTTACTTTTAATAGTTGTTCCCTTTTTCGTTGCATCCGTTTCAACAAAATATAGTGATTCGATTTTAATAGGCGTTGGCCATGTCGGATCAAGGGTCGCTTGTACCGTTTTAAATCCTTTCCAATCTACTTTCTTAACGAAATCCACAACATGCCGATTTCCTGAAGCATCTCTGACTTCCGAGCGTAACCAAGGCGCACGTCCATCTCCGTAGACATCAATCGTCAATGCACGGGCAGGAGAAGGAATGATCCATGATGCTTTTTTAATGTACATCGCTCCGTTTTGTTTCTTCCATCCTGAATAATCATATGTCATTTCGAGTGATTGTTTACCGACTGATTTCTGCAAAGAACTGAGACGAACAGAATAACTCGAAACATACGGAGATACTGCTTCATAGACACCCTGTTCGAATGTATCGATGACTTCTTCTTTTTTCATAGCAGAGACGGTAATCGGTAATCGAACCGTCTGCCCCCCGGAGGAGACGATTAATTCTGTTTTCCCGATTTTTTTTGCCAAGAGATTCCCTTTTGTAATCGATGCGGTTGCTCCGTTTGTGACTTGGTAATTGAGTTGCGAAGCAGGGATTACGACACGTCGTCCGTTTAGCCATCCTTCTGATGAAATCGCGAGGCGTTGTCCTACTTTTAACAAGATGGGACGTCCTCCATTGACCGTAAGACCGGTCAAACGATTCGTGATTGGGATCGATACGGTTCGTTTAGCACGATCGACTTGCATCGTACCTGTCCATTTCCCAGGAGTCAGTGGTGCTGTGATTTGCAATCCTTTAACACCTGTCCCTTTCCATGCGATCGATTTCTTTGTCGCATCCACAGGTTGACCATTCGCATCCGTCAGTTTTAATCCAAATCCACTTTTTTCACCCACATATAATTCTTTAGGGGCAGTCAATAAAATGGTCGTCGCTAGATTCGATGGAACATAATGCGTCGCTAAGATTAACCCGTTCGTAATGGAGCGGCTTCTTCCATCTGCTGGTACATTCGCTGTTTTAGGTGAGAATTCTCCTGCGCGTCTAACCATTAACTCAGTCGAACCGCCTCCATCAAATGCGAGAGCTGACGTGACACCTAAACGTTTCATTTGCTCCACTGCTTCAAGCATCGTAATCCCTTTTGAATCAAGACGAGCTTGGTCCACTGTAATGATTTGAACTGTCCCGTTTGATGTTGTACCGATAAGTGTCCGCGCTTTACGAGCAAGCATCAAAAAGCGGTCATGGTTCAATGCTAGGCTGTCTAAACTATATCCAACTCCATTTTGAATCAACCAGTTATATCCAGATACAGCTTCCTGAATATCATTACGCATTTGCAGATTAGATAATTGAACTAGATTTAATTGAGTTGATAACAAACCATTTGATTTTTCTTCTGCTGCTTTAACAAGTGCAAGTAGGGCTGCTTTTTGTTTTCCAAGTCCGACGAGGACAACTCCAGCGTCGGGCAAGCGAATTTCTTTACGGAATGTCGTATCTATTGATTCAACGGTCCATTGATAATTTTTACCGAGTGTGAACGCCGATGTCGCCGATCCTTTTAAATAGACGATCGCGATGTCTTTTTTCATCGCTTCTGACGGCTCAATTAGCTTCAGAATTTTTGAAGCATGATGGGCTGAACTAAAGATACCGATTCGATTTGCTAAGTTCTCGTTACGATTAACTGAATGAATCGTTACGCGCTTCGTATCAGCCATCGCAGATCCGATAATACCGAACGATCCGATTTCTGGTTTTCCTTGTCCATTGATCATGAATGATGGAAATTTTGTTGCAGAATCTTTAACACTATGACTAACAAGTACTTGATTTTGCTGGATTTGAAGTCCAATCGGTAACCCTGAAGCTACTCGATACATATCTGCATTGATTGCCGTTACGACACGTCCCCCGCTTGTTGCCACACGACTAACTTGAGAAGGTAAGGATTCCGTTGCTAATACACGGTCTCGTCCTTTAGTAGTCACCCAGTAGTTACCGGCATCAGGCTGAACCGTTACATGTCGAAATAACTGTGGTGTACCCGAGAGTGTTTCTGATTTCGTCGTATAGGTTACACCTTTTGAAATCGTTTCTGCCTGAATGGTAGAGACAGATTGAAAAAGACATAAAGTTGTTAATAAAATACAAATTTTCTTGAACATAACACACCTCCGTTATATATTATGCCTTTTTTAGTAAATAAATGACATAATTAATTTGGAAGAGGTTTATTTTTATTCATAACAGGTATAGAAAGTAGTTCAATCATTCTTTTTTTTATAATCAGCATGTAAAATCAAGCATACATGACCGTAGGAGGCATCTATCATGACCGTATCTGTATTTATTGATGTCGCGTGTAAGACAGGTGAATCTCCTGTCTACGACGCGAAAACAAAACGTTTTTATTTCGTCGATATTCCGAACCAATTACTCTTTTCATATGATCTTGTCACAGAAGCACTCAAACCGTACACGTTACCAAGTGCCATCACATCGATTGCCTTAACGGATGCACCCGATTTATTACGCGTTACGTCAGAACATGGTTTTGGAACGTTCGATCTCCAAGAAGGTCATCTATCTCTTGAACATCAACTATCGTTACCAGATTCTGACCGGATGAATGACGGAAAACTTGACCCGGCTGGTCAATACGTCGCCGGTAGTATTAATGAAGAAGACGGTAAAACCGCTGGATTATTCCGTCTGCGCCACGATGGGTCCGTTGATGTTTTGCACGAAGACTTAACAAACTCCAACGGACTCGTATGGTCAGAGGATGGTAAGACACTTTATCATATCGATACTCCGACGAAAAAAGTTTATGCCTTTGATTACAGTCCAGACGCCCCTCTTTCGAACAAACGCGTCGCTGTTGATCTCGAAGAGGAAGACGGGTTCCCGGATGGCATGACGAAAGACGCGGAAGGTCACGCTTGGATCGCACACTATGCCGGATCTTGCGTCACACGTTGGAATCTTAAGACAGGTGAAAAACTCGCCCATATCGATTTCCCTGTTTCAAATCCAACATGTCCGATCTTCTACGAGGATCGATTACTTGTTACAACAGCTGCGGACGGGGATGATGCACCACATGCTGGTGCCGTTTTTGCTGTAACATTTGAATGATTCGAGAAGAGGAATCTCCTTTTTACGGGGATCCCTCTTTTTCTACACAATTCATCTAGACGTGTCTAAAAAAACAGACGATACTAAAAAAGAAGCCTATCCTAACTTTTCAAGGAGTGAAGCCAATGCGTGTCACGAAGATCGAACGTTTACATCAACTGCAGACGACCCCATCCTTTTTTCCGGTCAACTGCTACCTCTTTGAAGAAGCAGACAGTTTGACATTGATTGATGCAGGTCTCGGTATCAACGCAAAGGCCCTCTATCACTATATTCGAAAGCAAGAAAAACCGCTCGGTGCAATCATCCTGACTCACGCACATGCTGATCATGTTGGATCGCTCGATTTCCTCGCAAACGCCTTTCCACTCGCTGAAGTCTCTATTAGTTACCGCGATGCTGCCCTGCTCAGTGGAGATGAGACGCTACGAGAAGGTGAAACGACACCACTAAAAGGCGGTATTCCGAAGAACATCAAGACACGTCCGGACCGATTGCTTGAAAGTGGTCAACAAATCGGTAGTCTCAGTGTTATTGCTTCACCAGGTCATACGCCGGGTTCCATCTCGCTTTGGCATGAAGGTAGCCGGACATTAGTTGCTGGAGATGCCTTTCAAACGCAAGGAGGTCTGGCGGTCTCCGGAGATGTGCGTTGGCAATTTCCGTTCCCGGCACTTGCAACATGGGATCCGGACGTTGCACTCCGTTCCGCTGATCAATTAACGGAACTGTCTCCAGATATTCTTGCTGTCGGACATGGTCCACTCTTTCTTGGACCGAGTTACGAAATGCGTCAAGCCGTCGATCGGTTCACCCAAGTATTACAGTCAAAAAAATCATCGCCATTCAAGTAAATGGCTTACACTAAAACATCCGCGAACGTGTTATTGACACGTTCGCGGATGTTTTAGTGTTCAAAGGATTCACCTCTGTTCTGTAACAGTGTATTGATAAATCCGTGCCTCATAGGGACGTAGTTTATTTGGAGCATCTGGATAGTTCGATACTAACAATTTTTTCTCCGGTAAGACGAAAGCGGTCTCCATCGGTTCATCATGAACATTGAGGACGATGCGCCATACCTCTCCGTCTAATTCCCGCTCATAAATATAGAGATACGGATCATGGAGTGCTAAGTCTCGATATGTGCCATAGACCATGATCGGATGATTCTTTCGCATCTGAATCAGCGCTCGATAAAAAGCAAGCACGGACGATGGATCCGCTTCTGCTTGCGCGACATTGATGTCCGTATAATTGGGGTTGACCGCTAACCAAGGCTTCCCATTCGTAAATCCTGCTGCATGTGTACCATCCCACTGCATCGGTGTGCGGGAGTTGTCACGCGCAAGTAACTGCATCGAAGAAAGTACGACCTCTGGGTCCTCTCCGCCAGCAACACGCTCCTCGTAGCGATTTCGAAAGGCGACGTCTTGATAGAGCGACGGATCGGAGAAACGAATCCCTGTCATTCCAATCTCCTCTCCCTGGTACACATATGGAATGCCTGGTAACGTATGCAGCATTAAACCGAGTAATTTCGCACTTTCAACGCGGTATCGTTCACTGCCGAATCGCGTCACTTGTCGCGTATGATCATGGTTGTTGAGAAACTGTGAATTAACACCTAATGGGTATAATACGTCGTACCAGCGTTTTTGAACTTCCTTGAATCGCAAAAGATCCATCGACTCCATATCATCTGCGACTTCGAAGTGAAACAGCGTCCGGAGTTCTTCGCGTTCTTCACTGACATATAACAGACCATCTTCTGGACCAACGAACGGAATCTCACCGACCGTGAACAAGTCTTTCCCGGCAAGAACGTTCGCGTGCATCTCTTGTAGAAAATCATGTACACCAGGTTGATTGCCTAAGTACGATAGATCGAATGGATTCGTCACATCTTCGAGTGTCCGCTTCTTAATCAAATTGATGACGTCCATCCGGAAGCCGTCGATGCCTTGAGCAATCCACCAGTTCATCATGTCGTAAATCGCTTGCCTCACAGCCGGATGTTCCCAGTTCAAGTCAGGTTGCTCTTTCGCAAAGGAATGAAAATAGTATTGTCCGCGCTCTTCACTCCACGTCCAGGGACTCTGTGCAAAGTACGAGCGCCAGTTGTTTGGTGGCATGTCTTTCGTTCCATCTTTCCAGATATACCAGTCTTCCTTATCATTGATTCGGTCGCGCGACTGGCGGAACCAGTCGTGCTGGTTACTCGTGTGATTAACGACTAGATCCAAAATGATCTTTAGTCCACGCGCATGTGCCACTGCAATTAATTCCTGTAGATCCCCCATCGTCCCTGCTTTTTCCATAATCTCGTAATAGTCTGCGATATCATAGCCATTATCGACGTCCGGAGAACGGTAACAAGGATTCAACCAGACGACATCGACACCGAGTGACGCGATATAATCAAGCTTATCGATGACACCTCGTAAATCACCGATACCATCTCCGTTCGAATCCTTAAAACTACGCCAGTAGACTTGATAGACGACCGCCTCTTTCCAGTTAGCTCGCTTCATCTCTTCACTCCTCTCCCTATTCTTTATTCCCGCTCCACTTATCTGTACCTGTATATCAGATAATTTTTTTGAATTTCGAAAAAGTTCTTTTCTTTTGACTGAATATTCGTTATCCTTGACGACAATACCACGAAGGAGGCACACATCTTATGAAACATTTCGCTCCATCCATCGCCATTGACCGGCTTCCTGCTCCCGTCTTCGCTGAACTTGCGAATCGGATTGGTGCTGTGAAAGCTGCCGGACACGATGTCATCACACTCGGTCAAGGAACACCCGATCAAACGACGCCCGTACATATTCTCGACGCTTTGAAACAGGCGATCGATGAGCCAACGAACCTTCAATATCCACCGTTTCGTGGACATGATTTTCTAAAACAAGCTGTCGCGCGATTTTACGCAAGCGAATTTGGTGTCACGATCGATCCGGCAACGGAAGTCGCGATTCTTCTCGGTAGTAAGGCAGGAATCGTCGCCTTACCGCAAACGATCGTTAACCCTGGGGAAGGTGTCATCGTTCCGGATCCCGGATACCCGGATTACCTGTCTGGTGCTGCACTTGCCGGTGCATACCCGATCACCTTACCGTTGCTTGAGAAAAACGACTTCTTACCGGATTATGATTTGCTCGATACGACAGACGTTGAGCGTGCCCGGATGTTGTTCCTCAACTATCCGAGTAATCCAACTGGCGCCACGGCAACAGCGGAAGCCTTCGAACAAACGGTCGCTTTCGCGGATGCGAACGATATTTGTGTCGTCCATGACTTAGCATACGGCGGTATCAGCTTCGATGGTCCGACCCGAAGTTTCTTGCAAACAGAAGGCGCAAAAGACGTCGGCATCGAGCTATTTTCGCTCTCAAAACGCTTTAATATGTCCGGCTTCCGGATTGCCTTCGCAATCGGAAATCCGTCTGTCATCTCAAGCATCGAGACGTACCAAGAACATCTCTACGTCAGTGCATTCACACCGATTCAACATGCGGCGACCGTTGCCTTAACGAGCGAACAGACATGCGTCCGCGAGTTAAGTAATCTGTATGAAACTCGCCGCGATGCGTTGTTCGCAAAACTCGATGAAATTGGATGGAGTGGACCACGTCCAGGCGGTTCATTCTTCGTTTGGCTTCCGGTGCCTGAAGGATACACATCCCAAAGCTTCACCGATCACCTGCTTGACGAAGCGCACGTTGCCGTAACCCCGGGATCGTTCTTCGGTGAATACGGAGAAGGTTATGTCCGAATTAGCTTGATTGCTGATGTCGAACGGTTGGAGGAAGCCATTGACCGAATCGGAACGCTCAACCTGTTCCGGACGCCTGTTGCGGAATAATTCTGAAAAAACATTTGACAGATGGGAATCATTTCCGTTAGAGTAAATCCCAACAGCATAACTACTTATCGAGAGCGACCGAGGGATTAGGCCCAACGACGTCCGGCAACCACCTATTAGGAACGGTGCCACATCCTACAGAATGGATTCATTCTGAGAGATAAGTTACGAAATCTTACACTTTCGTCGCTTTTTTCTGGTTGCTCTGCTACTAGGAAAAAGCGACTTTTTTTGTATGAGGAGATGAGCGGATGATTGAATTCAAACACATTACAAAACGGTTCGTCCGAGACCGGACCCCGATTTTTGCATTACGGGATGTCGATTTGACGATTCAAAAAGGAGAGATCTTCGGCATCATCGGTGAATCCGGTGCCGGTAAGAGTACGTTGCTTCGCCTGATCAACGGACTCGAGCATCCAACACAAGGAACGATCAAGGTCGACGGTGTCTCGCTCGGTGGGATGTCTAAAGCGGACTTGCGCCAACTACGACTGCGGACCGGAATGATCTTTCAACACTTCCAATTGATTCAATCACGTAACGTCGCGGATAACATCGCTTTTGCACTCAAGTCAGCTGGTGTGAAACGCGCCGATTTCCCAGAACGGATTCGTGAGCTCGTTTCGCTTGTCGGACTCGAAGGATTTGAAACGAATTTCCCGAGTCAGCTGAGCGGTGGGCAGAAACAGCGCGTCGGGATTGCCCGGGCACTCGCGAACAATCCGACCGTCCTGTTATGTGACGAAGCGACATCTGCCCTTGACCCGGTCACGACGCTGCAGATTTTGGATTTGTTGAAAGATTTGAATGAACGACTCGGTCTAACGATCGTTCTTATCACCCATGAGATCGATGTCGTCAAACAGATTTGCCACCGCGTCGCCGTCATGTCGCAAGGAGAAGTCGTCGAAGTCGCTTCGACCTATGACTTGTTCAGTCAAGCCAAACATCCGGTCACACAACATTACGTCGATACGGCACTACAGATTGAACTGCCGGAACGCATCTTGCAAGCGACACCCGGAAAAATCATCCGTTTACAGTTCACAGGTGAGAAAACTGGTGAGAGTACACTATCAGAAGCCATTCGGCGTTACGATATCTCGGTCAGTATCTTGCACGGGAAGGTCGACTACATTCAAGACGTCGCCTTTGGTGTCCTGATCGTCAGTTTGACGGGATCATCCGACCAAATCGCCCCTGCCCTTGACTGGCTCGCAACTGAACTTCATGCACTCGAGGTGATTCAGGATGTGGCTTGAACGTATTCAAATGATGTTACCCGAGCTCCTGAAAGCACTCGGTGAGACGGCATGGATGGTCGGAATTTCTCTTACATTCGCATTGGTTGTCGGGATTCCGCTCGGGATTATTTTGTTCGTCACCGATCGTGGTCTGTTCTTTCAAAACGTTGCTATCCGACGTGTCCTTGACTTCGTCGTCAACATCGTCCGGTCATTGCCGTTCATCATCTTGCTGGTTGCCCTTATTCCTTTAACGAAACTGTTACTCGATAATACGATTGGTCCGACGGCCGCGTCCGTCAGCCTCAGTGTCGCAGCAATTCCGTTTCTCGCACGACTCGTCGAAACGTCACTGCGTGAGATTCCACCTGGTTTGATCGAAGCCGCTGAAGCCTGTGGCGCAAAACCGTTACGGATCATCGTCAGCGTTCTCTTACCGGAAGCACTCCCAGGGATTATTCAAGGCATCACCCTGACAACGATCAGCCTGATCGGCTTCTCGGCGATGGCTGGCAATGTCGGTGGTGGAGGTGTCGGTGACCTCGCGATCCGATTCGGTTACTATCGCTACGATAATGTCATCATGATCGTCACGATCGTTGTCCTCATCGTCATCGTTCAAAGCATTCAAGCACTTGGCAATCAACTGGCGCGAAAAACAGATAAACGCTAATCATACATACAAAGGGAGAGTGGAATCATGAAAAAACGATATGCCTTTTTAGCCACAGCCTTACTCGGTGCAGGAGTCCTCGCAGGATGCGGAGACAGCAGTGCGGACGAAAAAGACAAGACAATCAAGATTGGCGCGACGAGCGGTCCGTATAGCGACATGGTCAAACAAGCGATTCAGCCGCAACTCGAAAAGAAAGGCTACAAAGTCGAAATCGTCGAGTTCAGTGATTATATCCAACCGAACATCGCACTCGGTAGCGGTAATATCGACGCCAACTTGTTCCAACACTCGATCTATCTCAAGACATTTTCTAAAGAAAAGAACCTCGACTTAAAAGGCTTGATCACTGTTCCGACGGCACCGATGGGACTGTACAGTAAGACAGTGAAGACCCTCGAAGATGTCAAGACGGGCGCTGAAGTCGCAACGCCGAACGATCCGACGAACCAAGCACGTGCGTTGAACTTACTTGCGGAACAAGGCTGGATTGAACTAAAGCCGGACACTGATCCATTGACGGTTTCTGAAAAGGATATCGTCAAGAATCCGAAAAAACTCGTCATTAAACCACTCGAGGCAGCGCAACTACCACGCGCCATCGAGAGTGTCGATATCTCAGCTGTTCCGGGGAACTTCGCACTTGCTGCGAAATTCGACTTACTCGATGCGTTAGCGCTTGAGACGATGGACGAACAGTACCGTAACCTTGTTGCTGTCCAAACGAAAGATGCAGACGCACAAGTCGCAAAAGACTTGAAAGCCGCTGTTGAATCGGACGCTTTCAATACAGTCATCGAAAAATCATTCAAAGGCTTCAGTAAGCCTGAATGGGCGAACTAATCAAAAAACATCCGGATGTTAGAGAGACGACCTCTCTACAACCTGGATGTTTTTATTAGAATCGATACCACATCAGTTCTTCGTCATGATACATATCTCCGATTTTCAGTGCCCGTGGTTCGATCGCGTATGATTCAAAACCGAGCGATTGATACAACGCTTTAGCAGCTTCATTCGTCTGGACGACCGAAAGATGGACTTGCTCGATTAAAGGATGCTCTTTTAATATCTGTAGGGCTTCTTGTACGAGTCGTCGTCCAATCTGCTGTTTTCGGACGCGTGGCGTGACGTACATCGCAAACAGATTCGCTCGATGTCGCACCTTGACCGGCTCTAGGCAGACGATGGTGACGACACCAACGAGTTCTCCTTCATGAAAGGCACCGAACGTCGATGCCTGTTCGCTTTCAAGACGAGTTGCGTACTGTTCGACCGGTCGATCCTTTTCTGCTTCGTAATCCGAACCGAATGCCTCCGGATGGTTTCGTAAGGCTTCTAACCGCAGTACTTTATAAAGAGCTGCATCTTCTGCACTTAATTGACGTATTTCCATCATTTCCACCTCCTGCTTTTAATATAGAATAAACCAACTCATGAAAAAGAGGACGACATCATTACATGTCGTCCTCTTTTTACGTATTTAAGGTCTCCGGAAATTGATCGTAAAGTATGGCGCATTACTTCGAAACGCCACACCGACATCTGCTTGCTTATACTCTTTTTTCAAAATGTTATCCCGGTGCCCTTTTGAATTCATTAAACCCCAGTGTGATGCGAAAACATTCGGATATCCCATTGATAAATTTTCACCAGCATAGCTGAACGTAATACCTTCACGCTTCATCCGGTCAAACGGATCACGTCCTTGCGGATCCGTATGCGAGAAGAAGTTATTCTTCGCCATGTTTTCGCTATGTCCGCGTGTCACTGGCTTTAATGCCGTGTACGGAGCTAATGGATTCAGCTGATAGTCAGCCCGTTCCCAGTTCATCAAACGAAGCATCAGTTTTTCATCTGTCGTTCGTAACGTATTCGAAGCGGTGCCGTAGAACCCTTTTTTCTTCGCTTCGACGTCTTTTGGAATCGAAAGCGTCGCTTTGACCTTATTGCCGTCATGCTGATCAAAGAAGTATGTCACGTAATTGCCCTTCTTCTCATAAACAGCTGCATGATCTAAATTCAACATATAATTCGTATTCCCTTTACGATAGGACTTCACTGCGGTCCAGCCCTTTTTCTTTAAAGACGATTCCGTATCTTTATTCAAGATCGCACCTTGCGTCGTTATACCGTTTTTAAACCGGTACTTCCCGTATTCTTTCCCGTCTTTCGTCAACGATACGAATTCTTCGCTGGACGTCCGCCTGACTTCCCAGTCATAACCTGGATATTCACTGCTATATCGATCAATCAGCTTGCCACCGCTTTTAGGATAATCGGCTTCTGCCTGTTCCATTGGAATGTTCTCGTAACCGAAAAAAGCTACTGCTGCTACTCCGATGATCAACCATTTTTTCATGTCTTCGTTTCGCCTCCTTTAATCATTACCTTTATTTTAAAAGAAAATGATTCTTTCGAACAGCCATTGGCTCTTAATTGTCTAAATCACATCTTGTGTCCACAAATTCGACACATTTCATGATAACGTTCCCACATTAGTAAAATGCTTTAGTGAAGAGGATTCTTAAAAGCATTTAGTACATATACTAAACCATCTTTCCCTTTTCTTAAAATGTGTGAACATTCTTTTATTTCGTCATTTGAGATTTTTGATTGCTCTCGGAATTCCTACTCGGTATCATTAGAACTCGTAAGCCAAACTTTCAATGCTTTTCCAAATAACATAATGAAATGAAGGAGTTGACCTATGGTTTTACTGTATTTCATTTATGAGTCCATCGCCTTTTTACCAATTCAGCAATACTTATTTTCTGGATGGATGATTCTCGTAGCTTTGACCGTATCGTTTAGTTTAGCTAATGCGCACGAAGATGTCCGACTGAATCAACGCCTCGGTTTCGAATTACTCGTTCCCGGTTCTGGAATGTTACTTTCTAAAAAATTCATTCCCGGTCTTGCCATCATTCTATTTTTGATCCTGATCCATTTCACGTATATGTTCCGCGTTATTCCTCTTCCTATCGCTTTAATCTCAACTCTCTCGATTAGTATGCTTTCTCTTTTCTCACTTTTTGTACCGTCACGCAAAAAAGCGGACCATTAAGTCCGCTTTTCATCATTTCGTCCGATTACTGATATTTTTTCGTTTCTTTTAATTGGCACAGATTAACAAGCTCTAACCAAATCGTTTTACCTTTTTTCGTCTTCACTTGAATGTATGGTCGATCTTGCGATACACGTAGTGCGAGTAACTCACCTTGTTGTTCTCCAGTCGTTCCGCTCGCTTTTAACCAATGACGGCCAAGTTTCCATTCGAGGAAAATATGTTTTCCTTTTTGAACAGCACGCCACTTTCCGTTTTCTGCGATTCCTTTGACTGGTACGACCGTTTCTGCACCTTGAATCGAGATGATCGCCGGATCATGATCACTCGCGCTACCGTCTGCTTCCATATACTCCGAGTTGATATTGACGATATCAGAAGACGTGTATCGTTTTAAGTTATTTGAGATCAAGATGTGGTCAAGTACTTGCGCATTTCCGTTGTAGACATAAGAGTAACGCTCCGATTCCGGAAGATCATCGACCGTATTCCACAGATTCTTTCCTTTTAGGATATCCAACGTTTCTGAGAACTGGAAGTCGTTCAAATCGCCAAGGACAACGACGTTTGAGCCTTTGACTTCTGTCTTTAATTCAGAGACAAATCCTTGGACGATATTCGCGATTGCGTGACGCTGGACTTCACTCTTACGTACAACTGGTTGGTTTTTACCGAAGTCAGCTCCGTCGCCACCTTTTGAGTTGAAGTGGTTGACGATGACATGGTACGAATCACCGTTAAAGAGGAATTCTGCGACGAGGGGTTTCCGCGAACTTGCGAAGTTCGGATCCGTCGGCTGAATGCGACCTGGGTTTTTCGTCAGCTTACCGTTTTCAACCGCAACGGCTTCCGTCGCGCCACCCTTTTCACCTGGCGCGAGTGAGACCCGCGCTGGATTGTAAAGGAATCCGACACGGATGTTTCCGCCTGGCTGTCCGCCATCCTTCTTATCTTCAGGTGCGATGTCCGTATAGGCATACCGAACGCCTGTTTTCGCTTCGATTGCTGCGATTAATGTCTCGAATGATTTCGATGCATCGACTGTTCCGCTGTCCGTTGCACCATCGTTATCCTGCATCTCCGTCAAACCGACGATGTCTGGTGTTTTCAGGAATGTTGCGATTCCTTCTGATACACGATCGACTTTCCCAGCATCCGCTGTTGATGCAAAGTTCTCGACGTTGTACGAAGCGACTGTTAAACGTGATTCACCCGTTTTGATGTTCGTTGGTTGACGATCTGCTTCACGCGCAACGAGTGGCGGAAGGTCAGCCGCTTTTGCAAGTACTTTATAAGCTGAATAGTTGTAGCTCATGACACCTTCGATTGTTCCGTTGAATGTATCACCAGCTTTCGCACGGTACGACGAGCTTCCCATCTCAACGAAAAGACGTTCTGGGTTGACGTTGTCTTTCGTCAGAATCGGTGTTCCTCGTTTCGTGTAGACCTTATCTGCTGTCTGCGTTCGTACTGGAATCGTTCGGTTCGCCTGTGGACCTGTGACGATCGCGTTTGGTAATGCGACACGCATACCTTCTAAGCTTTCATACAAATCGATCGCATCTTCTTTTGGATCAAACTGAGCGAAAGAATCATTGTCGACGACTTGAGTCGGAATCAAGACGCCTTTATCACCAAGGACGATACTCGCCGGTAATCCTTCGTTGAGCGCTCCCTTAACGAGATTGACTGTGCTGATTTCAGTGACGGCAAGATCCGTATCGGCTTTATCGCTGTAACCGCCAAGTAACCACTCTTTGACGTATCCTGTCGTCGCGACCTGTTGTCCAACGGCAGCACCATGATTTTTTGCATAGACGAGAATCCCTTCCGATGTCCGGCTGTCGTTATCTGGATTCGGATCTTGCATATAGAAGTTGTTTGCATCGACGACATACGTGACGACACCTGTCGTCCGGACGAGTTGATCTGCATAAGGGGACGTATGCGCAACACCTTGAATGTTACTGATTTTCGTGATCGGCGGTGCGATATAATACTTGAACGTCGAAACAGCGGACGTTTTACCATCCTTGACGGCAACTGCTTGGATCGTCACTTCGTCATTAATCGTGATCGGTGAAGAGTAAACCGGACTCTCGACAGTTGGTGTTGAGCCATCAATCGTATAATGAATCGTTCCTTCGCCTGACAATGTCACTTGATCCCCACGTTCGACTTCACCGACTGGAGAAGCCGTTGGTGCTGCAAGAATGTCTCCCGCTTCTGTCTGATGACTGCCGAGATTCGTCAAGGTATCAACAGGGAAGCTTGTCCACTGCGACGGCTCGTACGTCTTAGCACCAGACGTGATGCCTGAGTTACGGACGAGTGTCGTATCTTTTGCGAAATCCGTTGATGAACCGATTGGTCCGATGATATCAAGGACGACGTCACCCTTTTTCAATGCGATCGGATCATTTCCATTGAAGTTCAATGACCCCGTCGTCAATTGTGCTTTTGCTTTGATATCCGCGTTCGCACTCGAGTTCGCGATGACGAACGTCTTACCTGGATCGACTTTCCCCGATAGTGTAATTTTCGCTTCCGTTGGTCCACCGTTCGTATATTGAACGAGAGTATAGTCTGCTAAGTCAATGATTTGCCCCGACCCATTGTATAGCTCGATTGCCTTATTATTGCTTGTTCCTTCTATGTACTCAGACAAGATGACGCCTTCGCCTTCTGCCCCGACAAGACCCGCTTGTGGAAGGATTCCTGCTGTTAATACTCCGGCCAATGCCCACTTTCCAAACGTACTGCCGTATTTCATGATGAGACCCCCTATTGAATTTTCTGACACTTCTTTATAATATCAGATTATATTCTCAAGAGTGTATATTTTTCGTAAAAAAAGATACCATCCTTCGTAAATGAAAGAAATGGTATCGCTTACAACTTTTTATTGTTCGTCTTTGTGACTTTCGTACCACTTTTCGGCTTGCGACGTCGCAATCGGAATTGCTCGCCCTTCCTCATACCCTTCTTCTAGTAAAGCGTTCGCGATCTCGATCGCTTTTTTTCGAAGTGGCAGATCGAAGTTCTTGAACGAATCCGGATAGTCGTTTTCATTCCATGGCATGTCGTCACCCCCCTCTTTCAGCTTTACCCGAAAAAAGGCACAAAAAAAACGCCTCATCAGCGTGTCGTTGTTTTTGGTTGTCATGAGAATCGAGGATTACAGGTGATCAAAACACCTGAAACGACGAAAGCCCTACCTCTCTTTCGTTGTTACGGCTCCTTGGCCGCGCCAGCTGAATCAAGCATTTTAGCAAGAATCGTGATGCGTCTGCAATGGACGCATGATACTGGGATTTTTAGAAATAGCTCGGGAATGAGCGGAAAAGTATCGATTGGAAGGTTTATCTTGCTGGGTCAACTTCTCCTCGTAGTATGAAGAAGGACAAAATAAAAGCGATGACTTATGTCTGACTCATTTGTCAGTAGCGGTCTAAAAATCCTGACCTGTCGATTTAATTGTATGATATGGATTGAAGATTCTCACATGAGTGATCATCCCCGATTCATGACTTTTAATAATATAGCACACATTTCTTTATAAAGTCAATCTTTCTTTCGAAAAATCGTTTTCGTTCTGCCTGGAATCGGTATTGCACCTGTCGTCAAAGCCGAGTATCGTGAAGAAGACTTATTACTATAGAAGAAACGAGGGAAATCCATCATGTCGAATCGACTTATCCATGAAACGAGTCCCTACCTATTACAACACGCACACCAACCCGTGGATTGGTATCCATGGGGAGAAGAAGCTTTTCTTGCAGCGAAGGATACAGGAAAGCCGATTTTTTTATCGATCGGTTATTCGACGTGCCATTGGTGCCATGTGCTCGCCCACGAAAGCTTCGAGGATGAAGAAACGGCACGTCTCTTAAACGAACGTTATATCTCGATTAAGGTCGACCGCGAAGAACGTCCTGATATCGACCACCTGTATATGACGGCAGCTCAAGTCATGAATGGACAAGGTGGCTGGCCACTCAGCGTCTTCATGACAGCGGATCAAAAACCTTTTTATATCGGCACATATTTTCCGAAGACACCTCAGTTCAATCGCCCGAGCTTTCGTCAGGTGACGCTACAACTCAGCGAACAATTCCGACGTTCACCGGATAAGATTGCACAAGTCGGACAGAATATGTCACAGACGCTTCATGACGTATTGCAGCCCGCTTCATCGACTAGCACTTGGGATGAATCGATCATTCACGACACCTTTGATCAAGCGATGCGGCAATTCGATCGGCAACACGGCGGATTCGGAGAAGCACCGAAGTTCCCTTCGCCTACCCTACTCCGTTTCTTACTTGATTATTACCAGTTCGCAGAAGATGAGACGGCACTGCACATGGTCATGCGCTCATTGATTGCCATGCGCGACGGTGGAATGACGGATCAAGTCGGCTACGGTCTGTTTCGCTATACGGTCGACGCCAAGTGGGAAATTCCTCACTTTGAGAAGATGCTCTACGATAACGCTTGGTTCGCGACGTTATGTATCGAGACGTATCAAGTGACCGGACAAATCCGGTTCCGCCGCTACGCAGAAGAAGTCCTCTCGTTCACAGAACGCGAATTGACCGCATCAGACGGCACCTTCTATGCTGCACTTGATGCGGATAGCGAAGAGGGCGAAGGTCATTATTATACGTTCACGGCAACAGAACTTTCTGACTTACTCGGACCGGATGCACTGTTCCCGCGCTTCTATCATGCCTCGCCGTCCGGAAACTTCGAAGGACGGAACGTCTTTTACCGGACAGGACGAACGCTCGAAACGTTTGCACGTTCCGTTGACCTGTCGCCTGCTGAGACGGCAGCGCAACTCGAACACGAGCGGCAGCTTCTCCTTCACGCACGAAATGAACGCACGCGTCCGTTCCGTGATGATAAGCGCTTGACGTCTTGGAACGCGATGATGATTTCAGCATTCGCAAAAGCTGGTCGTGTCTTTAGTGAACCTCATTACACGAATGTCGCAACGCGTGCTATGACGTCGCTCGAGAACGTCGTCCGGACTGAGAATCAGCTTGCGGTTCATTACCGCGAAGGACAAGCGACCGGGCACGGATTTCTTGACGACTATGCTTACTTGATCGATGCACATCTTGAACTGTTCCAATCGACACGACAGGCGCTGCATCTGAAGGAGGCTTTAACACTGGCTGATGTGTTACGCGATCAGTTCCAGACAGCAGATGGTTATTTTTATTTAACCTCTTTGCGCTCTGATCAGCTACTCGTTCGTCCGCTCGATCTGTATGACGGTGTGACACCTGCCGGAAACAGCGTTGCCTTGAACGCTTTCTTTACGCTCAGCCGCCTGACCGGGCGTCTCATCTATCAGGAAAGTGCTGAACGAGCTCTCGCAGCCTTAACAGAAGAAGTCCAGCAACAACCGACCGGCTTCGCCTCACTCGTTAGTATCTTCACCTCTCGGCAGATGGAACCGAAGGAGTTGATTATTCTGATTCCGGAAGAGTCAGACATTCCGATCGAAATCCATCAGCTTCAACAGATTCGACTACCGGAAGTCGCTTTGTTGATTGGAACGAAACAGAATCTTCTACCGCTCGCTCCATTTCTCGTAGATTATCCTGAACCAATAAAACCGACCGCATATCTTTGTCGTGACTTTGCTTGCGAACGACCAACAACCGATCTTCAAGAACTCCTCGCACGATTCGATATATGACACTTTACCCTCTTGTTTAAAAAAACAGGAGGGTTTTTCAAAAAACTAAACCCCTTTTTTCAAAAAAATCCAATATTTTCTTCATAAAAATCCGATATGGTCGATAGTAGGAATAGGCATAAGTACGTACACCTTAGACTAGACATCCTAGAAGCCGATTCCGTCCGCTTGGACGAATATCTACTAGGAGGAAAGATACTTTGAATACGACATCCATCTCGAAACCTTTGAAGGTGTTCGCGAGTCTTCTTATCGTGTTTAGCATCATCCTATCATCACTACCGATAGTGAACGCAGCGACGACGAAAGCAACGACTTATCGTCTATCAGCAGATACAGATCTGTATGATAAGACGACATCTTCACGGAAACGCTTGTTGACGATCAAGACCGGAACGATCGTTTCATCCGCATATGATGCTGGAAGCTACAAAAAAGTAACATATGGCGGAAAAACGGGATATGTCGCTTCAAAATATTTAGTGTTGTACGAGAAAAAGCAAGCGATCTCTGGACAACGCTATATCGTCTCTACAAATACGGCGATTAAAAATGCGGCACGCACGACAGCAACAACGATTGGCACCTTGCAAAATAAGGATGTGTATTATACGACACAGCGGGTTACCGATCCATACGGTAAGACATGGTATCGTCTGAATTACGCAGGGAAAACAGGATATGTCCCATCCGGCGCTACTCCTGTTTCGTATCAAAACATCAAGAACGAAACACTTCGAACGACTGATACCTATACATTACGCACCTATGCAGGGACGGGATATCCAAAAATTCAATCGATTCCATCTGGAACAAACGTTGAAGTAGTTGGAAAAATTAATGAATGGTATAGCGTTCGTTACGGAAAAAATAGTGGGTATATGCACCGTGACGCTTTTTTACAAGTCTCTAAACAAAGTGTCCAAACGATTCCTACTGCACGTTTTCTATTGAAGAAATCCGTTGAGATCAAAGCATCTGCCTCTTCAACGAGTAAAACGATTGCTTCTTTAAAAACAGGTGATGCGTATTACACGACGACACTTGCAACGGATTCACGTGGTGGCACGTGGCACAAAATCAAAAAAGACGGTCAAACCGGTTATATCTTAGCAAATCAAGGGACTAGCGTGAATTATGAAAGTCTGACGAACATGTCATTCGTCACAACAGCTAAAACGACGATTCGGTCGTATGCAGGCAGCTCGTATGCAGGGATCAAGTCGATCCCAGCCGGTGCAAAACCACTCGTCTCTGGTCGAATCGGTACATGGTATCGTGTCTCGTACGACGGTGTAACAGGATATGCGTCCGCTGCGACGTTTAAGACAGCAGCCATCGTCCAAAAGATTTCAGGTACACGCTTCGCAGTCACGTCCTCAACGGATGTTTTAGTCGCTCCTGAGGCAGATGCATTTAAAGTCGCTACACTTCAAGAAGGCGATATCTATTACACGACACGTCTCATCACACTTGGTTCTAAAAAATGGTATCAGATCACAAAAGACGGGAAGACAGGCTACATCGCGTATGGCAGTGGAGAAAAAGTCATCTATCAAGCTGATAGCGTGACGATGAAAACTACTAACGCTACAGGCTTGAAGTCTTATGCTGGCGTATCTTACGCTTCCGTCAAGTCCATCCCAAGCGGAACCAAGGTATCTGTAACAGGGTCCATCAATGAGTGGTACCGTGTGACGTATGAAGGAAAAACTGGATACGTTCATCAAGAGGATTTGAACGAATACATCGTAACGTCTACAATCTCACCAGCGCGTTATGTATTAAACACATCAATCGACGTCAAGACAACTTATCAGACCGATGCTGATACATGGAAAACGCTAAAGAATGGGGATGTCTATTACACGACGCGTCTTGTCACGAACGGTCACGGTCAGTCGTGGCATCGTATTTCAGTGGATGGGAAAACAGGATACATCCGAGCAAACCAAGGAAACCCGATTTCATACAGTAAGATTTCAGCCCATCGTTATAAAACGGTACAAACGACTTCTCTAAAGTCATACGCCGGTCCAACATACAGCGAAGTCTCATCGCTTGCGAAAGGAACAGTCGTACAAGTGAACGGTACGATTGGGACATGGACGAATGTGAGTGTTAATGGAAAAACAGGTTACATCGATGGATCCTATTTAACACCTTACACAGAAACGAAAAAGATTAGTGGTGCTCGTTTCCTCGCGAACGAGAATTTAATCATTCGAAATTCACCTTTAGAAGAAGCAACAACACTTACGACATTAGCTAAAGGAAATGTTTACTACACGACTTCACTCATTACATCGCATACGAATAAACAATGGCATAAAGTAACGATCAATGGAAAAACAGGTTATGTCGATACGAAGGCATCCACAAGTAAAATCGACTATATTTCGAAAGACTCGTTATATGTTCGCGCTACAAGTGCTACTCCACTTCGTTCGTATGTCGGAAGTTCATATCAAGTCGTGACGACGATTCCTTCGAACGTAGTCGTCAACGTCACTGGTCAAATCGGACAGTGGTATAAGATTTCCTATCAAGGTAAATCAGGCTATGCGTATAATGGAACACTTGTGACGACATCTTCAAAATTAAATGTCTACAACTCTATCGCGACGCCGTATACATTTGATACCTTCATCAGTACTCAAATGAAGTTAAATCCTTCACCACAAACGGATTTGTATAAAAACAAAATGATGTATGTCAGCTCGATGTATGTTCGGTTTGGTGGATCAGAAGATCCTGTCAACGGTACGCTAGCAACCGTTTCGTCAACGACGCCACTGAATATCCGTTCTGGTGCAGCAACGGATAGCCATATCTATGGACAATTCCAACCGAAACAGATGATTAAGGTCTATCAACGAATCGGTGATTTCTATACGACGTATCCGCGTGTTTATACCTCTTCCACAGGGTACTGGACACTTGGTTGGTTGAATGCACTCGAATCTGATGTCCGGAACGTAGCTGATCCGTTAAAGGTCAGTCGCTCTTCAAAGGAATTCTTCCAATTCCTTGATTTATCGAAGACGACAGGCGCTTCTGCTGCAACGTTAGATAAAATTATCAGTACAAAAGGTATCTTCGGGAAATGTACGACTGGAAGCTGTGGACAAGCATTCATCGATGCTGGAACAGCCTATTCAGTCAACGAAATCTACCTGATCTCTCACGCGCTTCTAGAGACGGGAAATGGAACGTCAACACTAGCAAATGGAGTCATATGGAATGGAAAAATGGTCTATAACATGTACGGAATCGGTGCTGTCGATTCGGATCCAATTAACGGTGGAGCAAGAACAGCCTATGAAAAAGGATGGTTTACACCGGAAGCAGCCATCATGGGTGGAGCCGAATTCATCGGAACCCAGTACATTCACCATGCATACAATCAAAACACACTCTATAAAATGCGCTGGAACCCAATGAATCCTGGTCGTCATCAATATGCGACAGACATGGGATGGGCAGCGAAGCAAACGACTCGAATTTATGATTTATATCAACAAATGGATAGCTATACGGCTGTCTTTGATATCCCAGTATTCGCTCGTTAAGGGATAAAGGAATCAACTCATCTATATGTATGAATAAAAGGAAAGGCTGTTCTGGTAAGTACACCGGAACAGCCTTTCCTTTTTGATGAATGCAGAACAAGAAGAACCACCCTCCATACCTAGATGATTGACTCGTTCTTAACGGACGATTGATACATCGAAGAAAACCCCTGCATTTACGCGGAAGGGCTCCCCTAGCGTTCTAAGTCATCGGAAACGATTTGAATGTCGATGCCACGGACATGACGCATGATTTCATTGATGATCGATCCGCGCCGGATCTCCTGCCACCGGGTCCGCGCGGATTGACCGATAACGATTTGCGTGATGCGATGATGTTTAGCAGCAGCTGTGATCGCTTGGGCAATCGAGCGTTCTCCTTGTATCCGAATCAATACCTCTGCTCCAAACAAGGAGCCACTCTCACGTACCATCGCTAAGACTTCTTTTTGCTTCGCATTCAATTGATTCTCTGCTGCCGGTAGAATCGTCAAGACATACAGTTCTGCTTTTAATCGACTCGCCATTCGGAATCCTCGGTAAATCAACTTCCGGGCATTGTCATTAAGTTGGATACAGACGAGAATTCGTTCTTGTAACGTCGCTGGATCCTTTTCAATCAATAAGCGTGATTGATAGACTTGATCGTCGACTTCGTCGGCGACTTGTCGTAACGATAACTCGCGTAAGCTTGCGAGATTCTGAAGCGAAAAGAAGGAATTTAAACTCTGTTCGATTTTTTCTTTCTTGTAAATCTTTCCTTGTTCGAGTCGTTCCCGTAACGTTTGCGGCGTAACGTCGACGAGTAGAATCTCATCGGCTTCACCAAGAAACGGATCCGGGATTCGCTCCCGAACCTCGACACCCGTCACTTCTTTGACCTTAAAGAGTAGACTCTCGAAATGTTGAATGTTGACGGCCGAGTAGACATTGATACCGGCGTCAAGTAGTGCCGCAACATCTTGATAGCGTTTCTTTCGCTCGGATCCTGGCGCATTCGTATGCGCCAGTTCATCAATCAGAACGATATCCGGGTGACGGGCAATGATCGCGTCCACGTTCACCTCAAGAAACACTTTCTCTTTATAGACAACCTCTAGTAAAGGGACTTGTTCGAGTTGTCCGACCATCTCCGCCGTCTCTTTACGACCATGCGTTTCAATCAGACCGATGACGACATCCTTGCCTTCAAGAGTCAGGATTCGCGCATCGGCAAGCATCTTATACGTTTTCCCGACACCAGGAGCTGAGCCGATATAAAGCTTCAGCTTTCCCCGTGTCATGACTTACTCCGATCAAGTGCTAAGTTTAAACGTAACACGTTGACGTAATCATGTGTCCCCGCTTCTTTCGTGATTAACTTCCGGACCTCGTCACGCGACAAATCGCGGGCGGTTGCGATACGCTTCGCCTGAACCAAAGCATAATCGACTGAGATATGCGGATCGAAGCCAGAACCTGATGTCACGAGGGCATCGTCCAGAAGCGAAGCGCCGTCCACTTGGTTCTGTTTCTGCAATTCCGCCATCTTCGTGCCAAGCTCCGGGTTCGATGCTGCTAGGTTATCCCCAGCAGATGACCCCGCTAATTGATCGACCGCTGATGGACGTCCATGAAAATACTGTTTCGACGTGAACGGTTGGGCAATCAATTCCGATCCGATGAATTTTCCGTTTTCCTGTACGAGCGAACCGGCTGCTTTATCCGGTACAAACAGTTGACCGAATAGCGTCAATAAGGCGGGAAAGATAATCCCACATAATGCCGTGACGAAAATCGTCACACGAATGGCTTGTTTCATGATTCGTTTTCTCCTTAGATGATGCTTGCAAGCAAGACATCGATGATTTTAATGCCTACGAATGGAACAACAACACCACCAAGACCGTAAATGAGTAAGTTCCGTCCAAGCAATTGATCGGCCGTCATCGGTTTGTACGAGACACCTTTCATCGCGAGTGGGATCAACATTGGAATGATGATCGCGTTGAAAATCAAAGCAGATAGAATCGCTGTCGTCGGAGAATCAAGACGCATGATGTTGAGGGCTTCCATCTGCGGAATCGCGACCATGAACATCGCCGGGATGATCGCAAAGTATTTTGCGACATCGTTTGCGATCGAGAACGTCGTCAAGGCGCCCCGTGTCATCAAGAGCTGTTTCCCGATTTCAACGACTTCGATGATTTTCGTCGGATTCGAATCGAGGTCAATCATGTTTGCTGCTTCTTTTGCTGCCTGTGTCCCACTGTTCATCGCAAGACCAACGTCGGCTTGAGCGAGCGCTGGTGCATCATTCGTACCGTCTCCTGTCATTGCGACGAGATGACCGGCTGCTTGTTCTTGCTGGATGACACGAATCTTATCTTCTGGTTTACATTCCGCAACGAAATCATCAACGCCTGCTTCTCGAGCGATCGTTGCTGCCGTCAACGGGTTATCTCCCGTACACATGATCGTCTTGATTCCCATTTCACGGAGTCGATCGAACCGTTCCCGCATTCCTGGTTTGACTGTATCCTTCAAATAGATGACCCCGAGGATTGTTGCGTCAATCGCGACGACAAGCGGTGTTCCACCGAGACGCGAGACCGAATCGATTGTCTCTTGTAAGTCATTTGGAATCACTCCGCCTTGTTCTGCAACCCACTCTTGAATCGCTTGTCCCGCCCCTTTACGAACACGGCGACCGTCCGTTAAATCAAGACCTGACATCCGTGTTTCTGCGCGAAATGGGATGATTTCTGCTCCATCTAACCACTGACGTTCGACTGGCATGTCTCGTAGTTCTGCGAGTTCCAAGACGGAACGTCCTTCCGGTGTCTCATCGGCTAACGAAGCGATGATCGCTCCTTCGAATGCCTGCTCGGCAGAGCGTCCACCGACCGGCGTGATCTCTGACGCCATCCGGTTCCCGAACGTGATCGTTCCCGTTTTATCTAAGATGATCGTTTGGATATCCCCGGCTGCTTCGACCGCCTTACCGCTCATCGCGATGACATTAAAACGGGTGACGCGGTCCATTCCAGCGATTCCGATTGCCGATAACAAGCCACCAATCGTCGTCGGAATCAGACAGACAAGTAAAGCGATTAAAATCGGACCCGATAAATCAAATCCAAGGTAATGCGTAAAGACAGGTAACGTCATGACGACCAGTAAGAAAATCAAGGTCAGACTCGTCAACAGCGTTGATAGCGCCAGTTCATTTGGTGTCTTTTGACGGCTCGCTCCTTCAACGAGCGCAATCATTTGATCAAGGAACGATTCTCCCGGGTTACTCGTGATCCGGACTTCAATTTCGTCACTAACGACGAGCGTGCCACCGATGACAGATGAGAAGTCCCCACCTGCTTCCTTGATGACCGGAGCGGATTCTCCCGTGATTGCCGATTCATCGATCGAGGCAAGACCTTTGATGATTTCACCGTCACCTGGTACATATTCGCCTGTTCGAACAAAGACGATATCCCCTTTACGAAGCGTCGCGGACGAGACACTTTCAATCAATTGTCCGACACGTTTGCGTGCCATGACGTCTGCTTTTGATGCTTTCAGAGAGTCTGCTTGCGCTTTCCCACGTCCTTCGGCGATTGATTCCGCGAAGTTCGCGAACAAGACCGTCAAAAAGAGGATGACGCTGACCGTCAAGTTGAAGCCGCGCATCTCGTCAATGAAGATCGTGTAACCGATTGCGAGTAAACAACCAATCCAGACGACGAACATGATCGGTTGTTTAATCATATTGACGGGATTTAATTTTTTAAAGGCATCGATTGTCGCTTGGCGGACAATCGAGCCGTTGATTGCTGATTTCGATTGCTGATCCGGCTGCCCATTCGGTT
This sequence comes from Exiguobacterium sp. BMC-KP, assembly GCF_001275385.1. Classification (NCBI taxonomy): domain Bacteria; kingdom Bacillati; phylum Bacillota; class Bacilli; order Caryophanales; genus Exiguobacterium; species Exiguobacterium sp. BMC-KP. Next base: position 1,927,978 of record NZ_LGIW01000015.1, read on the forward strand.
GGTGTTCCTCGGGCGTCGGATGCATGATACGTTCCATCATATGCTTTTATCTCCTGTTCACATCGTCAGCCAGTCCGCGACCGGTCCAAGTACGAGCACTGGCAAGAATGTCAATGCACCGACGAGTACGACCGTACCGAGGAAGACTGTTCCGAAGAGTGGTGTGTCTGTTTTAAACGAAAACTCATCTTGCGGCACGGACGGCTTCGCCTTCAGCGAACCGACGATCGCAAGCATTAAAATCAATGGAATGTAGCGTCCGAAGAATAAGGCAAACGACGTCGAGACGTTCCAGTAGACGTTCGCATCCCCAAGCCCTTCAAATCCGGATCCGTTATTCGCTGTCGCTGACGTGAATTCATACAAGACTTGCGATAGACCGTGATAGCCTGGATTCGAAATTCCGGCAACACCTGGTGCAACGTACATCGAGATTGCGGTTCCGACAAGAATCAGGAACGGCGGTACAAGAAGTGCGATCGCGATCATCTTCACTTCGAACGTCTCGATTTTCTTCCCGAGGAACGTTGGTGTTCGTCCAATTAAGAGACCCGTCAAGAAAACAGCGACGAAGGCATAGAGTAAGACGTTCAGGAATCCGGCACCCGCACCACCATAAACGACGTTGAGCATCATGTTCCCTAGTTGAATCAATCCTGCGAGCGGATGAAGCGAGTCATGCATCGCGTTGACTGCACCGGTTTCAGCCGCTGTCGTAATCGAACTGTAAAGTGCTGTACCGACTTGACCGAAGCGTAATTCCTGACCGTGTGCGGTTGGATTTGCAAACAAGCTACCTGCCATTCCGAATGTCATCATGATGAATAAGATCGTCATGACACCGAGGAAAAGACGTCCCTGTTTCGCAGAACCGATGATTTTTCCATACGCGACCGGGAGTGACATCGGAATCAATAACATCAAGAACATCTGGATGAAGTTGACGAATTGGTTCGGATTTTCAAACGGATGTGCACCGTTTGCTCCGAAAAAACCACCGCCGTTGTTACCGAGTTGTTTGATGACTTCAAATGCTGCGACCGGTCCACGGTAAATCAACTGCTTCGCCCCTTCAAGCGTCGTGACGCTGATCGCTCCACCAAATGTTTGCGGCACGCCAAGTAAAATCATCAACATTCCGAAGAAAAATGAAATCGGAAGCAGGATACGTGTGATGAAGCGAACGAAGTCCGCATAAAAGTTACCGAGCGGCTTGTTGGCAAGACCACGAATGACTGCGATACAGACCGTGAATGCCATCGTCGGTGCGACAAATAACATCGTTCCAAGAACGAACGTTTGTGAGAGATACGATAAGGCTTCACCTGAATAGTGTTGTTGATCGGTGTTCGTCATGAAGCTGATCGTCGTATGAAGCGCTGTCGACCACTCAAGATTCGCAGCACCGTTTGGATTAAGTGGCAGACTGCCTTGGAAGCGAAGCAACAAGTAGCCTCCGATGAAAAAGAGTAGATTGACGGCTAATAAACTTTTTGAATAGCCGACCCACGATTGATCTTGTTTCTTTTCATCGACACCGAGTAACGACAGAATGCGTCGTTCAACCTTACCGATTGTATCGACTCGACGCTCTGCGATCGGCGCGAAGTATGTCCCGATGTAACGACCGAGCAAGACTGCTGCACAAAGTGCGATGACGAGTAGGATCCAAAATTGGATCAGGAATTGAGTCCACATGTTTTTCTTTTCTCCCTATGCGATTAGAATTTTTCCGGATAGATCAGACAATAACCGAGATACAAAAAGACGAGACATCCCGTTACTAATAAAAACCACGTCATTTGCGGTCACCTGCTCTCCACTGGACGCGTTCGATCAACTGAATCATCCCGAACGTCGTACCGAAGAAGAAGGCAAGCAGTACAACACTCCATAGCTCTCCCATTATGAAATTTCCCCCATATTATTCAATATTTTTACAATTAAACACGACGAAAAGACGATGTGAGGCAATAAACGGCCCCAGCATCGCCTATATAACTTGGCATACTGAAAAAGAGTCGTTCCCTCCTAAAAACGCCTGCGAGGTTAGCTGTCGGATTCGGGCATACCTAGGATTTCGCCCTACCTTTCCCGATCGGAAAGGATTCACCCCGTGTCACGGTTTGTGACGGTTGGGTCCCCCGCTTCAATCATGAATTCGGCGTACTTTGAGATCGAAGCATTAACATGTTAGTGTTCGTTGATGAGATGGATATTACTCCGATTATTGAGGCTTGTAAATAGAAAAGATGAAAAAAAAATAGTCTGATTTTTTAATGACTTATTTTCTAAAAATAGTGTTTTTCACACCTATGCTATAGAAGAAAAAAAACCGCAGAAATCGATTCCTTCATCTAAAATGAAAACACTTCATTTCAGAGCGAATCATTCTGCGGTTTCATGAGAAAACCAGAATTATGATTGCTGATTCATTTTGGCATGGACCGTCAAAGGAGCTAGCATCGTCACCCATAGGGCAACCACTCCAGAAACAAGAATCACAATATCGCGTTCGAATCCAAGCGTCAGTAATGTAATGCAACTACCTACGAGGACGAGACAAAGCGTCGCGATCATAACGAACCGCGATTGTTTCAACATTTTTCTCATGTGGCATCTCTCCTTTCCTTCCATATTCTTTATTATCGTAACAAAAATTCGTTGAAAAATCGTCGATGATACCCGATTGTGATGTTTCTGTCATCTCATGAGTAGTGACAGAAGACGATAAGAAAACGGATTTGTTACACTAAAAGGGTAGTTAAAAAAGGAGGAATTGATATGTTACAGGATCATTCATTTCAACGTGTTGACGGGACGACAGCGTCCTTGAAAGACTACCCCGCTCAAGCGTGGTTGATCGTCAATACTGCTAGCAAATGTGGCTTGACGCCGCAGTTCGAAGGACTCGAACAATTGCATCAAGACTACCGAGCGCAAGGACTGACCGTGCTTGGTTTCCCGTGTAATCAGTTCGCAAATCAGGACCCGGGGACGGATGAAGAAATCCAGTCATTCTGTCAGATCAACTACGGTGTGACGTTCCCTGTTTTTTCAAAAATCGATGTCAATGGGGAGCAGGCTCATCCACTCTTCGAAGAACTAAAAGCACAAGCGCCAACAACAGATGGTACAACAGACATCGAGTGGAATTTCACGAAATTCCTCGTGACACGCGATGGTGAAGTGACACGGTTCTCTCCAAAAACGAATCCGACCGACTTAACAGCAGCAATCGAACGACTTCTCGTTCAAGTCTAAAAAACAAGCTTCCTTCCTTCTCTCACGAAGAAACGGAAGCTTGTTTTCATGTCGTTCCCGGTTCGAGATGGCGGCTGATCATTTCTTCTGCCAATCGTTTGACGTCATCGATATCGCGCATTTCCGTGAACGGATGTCCCCAGACAATCAACTCTTCGATTTCATCGATGGGCTGTGTCGTATATCGTGTTCCATCCGCGACGAAGTCTCGCGCAATCGTCGATTCAAAAGCAGCGTATTTCAAGAGCCATGGTTTCTCGCTCAAGATTTTTAGCGCATGTTTCGCCTGTTTGAACGTAACATCACCGACAAGGACGACGGGATCAAAGCGTTCATGAAGAGGATGCGTATATTGCACCGAAATCAGCAATCCATGTTGGTTCGATTTTTCCTGTTGCCGGACATACGTCCGCGTTAAAAAATGCGGAACGAGTGACTCGGCACTCTCTTTCGTCTGATGAATACTCAGACCATGCTCCGTTTGAACGACTTCCGGCAAAACAGGCTCATATCCACGATTCGCTAATTGTTGATCAAGCTCTTTAAACAGCAACAGAGTATGTTCGACAAGCGCCCGGACTTGGCGAAACGATAGTTGAATCGATTGATTAATCATAAGACGACCTACCTTCTCTAAAAGTATGGCAATATACAGTTATTTACCCAAACTTTTCCGACTTCACCCCTGTTTCGCTGAAAGTTCTTCTAGCCAACTACGCGCTTGCTCTTTTAAACGAGCATACGTCTGCTCTCGATCCAGTGTGATGGGTTGTCCTTCGTGAATCGAACGACAATCGAGTGTCCCCGGTATCTTTTCTTCGACCACTCCAGCAAGAACAAGACAAGGAACTTGAACGATAGAAGCAACGCGTGCAATCTCACCCGTCACTTTTCCGAGCTGACTTTGTCGATCGACTTTTCCTTCACCTGTCCATACGTAATCTGCTTGCTTCAATCGTTCTTCGACTCTTAAATACGCCAGAATCGATTGCGCACCTGAGGTGATCGTTCCTCCTATGGCATGAATGGCTCCGCCGAGTCCTCCCGCAGCTCCTGCACCTTGAACATGTTCCAACTCAAGTAGAGATCCTATCTCTTTTAGTCGCTGATCCAGACACACGATTTCACCTCGCTGTAACCCTTTTTGTGCTCCAAATAGATAGGCTGGTCCATCCTCACCAGAGTACGGTGAACGCACATCGACAAGTGCCTCTAAAGAAAAAGAAACCTTTTTCCGGATAATTTGTTTAGTCTCCACTAACGGATTCGTTTGAAATTGAATCTGTACACCTTTTTCGTCTTTCAAAGAACATCCCATCTCATGAAGAAAGCCTAATCCTCCGTCCGTCGTTCCCGTTCCTCCAAGAGCGATTCGAATCTTCGTTATTCCTTTTTTACGTAACGTATTGACGAGATTCCCTACACCTCTCGTATGCATTAGGAATGGATCATCGTTTTCATGTCTCATTGTGAGTCCACATATTTGTGCAACTTCAATGATGGCTTCGTCTCCTTTCTGAGCGTACATGACTTTACAAGAGCGTCCTGCTAAATCAATCGTCGTCTCTCTTCGAATGGTATATCCTTCTGAGGCAAACACAGCAAGCGTTCCTTCTCCACCATCTGCAACTGGTGAGCGATCAATGATGGCAAAAGGATCTTGTTGGAGGATACCAGCTGCGACAGCCTCTGCTGCTTTTTCTGAAGTAATACTTCCTTTGAACGTATCTAATAAAATCAAATGCCGCATTTTATCCTCCTTCTTTATAAGTTAATCGGCTAATCTTTGTAACCACTTACATTCCCTTTTATGGTATGTTATTGTGTGTCTAAAATGCTATTAACTTCTTTTCGTATCTTAGGAGGTTTTATCATGAATGTGTCCCATATGCTTTTGAGAATGGCGCGTGCCGGAAAAATCATTTTACCGAAACGTTCTTCTTCTAAAAAGCGTAAGACGAGTAAACAACAACTTACGCTTACTTCTGACGATCATACGTTATCCGTTGCCGGTCATTTGACCGATCCAGATTTAGTCGTCGAGTCGCTTTGTATTTATGATCAGAATCAACTTTTAGTTTGCGAACTCATGAATTATCATGCGTCTTCGACTTTTTTCCAGTTTGACTTCAATCCATCGCATATCCAGGTATTAATTAATCACCTATCCCTTCATCAAGATGCTCATCCAGAAGAAGACCCATCCGAAGAACAATCCCTTACATCTGAGACACTACTACCTAGCGCACGATTTTCCTTATTCTTAAAATACCGTAAACCGCTTTCGGTCATTCCACCGGAGACGATTGAAAAGTGGAAAGAAAACGGTCTTCCTTCACGATCGGTCATTACTAATGAGTCGTATGTACGAGAAATTACATTAGGTCGTTTCTTACGTACTACTATTCCTTCACCACTCTCGCCTCTTTTTGATGAAGCGAAGCAACATCGTATCTTTATCTACCAGGACTTAAAAGGCAATATTCGATTGTTACTTAATAAAGAACCTATCATAAAAACACGACTTCAGATTGATCGAATCGATAAGAAAAGAAAGCACGAAACACAGATCGAAGGGAAACTTTTTTCACGTCATTCCTTTTTAAAAAAAGGACAGCTCATCCTCGTCCATCGAGAAACAGGTGAACGTATCTTCCTGCCTGTCGATTGGTTTTACGATCAAGAGGCGAGTCAACGTCGTTTTGGTCTATATCGCTATACGTATCGTACGCAGATTGATTGGTCAGTCCTACAATCCGAGAAACGATTACACGAGGGAATTTATGATAGCTTTATGGAACTGACATATGAACACCGCCTGACGCCTCGTCTCGTTCGACTCGGCAGAGCCCGCTACATCACTCGCCACTTAACAACGGAAATAACGGGACGCGATGAAACGCATACGATGCATGTTACCCCTTATTTCACCGTCGGACACCGGAATCTTTCTTTTGAATTAAGTGCCTTCACGAATGAAAACTATCGCTATCTCGAGCATATGATGACGTATGCCCCGATCTATCGACTCTTTTCTGATCGAAATACATGGTTGATTGGAGAAAGACCTTATAAGGCACAGGATAACGGCTATCACTTTTTCCGCTTCATGCGCGAGCATCATTCAGATCATCCTGCGTACTACGTGATTGATCCGAATTCTCCCGAGTATGAGAAGGTCGCTGTTCTCGGAAATACCTTACCGTTTCGCTCAAAAGAGCATATCTATCATTCATTCATGGCAAGTAAATTCATCGGGACACATCATGCAGACTATCTCTACCCACTCCGTTCACCACGATTCAAGAAAAAAATGAAGGCGGATCGCATCTTCATTCAACACGGTGTACTGGGTGCGAAGAATATGGAGAATCAATACGGTAAATATGCGTTATCGTTTGAAACGGATCTATTTTTAGTCAGCTCTGAGCGGGAACGTCGATTAGTCATGCAAGACATGGACTATCGTCAAGACGAAATCCGTATTACAGGACTCTCGCGTTTTGATACGTTGTTGAATGGTGATACGCCTGTCAAACGGCAAATTTTAATCATTCCGACATGGCGTTCTTGGTTGCAAACACCTATCCAGTTTTTAGAATCTGAATATTTTGCTCAGTACTCGGCACTTTTAGAACATCCGCGTCTACACGAACTCGCACATAAACATGAGTTAGAGATTCTATTCTGTTTACATCCAAATATGCAACAGTATGCAAGTCACTTTGAACAGTTCCCCGTCACCGTTATTCATCAAGGTGAACGAGATGTCCAAAGTTTGTTAAAAGAGAGTTTACTACTTCTTACAGACTATTCGAGTGTTGCCTTTGATTTCAGTTTCTTAGGTCGACCGGTTCATTACTTCCAATTTGATGCGAGGAGATTCATCGGTCCCGTCGGTTCCCATCTTGATTTAGCGAAGGAACTCCCAGGTACCATCTCGACTACTGTAGATGAGTTATTAACTGATTTAGAAGCAACGGCTAAGCGGGATTTCAAAATGCTCCCTTCTTACAAGGAGCGTGCCGCAGTCTTCTTGAAACCGACAGAACACTCCTACTCAGAAGATATTTATCAGACGATTCTTGACTATAAACAACAGCGTCATTTTTGGGAAATGGTTCAAACTAAAGAATCCTCCCTCGTCTTATTCCGACTCTTCCGTCGAAGCCGCTTCTATTTCCCAACGATGAAGATCGGCTATCGTTTGATGAAGATACTTCCAGTACAAGACAACAAAATCGTATTCGAAAGTGGTCTTGGGAAACAATACGGTGACAGTCCTCGTTACATTTATGAGGAGTTACGCCGCCTCGGTGGTACCCATCAAGTCATTTGGGTTCATAATAAACGCCTTTATCTTGGAGATGATCACGTCAATGTCATCAAACGCTTGTCTCCAAGCTATTTTTATCATTTGGCGACAGCTAAGTATTGGGTGAACAATCAAAACTTCCCCCATTACATCACTCGCCGCCCGGAGACAACCTATATTCAAACCTGGCACGGAACGCCGTTGAAAAAAATGTTATTCGATCTAGATGAGATTCATGGTCGGGACGCCGGATACGTTGAACGTGTCACGCGTTCCATTCAGCAATGGAGCGTTCTTCTCTCACCAAGTAGTTATGCAACGTCCATTTTTAAGAGTGCTTTTCAGTATGAAGGATCGATTCTCGAATCTGGATATCCGCGCAACGATTTGTTCTTTACAGATACCACTAAAAAAATAAAGGACTTACGAGCACAATTAAATATTGCTTCGGATAAAAAGGTCATTTTGTATGCTCCTACGTTCCGCGATCATCATGCCTTAGGAAACGGAAAGTTCTACTTTGATTATCCATTCGAGTTCAGTCGTGTAGCGGAAGCATTCGGCGACGACTACGTCTTCTTGATTCGGACCCATGTACTTGTCACGAAAAAGCCTAATATTCCAAGTGAGTATCGCGAACAATTCATTGATGTCACTAGCTATCCTGACATTCAAGAACTCTATTTGTTAACGGATTTATTGATTACTGACTACTCGTCCGTCTTTTTTGATTTTGCTAACCTCAATCGTCCGATCTTGTTCTATGCATATGACTTAGAACTCTATCGTGATACACTACGCGGCTTCTATCTGAACTATCAAAAGGACTTACCAGGTCCAATCATTGAAGACGAACAATCCTTTTACGAGGCATTAGCAACGATTTCGTCTTGGTCGACGGACTATCAAGCAAAACTCGATCAATTTCGAGAGACGTTCTGTGCGAAAGAAGATGGACATGCAGCCAATCGAGTCGTCCGTACTTACTTTTTAGACGAATCGCCGCTCGAAACAGCAGAAACGACGGAAGGTGTATATGTCACATATCCACAAAAGATTTAATGCACGCAATAGAAAAGAACCCATTCGACGCAATATCGAATGGGTTCTTTTTTCATACTTTGATTACGTTTTCAATTAATGATAAGATGGAAATGATTTCAAGAAATAAGATAACAATAAGAAATTGAATTTCAAACGGTTAGGAGGACTTGTCTTATGGAACGTTGTTCGCTTTGTGGAACACCGCTACGCTACGAGGATGACGTTTGTTCTTATTGCCAGCATCCAGTCATCGCACGTAAGCGTCCTGAAACTGAACCGTCTTCATCCTCATCTCGTCCATTACTGTTATGTCTGATCGCCATCTTCGTTTTGGTGACGTCGAGTGTATTTTGGTACGTGACGAAAGACGCCTCTTCTTCAGAAGTCGTATCTACTCCGATCGAAAAATGGAGCCTTTCTGAATGGTCAGATGAACAAATTGCATATAACCAGACCTATTCGAAGCATGCGCCACCTACATCTTATGACGTGTTGCGTTTCGTCCGTCAGTATACATCAACTGTCCCTGAACTTATTACATTTTCAAAACGTTATGATTCGATCGAGACCTTTGCTTCCATTCAATATATGTCTTCTCGCGTGTTCGAATCCGAACTTCAATCATTATCCGCTCTACGAAAAAAAGCAGATGCCACCTTACCTCCTCGCGTTCATACGGTGGAATTCCATGATTTTTCATCCAATGGATCCCTCTATGACTTACGTACATTAGAAACGTACCAAACGACACAAGAAAATGAATCACTTTTTGTCACATATCACGTAAAATATCGTATTCAATTGCATACAGATCATCTTCAAATTACACAAATTACACGAACCGAGGTAAAGGCATGAAATATACTTGGATTATTCTCTTCTGTGTGATCTTATCTGGTTGCATGGAGAACCCTTCTAACGTTCGAACGGAAATGGAAAACGCTACTTACACACAAGTCGTCGAGCGCGCGGACGATGAACAAGATGTTCAAGCTGCTCAAATGATGGTGGAGCTCGAGCAGCAATTCGCTAGCTATCATTTCAATGAAGTAGTACGAACCGCTCGTGAAATCGAGCAGTTCGACTTAACACCGGATCATCCCATTCGTAAACGTGCGCAGCTGATGAAACATACCGTTCAAGAGAAAATTAAACAAGCCCATCAACTCGAAGGAACATACGAAGTAGAACGGAGCACTTTTGAAAACGAACCATTTGAAGGGAGCGGACGTATCCACGTCTCGTTTGATTCACGCGATACTTTCGTCGCGTCACTTCAATTTGATCATTTCGGAACAGCTGGATCATATCGTGACGACACAGAAGTCATTCGGTTCGAACCTGATTTTTCAGCTCGACTTCCGTTTTCAGAAGGAAGTGTCACTTACCGATTCGTTCGCTCGACACTTCGTTTGACATTCGAAGGTCCCGGCGGAAAACAAACATACCAACTCGACCAGATTACGATTTAATGATTTCTATGATGATTTCACAAGAAGAGCAGGCTACTTACGTAGCGAAAGTCTAGGGCTTTCAGTCAGCTCAGTAGCTGTTGATACACACGATGACAGAGTTCATGTGTTTCTAAGCTATCTGAAGCCGTGACGGATGGGGATTGTTCGCCTGCTATCGTTTTCAAGAATGCATCAACCAACTCAATGAATCCTCTTCTTTTAAGCGTCGACTCCCAATTATCAAGCGGATAGAAAAGCGTCCCTTCATTCGTTCGTCGTTCGTGCATCGTTACATCCGTAGCGATGCGTTTTTCATACGGTCCCATCACTTCTACTCGTTCTTCCGTCACACCATTATTCCGATTCATTACTCCAATCGCAGTAATTCCATTCGATTCGAATTGAATAGTTACGTGATGCAGACCGTTCGTATCTTGTTTACTTCTGACATGCAGATTTTCAATTTCTCCACATCCGGTCAAATATCGAAGCGTATCAGCAACATGAATAAAATCATCGAACAAAAAAGGTTGTGCCTCCTCAACGGAAGGCGTTCGATTCTTTTGCATGATGATCAAGTTAGGGGATTCAACTTCTAGCAGCCGACGATGCGCAGAGGCGAATCGACGGTTGAACCCTGTAATGAAGTGGATCTCCTTCTCCTCAGCTAGCTGGACCAGTTCTCGAATTTCTTCAATATTCATCGAAATCGGCTTATCGACGAACACAGGCACTCCGGCTTCGAGCGATTGTTTCGCTTGTGCTGCATGGACTTTCGTCGCTGAATGAATCATGACAGCATCCATTCCGTTTGATAACGCTTCTTCTAAAGTCGGGAATGTCCCAGCAAAACGATAGATATCTTGCCACTTCTTTGCTTTCTCTTCTTCCCGCGAAATTAAATAGATTTCTACATCTTCTCTTGCGGCATACACAGGTAAGTAAGCTTTTTGCGCGATGTCTCCTATACCTACTACAGCTAACTTCATTCATAATCTCCTCCATTCATCTGATGAATTATTCCCTCTTAACAACTATTTTAGTCGAATACATTGATTTTTTTGAAAACAAGTGAATTTCCTTTTTTTGCTTTATGATGAAGCTATATTTTCAAAAAGGAGGGAATGATTTTTTATGAAACCATTTTTTCGAATGAGTCTGATACTCCTGATCCTGTTTACACTTTGTCTACCTGCTTTACCAGCGCAAGCCGCCAGTTATCAAGTAGTCGTCTCTTCTAAATCTGGAGGCAATATCCGTTCTAAGCCAAGCACCAGTTCCTCAGCGACCATCGTTCGACTTGCTGCTTATCAATCGAAATTCACAGCGGTATCGTATTCAAATGGTTGGTACAAGATCAAAGATGGTGGAATCTACCGTTATTTATCCAATCAAGTCGCAAAAAAAGTGACCGGATCAAGTACATATTCACTCATCGTCACCTCTAAGTCTGGAGCGAACATTCGCTCTAAACCAAGTACATCCTCGAGTAAGACGATTGTTCGACGCGCTGCTTACAAAGCCGTACTTCAAGCAGTCTCGTATTCCAAAGGATGGTACAAGATTAAAGACGGAGGAAAAACACGATACGTTTCGAATCAAGTCGTTCGAAAAAAGACAGCCGCTAGTAAATATCCTGTCGGCTCTTTACGTTATTTCCAACTAGGTTCTGCTTCCTATATCACAACGAAACAGAGTAACGTACGACGCTACCCAGCAAGTACGACGAAGTTATTGACCGCCATCGTTGCTTACGAAGTGGCCGCACGAAACGGAACATTGGATCAACCGTTCACCCTTACGTATCCGATGATCGCTGTACCATATGGTAGCAGTGTCGCTAGCTTACGTTCAGGAGATCGTGTTACGATGCGACAACTCTTGAATGGGATGTTGATTCGCTCCGGTAATGATGCCGCTAAAGCGATTGCCGTTCGGACCGCAGGCTCTGAATCTAAGTTTGTGGCGTTAATGAATGGTCGCGCTCAAGCACTCGGCATGACAGCAAGTCATTTTTCTAATTCACATGGTTTTCATGAATGGAATCATTATACGACAGCTGCTGATATGCAAAAACTCGCGAATACGTATGCAAATTATAGCTATCTAATTACAGTCAGTGGTCGAAAATCATATAAAGCAAACATTAAAGGACCGTATGCCCGTACACTGAAGTGGTATCATACAGACAAAACCTTACCTAAAGAATCCCGTATTTATGCGAGCAAAACAGGATATACTCCTGAAGCGAACAATACACGCGTCTTTTTCCTTAAAAAAGGAAATGTCCGTTATGGATTAGTCACACTAAAAGGTACTCCTACTCAAACGGAAACCACCCTCCGTTCTGTCCTGAACCAATGATCGCTCAATCAGCAACCTGATTCCCAATCGCGGGAGTCAGGTTGTTTTTCATTTTCCTCTAAAATTGTACTTGCGCTGAAAACGAATTCATCTTAGAGTTAACTTTAGAATCAGACGTCTGACGTCTTAATGAAGGAGAGTTTTTACGTGGGAAATGTAAGCTTATTATTCGGGGGCGTCGCGCTCTTTTTAAATAGTTTGACCTTGTTCGGAAAAGTCGATCTTCGCAGTGCAGGTGTCTTCAGTCTTATCACCGGTTTGTTGCAGACGTTTATCGCAACGTATCTCGTCATCGGTGCGGCGGGAGACCCGGCGCTGACGTTCGGTTACGCAAGCATTTATCTGTTTGCTTTTACGTACGTCTATGTCGGGATCACGTTCTTATTTAATCTTGACGGAAGCGGAGTCGGTTGGTTTTCCTTGTTCGTCGCGATTGCTGCGTTGTTTTATGCCTTCGTCAGCTTCACGACGAATGACATCATCGGTGGCGTGACCTGGTTGTTCTGGGCATTGCTCTGGAGCCTGTTTTTCCTCGGAATGGGATTGAATCGACCAATTGATGCGATCACTGCACGCGTTGCACTCGTCTTGAGTTGGTTGACATTGATCGTCCCGGCACTGATCGGTCTTCGGTTCGGCTACTTTAGTTCGGCATACCAGTGGTTATGGAGCGGTGCTGCCGCTTTGACTACTATCTATTTCCTTTATACGATGATGAAATTTTCGATGCTTCGGACGATTCGTTCATCGTAATAGATACATCGCATCAAATCACTAACATAAAAAGAGGTCCTTTCCCGAATATATCCTGGGAAACGGACCTCTTTTCGTTCAATGAATGCAGAACGCTACAATTCATACGCAACTTCTACAGGAAAAGAAAGTGCGGATGATGGTAGCGTTCGTTTCGTTATAAATCAGACCTAATATCTTTATTCTCTCCATTCAAATCATTTCAGTGCTTCCTGCAGACGCGTTTGCACATCTTTCAACGACTTGTCCGTCGGATGCCAGTAATAGATTCCGTCTGACTCGATACCACCTTTTCCGTCTAATGACAACGTCTCGACGTTTCGTAGGGCATCCCGGTAATCCGTCGCGACAGTCCGCACGACAGAAAACGGTACGTTCGTCTTGACGTTTTTACCGAGTGCATCAAGGACCGAGTTGAAACGACGAATCGAGAAGTCCTCTGTCATCTTATCGGCGACTGCCTGAACCACTTGACGTTGGCGAATTTGTCGTCCGAAATCACCTCGTGGATCATCATGTCGCATCCGGGCATACGCGAGTGCTTCCTTCCCATTCAGCGACAGTTCTCCTTTTGGGAATTGCATTTCATAGTACGAAAAGTTGATATCGTTCTTGACGGTAACGCCATCGACCGCATTCACGAGATCTGTAAAGCCTGCTAAATTAATTTCTGCGAAGTAATCGATTCGGATATCGAGCAGATGACTCACCGTATCAAGTGCCATCTGTGGACCACCAAAAGCATAGGCATGATTGATTTTATCATTCGATCCATTACCGATGATTTCCGTCTTTAAATCACGCGGAATACTGATCATCTGACTTTTATTCGTCTTCGGATCAATCGTCACGACGATGATCGTATCACTACGTCCTGTCTCGTTTTTTCGTTGGTCAACGCCCAGTAAAAGAAACGAGAGTCCTTTTTTCTGTTCGACGGCTTTCTCTGTCTCGACACTCGCCTTGACTGGCACTTGGACTTCTTTCATCGTCTGACTCGCTTTTTGATAGACGTATCCGCCTGAACCGAAGAGAAGGAGCAGGCATATCCCCGTTAGTGTCAATACAATCCATTTCCACTTCTTCATCATCCATTCTCCTTTTCTTCGGTTTGAATTCAAGACGGTCGTTGTGCTTCGAGTACAAGCAAGGCATTGCGCCAGCTACCGAACAACGCGGTAATGACGCCGATACTTGGTGTATCACGGCCGATACTGAATCGTTGGTAACTCGCGATTGTCAGATGTTCTGTTTCTCGCGCGGCTTCGGCGAGTACATCAAGTACCTCCTCTTCCCGCCAGCGTTTTCGTGGGAATTCGATGCCGATGATTTCCAGTGCATTTGACCAAGAGCCGTACCGGCGCGCAATCGTTGCGACGGTTGGGCGATTTTGACCAGCCGCCCACTTCGTGTAGGTCTGGCTCGTCAAGACCGGCAAGGCACCTTGCGCTTCAAGTAACGACTCGATGATCCGTTGTTCCATTTCCTGTACGCGTTCCTTCAAGATATCTGCTTCTGACAATGCTTGCTGCCACGAGTTGAATTGATGGACGATATCCGTCAGGCTAGGTGCTTGCTTTCGCTGAGCCCATTCGCGGTACGTCGCGCTCGTGAAAGGATCGAGTTCCTCTCGTGCCTGACGCAAAGCGTCGATGATTTCCGATTTCGTGAACGTCAAGCGGGCATGTCCGATGCCAGCTCGTTCCAAGGCGATTTGCCACGATCCAAATAGCATCAGGATTTCCGCAACGCTTGGATGCGTAGTATTCAGTTGCCAGCGGAAATAGGTATTGGCCGTCAATTCATTCTTCCCGTTCGCAGCGAGACGGAGTGCGTGGATCGCTTCCTCCATATCGCGCATGACGATGTCCCCTTCCCATATATTCATGACTGGACGTTCCGGCGTACGGTCGTCTGCAAGGCTTGACGAACGTTTCGGATGACGACGGCTTGTTCGGTGAACGTCATTTGTGAAGCAGACGGAAGGCAGATACCGTCTTCAAACAAGTGACGGCTGACATCCATTCCTTCTGCTGTAACGAATGGTACGTCTCGGTAAACAGGCTGCAAGTGCATCGGCTTCCAGACCGGGCGGGATTCCGCGTTCACTTGTTGCAGTGTCTGAATCATCGCATCGCGTTGCGCTTGACCACCCGGTAAGAGAAAGGCACTAAGCCAGCGGTTAGCGAATGTTCCAGGCTGCTCGACTTGTGACGTGACCGATTGCGGTGCAAAGGCACGGTCGTAGCGATTAAAAATCTTTCGCCGTGCGTCGACGCGT
The DNA here is from genome assembly GCF_001275385.1 of Exiguobacterium sp. BMC-KP. Taxonomy (NCBI): domain Bacteria; kingdom Bacillati; phylum Bacillota; class Bacilli; order Caryophanales; genus Exiguobacterium; species Exiguobacterium sp. BMC-KP. The sequence goes on from NZ_LGIW01000015.1 coordinate 1,943,453, forward strand.
TGATCGAGAACTTCAAGTTGTCCCCGTCCGATGCCAGCAGCGACATTACTCATCCGGTAATTGTAGCCGACTTCCGTATGCTCATAATGCAAGACTGGTTGGCGCGCTTGTGTTCCAAGATAAAAGGCACGTTCAATCAAAGCGGGATCATTTGCGACAAGCATCCCGCCACCTGACGTCGTGATGATTTTGTTGCCATTGAATGAATAAATCCCGAACGTCCCAAACGTCCCTGTCATCCGTCCATTGACACGGGTCCCGAGCGATTCTGCTGCATCCTCGATCAACGGAACATCGTACTCTTCACATAAAGCGGCGATTTCCTCGATTTGTGCTGCGACGCCGTAAAGATGAACGACGATGACCGCTTTCGGAAGTCTTCCTCGTGTTGCTGCCTGCAACAACGCCCGACGGAGTGCAACGGGTGACATGTTCCACGTCTCTTCTTCCGAATCGATCAACACCGGCTGCGCTCCAACGTAGCGGATCGGATTCGTCGAAGCGATGAACGTCAAGGACTGACAGAAGACGTCATCTCCGGCAGTGACACCCAGTGTCGCGAGTGCCAAGTGAATCGCTGCCGTGCCACTGCTTGTCGCAAGTGTGGCGCTAGCTCCTGTATAGGTCAGCATATCGCGTTCGAAGGCATCGACGTTCGGTCCAAGTGGTGCGACCCAGTTCGTCTCGAGTGCTTCGGTAACGTAACGTGCTTCTTGACCACTTAAGTGCGGGATGGAGAGCGGGATGTGTTTCATGATGTTTCCTCCCTTCGAGGTGACAGATGACGGATTGGCGTTCGGTAGAGCGGAAACCATTGACCTGTTTCGACTTCTGGATGTTGTCGTTCGAATTGTCGCGTAAGTCGTTCGTAGATCGTCGCATCAAGAATCGATGTTCCGAGTCCGAAGAACGTCAGATTCGCTTCACCGAAAGAACGTTTGTAGGCGAGTAAGCTATCCTCGTCGGATCGTGTCGTTCCTCCACCGAGATGGAGGGCTTGAAAACCAGCTTGTTTCGCCCAGCGAATCATCTCCGCGAATAACAGATGATTCGGGCGAAGAGACAAGTATGCTGGATCCGAAGCACCGAGATGATAATGCGCGAATTGTCGACCCGTCAGTACGATACAGCCAGCGATGATGTGTCCGTCTTGTTCGGCAAGCAAGAGGACATTTTTGATCTGCCCTTCTGCGAAATAGTCGAAGTAGATCTGATCAAAGTAATACCGCGCATCGGCATGATGTTTATCCATTGTCATCTGATAGAGACGTGCGAAGTCGCGATATTCTTCCGGACGCCCAAGGCGAATCGTGACACCTTCGCGCCGCGCCTTCCGGATGTTGCGACGTGTCATTTGTGAAAATCCACCTTCGATCGTCTCGAACGGATCGGTCAGTTCGAGTGTCACGGTCGGCTGTAGAATATTCGTTTGATGACACCAGTATTGTCCGAGCTCTTGATTGTGCAAAAGTGGATGAAAGCGAACCGTCTCAGTGACGATCCCTGTTTCGTTGCAGTACTGTTCAAATCGCTCCCGCGCTTCGCGAACTTGATCAAGTGACCAGATGCCTGTGAAATAAGGACCACCGTATCCGTATGGTGTCGTAATGTCTTCAAAAAGTGTTCCTGGAACCCGTCGCCGCAAGTACGGATAGATCAACGTACCGAACTCTGTCGGATAATAAAAGAGTTCAGGAATCTCATCAGGCTCTTTTGCAAGTTCGAAGTAAGCATATTCGTAGTAACAATCGAGCTGGTAGGTTGCAACGAGTGCATCCCATTCGCGTGGATCCCGAATCAACCGTTCATCGCTTAGCGACATCATGGGGAACACCTCCGTCGAGACCCTTGAACTCACCCATGCCAGTCTGGTGAGCTGTCGAGTTCCCTTCTGACGAGATGACCATTTTGAACGTCTTGAACAAGATATAAAGATCGATTCGGAATGTATGATGTGCGGCGTACCATTGATCTTGCTCGAGACGTTGTTGCCACGTCGTTGCGTTCCGACCGTGAATTTGCGCCCAGCCAGTTAGACCAGGTAAGACGTCGTGGCGTGTCATCTGCTCCTTCGTATAGTGGTCCAAGTAGCTGACAAGTAACGGACGCGGTCCGACAAAACTCATCTGTCCACGAAGGATATTGACGAACTGTGGAATCTCATCGAGACTCAAGCGACGAATCCACTCGAGCGATGCTGGAATCCGGTCAGCATCGGGAAGGAGTTGTCCTTCGGCATCTGTTTCGTTCGTCATCGTGCGGAACTTATAGATTTTGAACAGCTCCCCCTTATAGCCAGGACGGACTTGGTTGAAGAAGATCGGTCGTCCGAGTTTCGTATAGATGAATAAGGCGACGACGACGTAAACAGGAATTAGGATGAGGATGGCAATGAGACTAACCGTGAAGTCAAATGTGCGTTTCATGATGACGTCCTCCTTTTACATAGCTGAAAAGAGATCAAGTTGTCGTTTGATGACGTCGGCTTCGTTGAAATGTTTCATAGCACGGTCAAATCCGTTCCGTCCCATCTCGTTGGCACGGTCAGGTTGTTCGACAAGTGTATTCATCCGTTTGGCAAGTTTCGCGATGTCGCGGACTTCGACGAGGTAACCCGTCTTCCCCTCAACGACCTCTTCGCGGCAGCCCCGGATGTTTGTTGCAATGACGGGTTTTGCACTCGCCATTGCTTCGATGATCGAACGTGGTACCCCTTCGCGATGCGACGGTAAGACGAAAGCATCGACTTGTTGGAACAAGTTCGGTACGTCTTCGACGAATCCAAGATAGTCGACGTTCGGGATCTCGCGAATCCGCCGTAAGAAGAGATGTTTTGTCGTCTGATCCCGTTCGCTTGCCATCATCTCACCCGCGATGACGAGTCGCGCTTCCGGGTGACGGTAGACAACATCTTCGAACGCCTCGAGGAGTTCGAGAATCCCCTTTTCTTCGACGATCCGACCAATGAATAAGAAGGTAAACGGTGCGCCTGCTTCGCGCGGCCGTGGATAAAAGCGCGTTAAGTCGATCCCATTTCCAAGGTGCATCAAGCGGGTATTCGCTTTGAAGCGTTTCCGCTGAGCGAGCTGATAATCTTCTTCACTTTGGAGGAGTAAATAATCGGTTGCGAAACGTGCCAGCCACTTCTCGACGGAATACGTCAGTTGATACGTCACCCGCCCCATCTTCTCGTGGAAGTAAAAGCCGTGTGCTGTATAGACGATGTGCTTCGTTCCTGCTCGCTTCGCTGCGACCCGTCCAAGGGCAGCAGCGACTGGTGTGTGAACATGAACGGCATCGTATCCGTCCTCTTTGAGGATGCGCGTGATTTCTCGGATCGTCCGCCAGTTACTCGTCCAGTCGATCCGTCGCTCAATCGGGATGTCGTGCATTCGGAATCCTTTGGCTGCGAGTTTGATTGAGGCTCCCGTATCAGCACAAGCGATGCCGACGTCGTGTCCAGCATTCTGTAAAGCCAGTAAGAGCGGCTGCAACATCGTCTCTGCCGTCGTATCAAGGGCACAGACTTGAAGAATTTTTAGAGGCGCCATACGTGGACCCCCTCAGGCTGTTCTGCTCGTGGTAACATCCCTTTGATGTCGACGACGATACCGCGTCCGACTTTGAGTAAGTGTTGTGCAAGGTTCCAGCCACCCTCGACGTATTCTTCGTGCGAGACGGCGAAGATGACGACGTCGGCTGGTTTAAGTTCGCTCATCTCGAGTAAGTCGATCCCGTATTCGCGTTTCGCTTCGCTCTTTTCGACGAGTCGATCCGTCACTTGGACATCGATCCCGAACTCTTCGATTTCGCGAACGAGATTCGCGACTTTCGAGTTACGGATATCGCTAACATTTTCCTTGAACGATAGACCGAGGATCGTGACACGAGCGCCGAGGACCGGCATGTTTTGTTTAATCAAGTTCTTAACGAGTGCTGTTGCGATGAAGCGCCCCATCGTATCGTTGATCCGACGACCCGCGAGGATGACTTCCGGGTGGTATCCGAGCGACTCCGCTTTCATCGTGAGATAGAATGGATCGACGCCGATACAATGCCCACCGACGAGACCCGGACGGAACGGGAGGAAGTTCCACTTCGTGCCGGCAGCTTCGAGAACTTCGAGTGTATCGATGTCCATCCGGTCGAAGATGATTGCTAGTTCGTTCATCAAGGCGATGTTAAGATCACGTTGTGTGTTTTCGATGATTTTCGCCGCTTCCGCGACCTTGATCGACGAGGCCCGGTGGACACCAGCTTCAACGACCGCTTCGTAGACTTCAGCAACGATGTCGAGCGTCTGATCATCCTGGGCAGAGACGATTTTTTTGATCGTCTTAAACGTGTGCTCATGGTCACCCGGGTTGATGCGCTCTGGTGAGTACCCGACGAAGAAGTCAACGCCAGCACGTAATCCAGATGCTTCTTCAAGAACCGGAATACAATCTTCCTCTGTCGCCCCTGGGTAGACTGTCGACTCATAGACGACGATGTCGCCTTTATTGAGTTGACGACCAACGAGATGTGAAGCCCGTAAGAGTGGCGTTAAGTCTGGTTGATTCTGGGCATTGATCGGTGTCGGGACGGCGATGATGATGAAGTCGCTCGCTTGGAGCGCTGCTGGATCAGAGACATAGTCGACGGTTGCGTTCTTCAGTGTGAACGGACTGAGTTCAAGCGTCGCGTCGATCCCTTCTTGTAGTTCTTGAACGCGTTGTTCCTTGATGTCAAAGCCGACGACGTCTGTTTTTTCGCCAAAGGCGACGGCGACAGGAAGACCGACGTATCCGAGTCCGACGACGGCAATCGAACGGTTGGCAATGGGAAGTGCACCGGTTTGGGCTGCTGTCGTATCTACGATGTGTTTGACTGCCTTGTTCATGGTGGATTCCTCCTATTTCATCGACTGTTTGACGATCAACGTTTTTCCGTTCGGTTCTTGTTTGACTTGTTCGACTGGCTCCAGAACGATTTTCATATCAGACCCAAGCAACTTGCGCATCTCGTTTAAGAGAATCTGCTCGTGTTTTGGATGGAAGCGTTTCGCATCTGGAATATACCGGAGTGTTACGTGATTGAGTGCATGCTGCTCGACTTGGAGACGCAAGACGGAGTTCGGAAGTTCCCGAGCAATCGTCGTGATATCCCCTTCGAAGACTTTGCCACGCTTCTCGCTGACGATGTAACTCGTTCCCCGTCCATCGATTGAAGCGATGACTGGTCCGTTCAATCCACAGCTACATGTCTCGTCACTGAGTGTCATCCGATCACCGATCCGGTAACGAATCAGCGGTGTCCCGCGTGTCGTAAAGCAGGTGACGACGACTTCTCCGTCCTCTCCATACGGTTCGATGATGCCTGTCTCATGGTGGAGATGTAATTTTCGATGACTACATTCCGAGATGATTGGTGCACCTTCCGAAGAACCGTATTGATCGAAGACTGGGACACCGAATGCTTCCTCAAGAATCGAGCGCATCTCTTCTGTTACCGTTTCTGATGTCGGGAAGATAGCGATCAGCGGGATATCCAGCTGGATGTGATGCTTCAACATGTAACGAGCGATTTCGACCATCGCTGTCGGTGTTCCGTCGAGCGCTCTCGGTTGAAAACGATTCAGTTCTTCGAGATATGCCGGGAAGTTCTCTTCTTTCATATGAAAAATCGATAGTAACAACTGATTGAGTGGTCGATTCATCCGCCAGAAGATCGGTTTCTTTTGATCGACGGCGGTCAGCGTCCGTCCAGTAAAGCTCGCCCGGCGCATCCCAGCGTGGAATCCATGACGTTCTTTGAAGTAATCGAGATGCGCCATTCGTTCCTGGACATCATCACGCATGAAGGCAACTTGAAGTGACTTCCCGCTCGTTCCACCCGTTCTCCCTCGAACCGGCGCATCGACGCGGGACATGAAGGCATCATTGTTTTGACGAAGTGTTTCTTTTTCAAGGATTGGAATCGTCTTTAGCTGCTCCAGTGACGTGAACGGTAATTGGATATCATGTTCGTGAAAGAGTTGCGCGTAATATGGCGTATGCGTTGCAACGAAAATGAGGAAGGCATTCAAACGATCAAGTTGCTCCTCTTTATAATCTTGCGTCCGGTCCTTCTTCCGAAGCTCCTTCATCTTCTGTTCATAGAGAGGGCCGTATCGTTCTTGCATTAACTTCCGACCGTATAAGGAGGTCAGCCAATTTTGGATGAAGATTGGAGAGCGATAGTAGAATTCCTCTTTAAGCGCCATCTTGAATTTCCTCCTTCAGCAAGTAATGACTCTCATACCAATCGATAAATGCATTGACCCCCGCTTCGACCGTCGTCTGTGGTCGATAGCCGATCGTCTCAAACAAGGAAGTGACATCAGCGAAGCTTTCCGGAACGTCGCCTGGTTGAAGCGGCATCCCGTTTTTAATTGCTGTCTTCCCAAGTCGCTGTTCGATCAAGGCAACGAATTCATTGAGTCGAATCGGACTGTGGCTACCGATGTTGTAGACACGGTACGGGACGTTACTTCGATCCGGTAAGGGCTTTGAAGCGTCGAACGTTGCGTCGACTTCCGGTTCGGTCTGGAAGAGACGGTAAATGCTTTCGATGATGTCGTCGACGTAAGTGAAGTCCCGTCCCATCTCGCCGTAGTTATAAAGATCAATCGGTTCGCCTTTTGCGATCGCTTCCGTGAACTTAAACAGTGCCATATCCGGGCGTCCCCATGGACCGTAGACACTGAAGAAGCGAAGGCCCGTCGTCTTGATCCCGTAGAGGCTGCTATAAGTGTGTGCCATCAATTCGTTCGCTTTCTTTGAGGCGGCGTACAGGCTGAGTGGATGATCGACGGCGTCCGTCGTCGCGAACGGCATTTTCGTATTCGATCCGTAAACGGAACTTGAAGAAGCGTAGATCAGTTGTTCGACTGGGTGATGGCGACAGGCTTCAAGAATCGAGAGAAAACCGACGATGTTTGATGTCATGTAGACATCCGGTCGATCGATGCTGTAACGCACCCCTGCTTGTGCTGCGAGATGGAGAACGAGATCAATCGATTCTTGTTCGAAGATCTGCGCGACTGCTGCTGTTTCTTCGAGTGAGACCCGGTAGAATGTATAGTTCGTTCCTAGTTCAGCGAGCCGTGCTTCCTTTAACGTCGGGTCATAATAGTCATTCACTTCATCGAGTCCGATGACTCGGTAACCCTCTCGGATGAAACGACGTGCGGCGTGAAATCCAATGAAACCAGCGATACCAGTGATTAAGATTGTTTTATTCGGCACGGTGTTCGACCTCCTCGAAGTAATGGCGCGCTTGTAAGCGCATGTAGTGGACGGATGTGTAGACGATGAGTATCATCGGGAACAACTTATACCGGTGTCGAATGGCCGTTCCGACGTTGCCGGTTCCAAGACCGAAGATGACGGCGTTGAGAGCAAAGAGAAGGAAAAAGAAGAAGAGGACGCTGCCGAACGGGTGCTGACGGATCAATTTGAACGACCGGACGATTGCAAAACAGGCGATGAAGTAGAAGATCGCGTCAAGGAAGAAAATCAGGATGTTCATGACACTCGACCATTGCCACGGGAACGGTGAGAATAAGAAGTAAATCGTTCGGATCGGTGCGTAGAGAATCATGTCCGCTGGACCCGTTACCGTCAATCCGTTTAGATAAGCCGAGCCGCCACGATCGTAACTCATCCCGCTGAACAACTGTCCGTTTTCTGAAACGTGGGTGAACTTCGCGAACAAGACGTCTTGGAAGCTATAGACGATGAAGCCGACGATGAGCACTTGGAAGATTAGTCGCTGCACCTTGGTCGGTTCAAAATCCATTCGTCGTGTCTCATGACTGTAAAACGAGAAGTAGACGAGTAAGACGATGATTCCGACGGCAAGACCGGAGTGGAACATCGTACTGACGAAGTAGCCGAGATACGCGAGAATCATATACGATCCGGATTTCTCTTCCGTCCAGCGCACCATGTAGTAGAGCGTATAGACGATACCGAGTGCAACGATTTGGTCGCGTAAGAGAATCGGTGAGAGTAACAATCCTTGTGGGAAGAACGCGAAAACTAGTGTCGCTCCGAACACGTATCGTTCTGGTAAGCGTAACCGTTGAAGTGTCTTCGCTAGGATGACGACGGCGACGACGCCGAGGATGACGTTGAAGAACTGAGCGAGTATCCGTTCTGGACCAAACATCAGGTAGAAGATCCCAAGAAACTTGGAATAGGTGCCACGGACGACATCATTGAAGGTCGACGGATCGGTGAAGATTTGGACACCTTCGAGATGAAAAGCCTCAGTATCGTCACCACTGTGTGGCGGTAAGCGAAACAACTCGAGATCGATGAACATCAAGACCAGTCGGACGAAGAAGGCGGTGATGAAGATGAGAAAGAGTGGTGTTGTCTTTGACTGGCGAAGTAGGTAGTAGAGAAACAGGACTGAGTTCAGGAGCAGTAAGGCGGTCACGTACGTGTCCGGGAAGAGCGACCGGGCGAATTGACAAACGAGCGCTTCGAGCACGATGAGTAGTAGGATTGGTCGCATCTTCTTCCCTCCTTAGCTGCTTTGTTCGACGACGAGAGCGACGTCCCGTGGATATAAGGACCGATACAGTGCTGGTAAAAGTAGAACGATCTGAGTGACGGCGCAAAGTGTGTACGCAATCGTTGCTCCGTATAGACCGTACAGCGGAATCAATAAGCTACAAGCGATCAGATTGACGACGACACTACCGAAGATTGAGATCGTCTGGATCCGAAACTGTTGGAAACCGGTCAGGAGTGCTTGGATGACGGTCGAATTGTAGAAAAAGAGTGAGGCAACCATCATCAAGACGAAAATCAGATGGTATTGAACGAACGACGCGTTGTAGAAAATCGTCAAGCCCCACTTTCCGAAGAAAATGGCTCCGATAATCAACAAGATACCGACGATATTCGTCATGAGTAACATCGATCGGGTCAGCTTGCGCAACTCTGGCAAACTTTGTCGTTCACCAGTCTCAGACGAGAAGTTCGGTAGCAAGACGGCAATCAAGGAGTGGATGAATAGACTACCGAGTACGAGTAGATAGGCGATACTAGCGTAGTACCCGAGCTCTTCTGTTCCGATTGCGTGCCCGACGAACAATCGCGGAATGTTCGCGTTCAAGGCAATCAAGAGAGCAACGAATCCGAGTGGCATCGCTTTGAGGAATAATTCCTTGCCTGACCGGTATCGTAAGTCGAGCGCTTGATTGTCAAAGCCACGACCCACACGGCGAATCGTCGGTAAGTCGTATACGAGTAGCATGATCAAGTTCCCAGCAATCAAGGCGAGCACGAATCCGTGAATGGAATGGGTCGTAAAGAGGACGAGTGCTGCACCCGAGACATTCAAGAGACTACGAAAGATCTTCGAGACAGCAACTTCCTTGAAGGCGGTGTGTCCTTGCAAGAAGCCGTATGCGAGGTCCGCGAACGATTCCATATATTTATTGAGATACACGAGTAACGTTAGGAGTAAGATGTCCGCCTCACCGAAGAAATAATAGATAACGAGTAACACGAATACGCCTGCTGAGAGAAGCGAAAAACGGGTCTTGATGAAGAGCCAGAAGTTCGTCAGTCCAGCCCGTTCTGCCGTCAGGATCGTACTGGCGTTCAGCCAACAGAACATGACGATCGGTGCGGTGATGGCAAGGGCGTAGTTGAAGTAACCGATGTTGAGCGGTGTACTCCATTTGATCAAGAGCGTCAAAATCATCCATTGATGTAGCGAATACGCTGTATCAGCAATGAAGATGAGATTGAAGCGGGACAGTCGGGCCGTTTTCATCGTTCTCCCTCCTCTCTATTCACGAGCGATCCGCATCGTCGGTGCGACTGGGTCGACGTCGGTCTCATTCGTAATTCCTAACAAATACTGGCGAAGGACCTCATCCTGCCCAAGCGCTTGGGCAATCTCACGCAAGTACGGGTCGACGGATCCGAAGGGGCGTGTCTTCCCGACGAGGATTTTATCAAAGACAAGTTCGTCATGGACCTCATCTTGAGCGAGCAGTTCCTCGTACAGTTTTTCGCCTTTTCGAATAGCGCTATAGACGATTGGGATTTGCTCTTCTGTAAAGCCACTCAAGTGAATCAAGTTCTTCGCCAGTGTCGTGATGTGGACCGGTTCGCCCATATCGAGCACGAACACTTCGCCCCCTTTTGCGAGAACACTCGCTTGAATGACGAGCCGGCTCGCTTCTGGGATCGTCATGAAATAGCGTGTCATCCGGGGATCCGTGATCGTAATCGGTCCGCCTTTCGCGATTTGTTCTTTAAAGAGCGGGATGACGGAACCACGGCTACCGAGGACGTTCCCGAACCGGACGACGGCGAACGTCGTCTCGCTGTTACGAGCCATCTGCTGGATAACCATCTCAGCGATTCGTTTTGTCGCCCCCATCACACTCGTCGGATTGACGGCCTTATCGGTCGAGATCATGACGAATCGTTTGACACCAGCTGCTTCTGCTGCTCGAGCGACGTTGCGTGTGCCGTAGATGTTGTTCTTGACAGCTTCGCTCGGGTTATCTTCCATCAGCGGCACGTGCTTATGGGCTGCTGCATGATAGACGAGATCCGGTTCGAAGCGTCGCATGACCTCAAGCATCCGGTCACTATCTTGCACATCAGCGATGACGGATTCGAACTGGATGTCCCGGCTGAGACACTCGAGTTCTCGACGAATCAGATAAATGCTATTTTCGCCGTGTCCGAGAAGAACAAGCCGTTCGGGACGAAAACGAATCAACTGTCGGCAAATCTCTGAACCAATCGAACCACCAGCACCGGTGACGAGGACGGTCGCCCCGTGGACACTTCGTTCGATTTCCGTAATATCGAGCTCGACGGGTTCGCGACCAAGTAAGTCAGCGATTGAAACTTCACGGATTTGTTTGATGGAGACTTTTCCAGATGCCAGTTCGACAAGCATTGGTAACGTGTGCGCTTCGACTTGGGTCTGCTTAATCCGGTTCAGCAATTCAACCCGTTGTGGATACGGTAAAGATGGAATCGCTAGGACGACCGCTTCGATCTTCTGCTCTTCGATGATGCATTCGAGTTGATCGATCGCGCCGATGACAGGAACACCATGAATCCGCATTCCGCGTAGTTCGAGCGAATCGTCGAGGAGTCCGACGACGTTTAAGATATGCGACTTCTTTTGCTTCAGCTCTTTTGTGATCATCTGACCGGAAGCACCGGCACCGATGATCAGTGTTCGTTTTCCGAGCGTCTTATGGTCCGGAACGAGTCTTAAACTACGTCCACGAATCAACAGGCGGACGAATAAGAGACCGTTTAGGACAAGTCCTGTCTGTAAGAAGATCGCCCGTTCGACGGCAAAGTCGAACAACGCGTATTCGAGACCGAGTAAGACGAAGCTACTAGCAAGAACGACGACGAGTAAGACGGCAAGATCACGTAGACTTGCGTAGCGCCAGATGATTTGATAGAAGCGCATCCAATGTGCGACGAACGTAAGGGCGACCCACTGGATGAGGGCGATTTCGAGTGCATCCTGCAACTCGAAGTTGACAGTGAGATGGAGTGGATTAAAGAAATAGAACGTCACTACGGTCGCAAGTGCGATGATTCCGGCGTCGATCAGGCGAAGGAGTCCGATCTTCAACTGCCGACGATACGGGGTGAGCGGGGAATGCTGCATGACGGTGTCTCCTCTCCTCTCTCATGAATGGGTGCGGGGAATGGCTTTCGGATAACTGTCTGTCGCTTCACGTGTCACTTCCTTTTTGCTTAACGATCGAGAATAGACGATCAGAAGTCCGAGCATCAGACCAAGAACACCACCGATACCTGTATTCATTAAAATGTTCGGAGATACGGGGTTCGTTGGGATCCGTGCACTCGAGAACACTTCCGTTTTACTCGTGTTGATTAGTTGTGGTAGATAGTCCTGGAAGACTTCCGTCATCGTGTTCGCCTGGATTGCTGCCTGCTCCGCCGAACGATCCGTGACGGATAAGGCGATAACTTGCGAATCTAGATTGCTTGAAACCGTTAGACGATCCGTCAAATCGAATAGTCGCTTATCGGTAACGTTCATTTTTTGAGCAACCTGATCAACGACCTCTGGGCTTCGTAGAATATCTTGATAGGTACTGACGAGTGTCGGCGTCGATGTCGCCTCTGTATTCTCTTGAGGAACGACGAGGATGTAAGCCGTCGCCTCGTATGTCTTCGGAATGACATACGTGCTGAGAGCATATCCGGCACCTGCGAAGAGAATCATGAAGAGTGCGAGTAGCCACCAGCCGCGTCGGAGTGTCGTCAGATGATCTCCGAAAGTTTTTCTTTGATGCATCGAGCTCACTGTTGTTCACCTCTTTCTGGCTTGACCGAATGGATGGACATTGGTTATGTCTACACCTTATTTCCAATCGACTCCCAAAACAATTAGAGCTTGGTGGAAATGATTATATTTTTTTCGGTAGCTATCTCGCTTGCGTGACGCTAGTTCACAGCATGAAATCATGTCACGAAAAAAACGCGATTCACGAAAAAATGATCACGTTTTTCTTAATATTGTTTCATTTATCTGCATGATATTTTGAAAGATAAGGGTAAATACAAATTTGATGATTAAAAAGTTCTCAAATCGGTAATAAGTCCTATATGAAGGGTGGATAGACTTTAGAAATCATGTTAAAATCAGCCAATATACCCACATCGTTTGCCTTATCCATCCTAGTCGTTTGGATCATGCTCGATGCTTGGATTCGTCCCTTATCCTTCACGGACGAAGTGTTGCCGAAACAGTGGTCCTTTTGGTTGCTTCCCGTTTACACCATTCTATTTAGCGTCTGTTGGTTCATCTTACAACCGTTCTATCGCGTCAATCGGGCGGCTGGGCATCAAATCGTACTCATTTTTCTGATTTATCTGACTTTTCATATCGTATTTTTCTTTTTCAACGCGAATACGGATCGTATTCTTGCTTCGCTTTACCTCATCTCGACTTGGCTTTTCGTTGGCATCGTCTCTTCGCTCTCGCGTACATCGATTAACCAATGGCATCGTCTTCTATGTTATTTCCTTTACGGGCAAGCCGTCTTTCTTGCTTCCTACGCCCTCATCGTCTCATTTGGATCAGAGTATGTCCCGGTCGAAAACCTGCAATGGCTTCGAATCGGTCCTTTGTCGTTTCCTCAGTTGTACGTAGGGGAACAAGGCTCATTCCTTCGTCTCGCTGGACTGATGAACAATCCGAATACGTTTGCAGCTTGGCTCGTTCCAGGAGGACTATTTGCTTGGTTTTATCTGCTCAAACAGTTTCCTCGTCGGCACAGCCTTCTGCACGCCGTCTTTCTACTTCTGATCATCATTGCTTTACTCAAAAGTGGTTCGCAGACCGGGATCTATTCTTTTATTCTCCTCGCCCTTTTGACGAGTATTCGAATGGTTCCGGGAACGAGACGTCGGTTGCAAGTAACGGCCTGTTATGTGACGGGAAGCCTGATTCTCCTCATCGTCTTTTCGTTTCAAGGTCTGTTTCCCCGTTTGCTGAGTCTCAATGGACGATTTACGCTATGGGAAGCAGGTTGGCGGGCTTCCGCAGATGCACTCTGGTTCGGTCACGGCATCGGGAGTGCACCACGCGGACTACAAGAACAGCTAAACGAACAAGTTCTCTATACGTTCCACAGTACACCGATCACCTATCTCTACGAATTCGGACTCATCGGTTGTCTGCTATACATCGCGGTTTTTCTTTATCTGTTTTACCGATTCTTTCGTATTCAAATGACGGATTTCGCTTTCCTCGCGCTGTTGCTTACCGGCTGGCTCGGGTTGCTCCAATTCACGGAAAGCGTTCTCGTCCGACCGAGCGGATTTTATTTTATTTGGCTTAGCCTTCTCGCTTATACGTCGCTTCGTCGACTTCCACCTCACGACAGTACCCACACCTAGAGCACCTACACGAAAGGGGTATGACATCATGAAGAAATGGACAGAACAACAAGTCATCGATAGCCTAATCGAAGCTAGTATCGAATATCCCGCTCTCGACGCAAAGACGTATGCGCGCTGGTCGATTGGAAAAGACATTCCATCGATCACGACGATCATTAATGTATTTGGCTCTTGGCGTGAAGCACTCCAAGCCGCTGGTCTCTCATCAATCCGTCCTTATTTCTCTGATGAGGAAATCCTTGCTTTCATCAAGGAAGCATCAACGCGTCTCCACCCTTTCCATAGCAACAGCTACCGGGAGTGGGCAAAGGCGAAACATGGACCCTCCTTGACACTGATCAACTTACGCTTCGGTTCTTGGTCACGTGCACTCGAAGAAGCACACATTGAAATGACACGTTCTATCTCGATGACAGAAGAACGCATTATCACGGCACTGCTCGAAGCTTCAGATGTCCTTCCACGCCTGACGACACAGACGTATGCGATTTGGGCACAAGAAAACGGACATCCGACAGTCGCGACGATTGCCCGTAAATACGGTTCATGGGCAGATGCTCTTGCTTGCCTCGACATCGCACCTCCTCGCCGAAAATGGGTCGAAGAAGATGTCCTTGAAGCACTACGACAGGCACAAGAAGAATTACCTTCCCTCAGCATTATTCATTACCGAAAATGGGCAGAAGATCGCTCGGTTCCGAGCACTTCAACGATTAACGCTCTCTTCGGTAGCTGGACCTCTGCCGTGCAGTGTCTCAAGCGTGCACGCGTCTCTCTTTCCTGATCATCCCCTTCCACCTAAAAAGAGTGATCCGGCATCACACCGGATCACTCTTTTTTCGTATGCCTACGGTTTTTTGATTTGCTTAAGCAGAGATGCCGGTAAGAGCGTCAACGTGTCGTGCTTCAATAAATAGATGTCTTCCGTATATGCACCGATGCGTCGGGGATTACGTTGCCCTTGCAAATTGTTTCGGATCGCTTTCGGAAAGTTGACGCCACATTCGTAAGCATGTGGATATCCACCACCGAATCGCGGATTGATTTCTGATAAATACAGCGTTCCGTCGACATCGAAGAGATCAAAATCAAGCGGACCGACGAGACCTGTTCCTTCTAAAACGTGCTCGATCAGTTCAAAGACGTCGTCGCGTTTGATGGAGCGACTCTTGTCGGTTTCTCCAGCGCGCATGACGAGTTTCTCCTTGATGAAGATATCAGTGACTTCATGCGTTAGCCAGTCGACATAGACATCCACCCCAAGCTCTTGCCCTCTTAAGTATTCTTGAATCAATAAATCCGAATGGACGGCAAACAATCCTTCGACGACTTCAAGTGAAGAGACGACCTGGACATGAAGACTAGCACTCCCGTTACGTGGTTTTACGAAGACCGGAAACTGGACTTCCCCTAGCGTAAGTGCACTTCGAAACGCTTCGAGCGTCACATATGTCCGCGCATGCGCGATACCTTCCGTAACACAGTACGTATACATCGCGTACTTATCAAAACAGAGATGACACGCGTCCATCGGTGAGACGAGTACGGTGACACCGATTGCTTCAAACCGTTCTGTTGCCGCTGCAAGTAACTCGAGTTCAGGATCAATCAATGACAATAACGCTGTCACTTGTTCCCGCTGGCACAGTTCAAGTAAATGCTCGATATAGTCCGGTGCATCGATGCGTGGTACGAGATGATGGCGTTCAGTCATATAGAGACCCGGTGCGAGTGGACTACAATCCGCGGTACTGACATGACCGTTTGGCATCTCACGGACGAAATACTCGACCAGTTTCGTCCGGCGCCCGACGCTCGTCATCAACAAATGGGAAGTCTTCATAAGGCAGTCTCCTTCGTTAAAAGTGATGCCTTCTCTTTTCGTGCCGGAAGGAAAGACTTCCTGCTTGGCGTCGTACTTTTTTCCTATAGACGAGTAGATAACATCCGATTCCAATCAATGCCCCGGTTCCATCGAGTAAGACATCTTGGATGAGTCCCGTCCGATCTCCCGTCAAAATCTGATGAAACTCATCAAAGACAGCCACCATGATTGCTAACGAATAAGCGAATAAAACAGCAAGTCCTGTTGTCAGGCGGCGACGTGTCAAATCAATCAATGCCACACCTAACACGAGAAACGTCGAGACATGCGCGGCTTTTCGGATGAAAAATTCAATGAAGCCACTTCGTCCGAGTGCATCAACACTGACTTCTCCGTGATACGAGAAGGAGATGAAACGCAAATGATCGACAAATCCTAACGGGATATATCGAGATAACCCTGGCTTGATGGATTGTGCCTGGTATGGCATCGAACTTGAGATAAAGAGAACCAATAGAACAGCGATGACAACGTAGCCGGACCATGTAATTTTTTTCATGAAGACACTCCTTTTTTCACATACACCTTAGAATAACATGTGGTATCCAAAAGAATAATACCACCTTGAATAATCCACTTTTGGAATTTCAATCTTTCTTTATTTCCTTATTCAAACGCTTTTTTACAATCAAAAGGTTTCTTCTATACCATAAGTGGTTAATTAGTACTATACACGATGACCTGAGGAATAGGAGTGAAGCGCTATGAATCGCGCACTTGGAAAAAAAATCATGCAACTACGAAAACAGCATAAGTACACCCAAAAGTATCTAGCCGAAAAATGCGGTGAAACTGCGACGACGATTTCCGCATATGAACGCGGACAACGGATGCCGACTCCCCAATCCCTCGAACGCTTAGCACTTGCTTTAAATACGACGATCATTGATTTGATTGATCCAAAGCATGTTCAGCACCCATCTCTGAATGAATTCATACAACAGGCGCTCGAACCGACGAAACCTCTTGATTTAAAGCTCGTATTAGAGGATTTACTCGTTCACTTGAGTTTATCTAAAGAAATTTATTTCGATGGTAGACTGATCTCAACTACAGTTCGAGAAGAGATGGCGACTTCGATTGACCATGCGTTAAAACGTGGATCAGCATCGATTGAAGCTTAAAAAGAGAAAAGGCATGGGGCGTAATCGCTCCCATGCCTTTTCTTTGGATTAATCGGTTTTTACGACATGATCGATGTACAATTGATTTTCTTCATATGTTGCCTCCAACAGCCTTCGAAAAAAAGTGTTTTGTTCGGTTTTCTCCGAAACAAACACGCGATCGTATCGTTGATGTGTCTGTTTGAGAAGACTGAATTTTAGCGTTCGAAGTTCTGAAGAAAAAAACAATTGAATACCGTGATGTCCGAAAGCATCCATTGCTCTCGATTCTTCTAAGAAGTGAAAGGATTCGTCTGGAAACAAAGTCTCAATGAACGATAGACAGCTTTTTTGAAAGGTAGTTTCGTTCTGATTTTCCATGATGGTCCGGCTCCTCTTTCTCATGATGTACTTTGAATCGTAATACAAAACTTCTGTATCTCAATACCCTGTCTTTAGACCCATTCAAACTAAACTAGGAGATATATTTTAAAATTACTCTCCTTCTATTCTATCAAAAGCTTATTGTTTATTGAATTCAAGAACGACGATTGTTTTTCCTTCATATATTGATTGCCCTTCATAACGAGAGAGTTTCGCGAATTCAAACAAGGTTTCAGGTTTGTATAAGTAATCGATCGCATAGCTTACTTTTTCTTCGCTACCTGATTTTAAATACGCATTAAATAAGAGTCGTTCGCTATCTACATGATGACCAAAGAACATTAAAGTATCATGAATCCGTCGAGTCGAAATGGACTGCTCTGATTCTCTTAGATAAGGAATATCGTGCAACGAAACGAGAAGTCTTCCATGTACACCTAAAAGTTGACGTATGTTCCGAAAGAATAATAGCAGTTCCCCACGGTTGTAATGCATGATGGTCGTACCAGGAAGAACGATCCGATCAAAGAATTCAGGACCTACGACGTCTGTCACATCATGGCTCCAGCCATATACTTTATGACGGTACGGTGTATCGATTTGATGTGTCCGAATCATTTCTGACTCGATCAAATATAAATCGTACCCCTCGTCGGATAACAGATTAAAGAGTTTTGGATCGAAGGTGCCGTAAAACAGAACCGTCTCTTCTTTTTGTAGATAACGTCGATAAAACGTCAACTCATCAATTTCTGTGATTTGCTTCGCTTCTTGATACAGTTGTCCAAAACGTTCATCTGCATAAACGTGATCGAGTACTTCAACACGTGAGTAGCTTCCTTTTCTTAAAAACGGACCAAATAATACATCACTCATGATACATCAACTCCTTGTAGTATCGAATCGCTTCCGCATAGTCTGCTCCAAGTCGTTCTGGTAACACATCAAATTGTTCTTTTTGATCGGCTTCAAGAATCCACAAAAATGCTTCGTTCGTTTCGAATAGTTGCATCGATGTTAAATCGAAAGCGAAATATCCTTCTTCATTTTGAATACCAATCAACGTCAGTGGACCGATACGTCCGATCGTTCGTGGTAATTCTAAATCTGAATAGGGTGTAACGAATCGACTTTCACCTGAAAATGATCCTGCGAGTTGATAGAGTAACGGAAATAACTCAAGTTCCTTTGGTGTGGCAAGTGCCTCAAACTGTCCTACTCTTTTCTCAATCATTAGAGAAATGTCCGAACTCAACCGATCAGTTTTCTGACGATCCGCATAGATACCATCTTCAAAGAAAAAAAGACGATATGAGCTGTTTGAGCCAACTTGTGTCGCATAATCCAATATACCGGCGAATCGTTCGTTCTGAATCCATCCGGTATCCTTCCAGCGATCCAACTGACGAGCGAGCTCTGCCCGAGATAACACCTCTAGTCGTGCTTCAAGCGGAGGGGACAGGGTATCAACGAAAGCAAGAAGGACTGGTGTTCGACTCATTAATTCAATGATTGGTAAATCGTGACGCATCGGGTGATCGAAATACACGATACTATTCACTGTCATCGATGTGAAAAAGGATGCTGGAATACGATTCAAAAGCGAACTATCTTCGATATAGACATGCCGCAACGGTTGCGGTTGGAATGGTGAAGCATACCGATGAACACCAGTCATCAAAGACAATAACTCGTTTTGAATGATGGGTAGCACGGACTTTTCATCTTCAAATATGAGAGGTAGTTCTAAACCATTTAGAAAATCGGGTTGTCCAAATACGATACCACCTTCCGATCGAATTAAATGAAACTGGACATGAAGCATCTGCTGCTGCAAATAAGCAACCAAGCGTAATGTCCGTTCTCCTTCACCCTGTAGAATAAAGAGATAATGTTCATATTCTTGAAAATCCATATAATCCAGTAAATCCTCAAACGTATGCATATCATAATCAAAAACATCTAAAGAAAAACGATGGGTTTCACAAAAGTGTCTCATCGCTGAAGAGGGACGTGAACGTTGTAACCAACCATCCTGTTCTGATACGATCGTAATTCCTATCATATGATTACTCCTTTCTGGTGAAAATCATGCAAAAAGGACTTCATCCCAAATACGAATGAAGTCCTTAGAATGATTCAAGCAGTCTTGTTTCTATCTTTCTTAGACTTAGCAATGGTTTGATCCATTTCCCGATGAGCCAAGGGGGCGACTGAGACGGTAGCAGCATTGAGACACCAAGCGCACGAATTCATGTTACGTCGCGTTTCTTTTAAGATGAGTGTCATGGGTGTACCCCTTTCTGAATCAAATACGGCGGGCAATGAAACATTGATATGAAATCAAGTAAATCTATGGTATCCCTCTGCATTCACTTCTATAATAGAAATGGATACTGAGTAACAGTTCAATTTTCATGAAAGGACGAGGATCCAATGGATCATTTCACGTCACCACAAATTGGTTTAGCGTTACGTCGTCTGCGAAAAAAACATAATCTAACGCAAAAGGATTTAGCAAACGGTATCTGCAGTCAAGCAGAAATCAGTAAGATCGAGAGTGGCACGCATTCCCCAACGATCGAATTGTTATATGCGCTATCCCGAAGGTTACAAGTTCCGATTTCTGCATTTTTAGATCCCAATCGTCAACAAGATTCATTAAAGACGATCGATGAAGACTTACTACATCGTTTTAGAAATCAAGACTTTGAGTCGATCTATAAAGAGAGTCAAAAGATTTTAGAGCAACATGATTCTTCTTTTGAGTTTGTACTATTGTACAAATACTACTATTACCTTTGTTCGTATCGGCTTCAAAAAATTGATTATCGAACCTGTATCGTTGAACTTCAAAATTTATCAGCAGATTATCTAACTTCTCATTATTCACCCAGTATGCTGATTCGTATTAAGTCAGCTATCGCGAATCTATACTCTGAAAATAAAAGTTATCAGCATAGTATTAATGTTTATGAGGAGATCCTCAAATTAAATTTTGATAGCGATGATTTAGTAACAGAAAAAATTAGAATCACCTATAATTTTTCTAAAATCTTATTAGATTTCTCTAAATATGAACAAGCTCTGCAATTGATTGATGAAGCAATTGAAGAAAGTCTTAATTTTAAAGACATGTCGGTATTAGGACAGTTATACGCTCAAAAGGGAGATTGTCTTGAGAAGTTGGGCGCGACTAAAGAACAAATTATCGGTGCGTATGACAAAGCGTATTTTTTGTTCGAACTACTCAACATGAATCAGTATAAAAAAATCATTTCTTCTATTCGAAGTGACTTTTTAAAAAATATTGTTAGTCAAAATAGTTAATTATGCTCGTGTTGTAGAGTATTCAAGTGGGATTCGCTCGATCGCTACGTCACGTTTAACTGAGTATTCAAGTGGGATTCGTTCGATCGCTACGTCACGTTTGACTGAGTACTCAAGTGGAATACGCTCGATCGCTACGTCACGTTTAACTGAGTATTCAAGTGGGATTCGCTCGATCGCTACGTCACGTTTAACTGAGTATTCAAGTGGGATACGCTCGATCGCTACATCACGTTTGACTGAGTACTCAAGTGGGATACGTTCGATCGCTACGTCTTTATGTCCAATTTGATTTGCAGCACTTACACCGAAAGTAGCAGTCAATGATAAAGCAGCAATTGCTAAACCTAGTTTCTTTTTCAAGTTCATATAAATAACCTCCTAATTTTTTTCGTCTGGCTTTGTAACAACATCATATATCCTTAGACCCCCTCTAAATATTCGAATACGAATATTTATGTTATTTTACACATTATTCATTATAACTATTACTTTTGACACGTATCATATGTCCTGAATACTGTTCTTTTTTTACAAACTATCCATCAAAGTGTTGAATTTGTGTATGAAAATAGATTCTTTTGAATATTCTATCGCTTCATTTCTTCAAATCTAAATAAAAATGCTCGTTCAACTCATTAGAGTCGAACGAGCATTTTTATTTAGATGATTGTCGCAACGCAACGACATAAAATATTCCGAGTATTAGAATCAATCCTAGTAATATTGAACTAATCGTCGTCCGAGTCGATGTATCGGGCATCCATATCCCAAGTCCTAAATTGATTGCTGCGATGATTAGGACGAGCCAAACAATTGTACGTGGTCGCATATCGATCTCCTTTCTATTCTGCCTTCCCATCGTCGAATATGCTATGGTTGAAACAACGAAGGAGGTTCTTTCATGAATAGACTTGCTGTATTCTGTGGTTCCAAAGATGGTGCCGGTCCACTCTTTCGAGAGGCGGCAGGAAAACTCGGTCAAGCGCTCGCCGCGCGCGGCATCGGACTTGTTTATGGAGGATCACGCGTTGGAACGATGGGAGCAGTCGCAGATGCTACGCTCGCTACTAAAGGTCAAGCAATCGGTGTTCTTCCCCACTTTCTTCAGGAAAAAGAACTTGCGCATCCTGGACTAACTGAACTGCATCTCGTCCACTCGATGCATGAGCGAAAAGCCAAAATGTCAGAGCTCTCTGACGGATTCATCATTCTCCCAGGTGGTCCAGGAACGATGGAGGAATTTTTTGAAGTCTTCACTTGGGCTCAGCTTGGACTTCATGAAAAGCCATGTGGTGTACTGAACATTGATGGCTACTATGATGCCTTGATCGCCTTGTTCGATACGATGGAACAACAAGGTTTCCTGATTCCAGAACATCGATCCATGTTGATTGTCGAATCAGATGCTGAACGTCTTTTAGAACGTTTTGCAACGTATGAAGCACCACGCGTCAAAACCTATATGGATCGTTCACAAACCTGATGAAAACGGAGTCTTGGACTCCGTTTTTTTTATGAATACATTTCTTGAGTTACGATGATTCCTTCTTTTTCCACTCACCTTTAGCATTCTTCATTCCTTTTACTAATTCCTACTTACATGATACAAAAAGCCAGATACCGATTGGTACCTGGCGCAGAGAATCAAAAGAAATTTAAGATAGCGTCGCTTAAATTCGCCAAAGATGGCGTCTCATCAACGACCATTAAGCTACCTGCTGCAAGTACAAGAATACCTAGCGCAGATAAGATCAATGCCGGATGTTTGATGTTTTCATCTGAATCCGTGTTTTGTTTCCCGGAACGAGCATTAGCAGCCTGTGCTTTTAAACGGTCACGCCGAAATTGATGTTGTTCCTCTTTCGACCATTTTTTATACTCCGCAAGAAACTTTTTGTATTCCGGTAAGACATCTTTCGTCGTTCCGTCGAGTCGGACTTGACCGTATTCGAGCCAAATAACGCGCTCACAAAAACTCTTAATTTGTGACAACGAGTGACTGACGAAGATAATCGTCTTGCCTTCATCCTTAAACTCGTTCATCTTATCGATACAACGATTATAGAAAGTTTGGTCACCAACGGATAGGGCTTCGTCAACGATCAGAATGTCTGCGTCGACATTGACGGCAATCGCAAATCCAAGTCGAGATTTCATCCCGCTCGAATACTTCTTGATTGGCTGATCGATGAAGTCGCCGATATCAGCGAAATCGATGATTCCTGGCATACGACGCTCGATTTCCGCATCATCCATCCCAAGCATGAGACATTTCAATCGGATATTCTCCCGCCCTGTCAGGACATTCTTTAACCCTTGTGAGACGGCGATGATCGCGACTTCACCATTGATGGCGACGTCTCCTTCGTTTGCGTAGATGATTCCTGAAATCAAGTTCGAAAGTGTGGATTTACCGGAACCGTTGATTCCGACGAGTCCAACGACTTCACCCGAGCCGATTTCAAGCGAGATATCTCGCAGTGCAGTGAATGTTTTAACGCTCTTGCTTTGATTCTTGAACAAGAGCTTGAATTTTTCTTTTGTAGTCGTAACCATGTCGAAGCGTTTCGTGACATGGTCGAGTTTAATCATAGACATGGCGATTTCCTTCCCTTAGACGAGCTCAGTGAATGATTTACGGAATTTGATATGCAAGAATGTTCCAGCTGTGAACAACAAGAGCGTGACACTCCAGAAGTATAATCCAGTTGGCCATTCCTGCCAGACCCAATGGCCACCAAGCAAACTTGCCCGGTATCCCTCGACGAGATAGTAGACCGGATT
Source organism: Exiguobacterium sp. BMC-KP (assembly GCF_001275385.1). Taxonomy (NCBI): domain Bacteria; kingdom Bacillati; phylum Bacillota; class Bacilli; order Caryophanales; genus Exiguobacterium; species Exiguobacterium sp. BMC-KP. The sequence goes on from NZ_LGIW01000015.1 coordinate 1,966,906, forward strand.
CAGGCGAAGAACTCCATGCAGAGAATCTGGGAATCGCTCGATATTCCAAAGAATCGGTGTCATATAAAAGAGCATCCGCATCATCGATTGTAAGAAGAGCTGAATATCTTTAACGAGCGTGATGAGCGTTGAAAAACAAAGTGAGAATGCGTAGACGAAAATGTACGTCGCAATCATATAGTAAGGTAACTGAAGTAGTTTCCATGTAATCGGAATCCCATTTGCGAGGATGACGATGAATACAATCACAAGCATTGCGAAGTGTTGATACATCCGTGACAAAATAACGTACGACGGAATGGCACTCATCGGGAAACGCATCTTCGTCACCATCGCAAGTCGACTATTGATCGAGTTCGATCCACGTAATAAAGCATCGTTGATAAAGAACCAAACGACGATCCCGCATAGAAGCCAGACGATGAATGGAATGTTTCCATCCACATTTTCATTCCCTCGAAGACCGATACCAAAGACGAACCAGTAGATGAAAATTTGGAGACCCGGATTGAGGAGCTCCCATAAGAGACCAAGGCGTTGTTCTGCGTGCGCGGACTTAATTTCATATCGCGCGAGCCGGCGAATCAAAGGAAAGTTTTCAACCTGTTCCCGGATGATACTTTTCATTTCTTTCAACATAAGTGTAAGTTCCTTCCGATTTCATGGTACATGTATTTGTAATTCAATGAATTCTGGATCAAATTCAAACAAAAAAACGGGTTCTGTTCGCGATTCCTCAAACGAACATTCCTCCGATCGACATGATGTATCATGTCTAATTATCCATCCCCCCTCGTTTATCTTTTAATTGTATATACACGAAGTACACTTAATCAATTCTAGCCATCCGTAAAAAGCGTGTCAACGTATAGCGTGAACCGACACCAAACTGTAGCTTTCCTAACTAAACAAATAAGAATCGACAAGGGATGCTTGTCGATTCTTCATTAAAATTAAGTATGAGTAAAATAGGGGAACTCAATTGTCGTTGGTGGAGAGGCCAGCCCCCAAATAATCAAGAAGCCCATTATACAAAGAATACCTACGAGTAGACTACCGCGCATCTTTTCATTCATTTAAACTCTCCACCTCCCCATCGCATGTGTTTTATACAATAAATTATACAATATCTTGAAAATGTTGACTATGGACTTATCTCAAAATAAGGGCAATATGTGTGCTTTCTTCATAAATAAAGTTTCCTTTGATAGAATAAAAAGATATAATGTAAGCGCAATCATTTTCTATCTTTTTTACTTTAAAGAAGAAAGCAAACGACTTGCTGGGGTTGTCTTGTCGTCGGACCTAAGAATTTACGCATTTTACAAAAGGTTCATGACACGATTGTCCGTTAAGCATTTATAGTAGAAGAAGAGGTCATCGATCGCTAGTCGACCTCATACCATCTCGAGGGAGGATTTTTATTTATGTACAAATCAAAACCGCTTTACGCGGCAGCTGTAGCTGTCGCATTGACGACATCGGCAATCGTGCCGGCTGCACAAACGACCGTATCTGCTGCTACTCATGTCAAAGTCAAAACGGTCAAATTGAAGTCACTCACTTTCACAAAAGGTGAACCCGTTAAGCTTCCGGCTACATATAAGGGAGAAAAAATTTCATGGGGTGCATACAACAAGCACATCTTCAATCGCTACCAAACGGTTCATGGCACATATGGTAAGAAAAAGCTCCCAATCGAAGTAAAAATTCACGTCGAAAACTATGTAATCAAAATCATCGAATCCGTAAAGGAACAAGTGATTTCAGTCGATCAAAAACCAGTCCTTCCAAAAAAACTAGCTGTTCTTTACGCAAACGGTAAAGTCTACAATAAAGAAATCAAATGGAGTAAAGTCGATACAAGTGAGTCAGGTACTTACTACGCGACAGGTAGCTTAACGCATAAAGGTAAAACAGTCACAACAAAAGCAAAAATCATCGTCCGTGACATCAATACAGATGATTTCAGCCTCGCCTTACTCCATACGAACGATACACACGCTTCACTTGATAACGCTCCAAAACGTGCGACTGTTATTAAGGAACGCCGTGCCGCTTACCGTGCAGAAGGAACACCGTCTCTTCTTCTTGATGCCGGTGACGTCTTCTCAGGATCACTTTACTTTAATGAGTTTAAAGGACAAGCTGATCTCGAACTCATGAACTACATGAAATATGACATGATGACGTTCGGTAACCATGAGTTTGATTTGGGTGACCAAGATCAAGGCGCCGCTTTGCAAGCCTTTGTTGCTGGCGCTGACTTCCCATTCATCACAGCCAACGTTGATTTCAGTAAAAATCCGCTCTTCAACGGAATGCAAAAGAAGACAATCACGTCTGGTCCGGAAGATGGACACATTTATCAAGGTGTCATCAAAAAAATCAACGGTGAAGAAGTCGGATTCTTCGGCTTGACGACGGAAGAGACGGTTGGAATTTCGAGTCCTGGTACAATTGCGTTCTCGAACTACATCAAGAGTGCTCAAGCGACAGTTGATAAATTCAAGGCTCGTGGCATCAACAAAATCGTTGCGTTGACACATATCGGTTACGACGATAATCCAGAAATTGACAACGACCCATTACTCGCTCAAAATGTTGACGGCATTGATGTCATCATCGGTGGTCACACACATACGAATCTCACTAAACCTGTATTGATTCCTGCAAGTGAAGAAACAAAGAAAAAAGAACCAACTGTCATCGCCCAAGCATATCAATATAGTGAATTTCTTGGTGATGTCAACGTAACTTTTGACTATAAAGGAAAAATTAAATCGTTCAATGGTTCGACAATTGAAGTAAAACCTTATGCAGCAGATCCTGGAGCAGCTGCTATTCTCAAACCTTACGCGGATAAAATTACGGCAATCAAAAACCAAGAAGTCGGTGTTGATGTTGTATCTGCACTTCCAAACCCACGTACAAGTAGTACAAATACAGTAAGTGTTCGAAACAGTGAAACTGCCCTTGGTAACTTAATTACAGACGGTATGCTTGCAAAAGCGAAATCAATTAACCCAGAAACCGTTATTGCTGTTCAAAACAGTGGTGGTATTCGCGCTGCTATCGATGCAGGTCCACTTACGACTGGTGAAATCTTAACTACTTTACCATTCGGTAACACACTTGCCTTGGTGACAATGAATGGTTCACAACTTAAAGACCTCTTTGAAATCAGCGTTGGACTTGCACCACTTGAAAATGGTGGATTCTTACAAGTATCAGGCATGAAACTTGAGTACGATGGTTCAAAAGCGAAAGGTCAACGTATCACGAAAATGACGCTTACGAAAGATGGCGGTGTAGAAGAGGCCATTGATCCAGCAAAAACGTATACAGTTGCTACAAATGCTTTCACAGCTAAAGGAAGCGACTTCTTAACACCGTTTGAAGATGCTTACAAATCAGGACGTGTGAAAGACCTCGGTCTCTCTGACTGGGAAACGTTCCGCGACTACGCGATTTCTAAGAAAACAATCGATTATAAAATTGAAGGACGTATCCTTAACGTAGATCCGGCTCTTCAAGGTAAATAAGTTCATAAAAAATGCTCCTCCCCGACGCGGGAAGGAGCATTTTTCTTATAGTGTTTGAGACGTATGTTGCTTTAACAATCGAATGATATCGTCTAATTCATATTGTTGCGCCAACATTAAAGGCGTCAAACCATCTTTATTCTTGATTGAGACGTCTGCCCCTTGTTCTAGCAATACTTTCACGGTCTGAACGCCTTCTCCTTCTACTGCATGGTGTAAAGGCGTATATTTTTGATCATCAAGCTGATTGATGTTTTCCCCATGCTTCAAATACAGTTCTACTAATTCATTATTGTTACTATATACTGCTGTGATGAACGGTCGTTCTCCAAAGTCATTGATCGCGTCCACATCACTTCCCTGCTTAAGTAACGTATCAAAGATTTCCTTCAGTCCTTCACTTGACTTCCGATACCCTAAATAGTGAAGTGCTGTATCACCATCTGCATCCACGGCTTTCATATCTCCGTCCGGTAACTCCTTCTGGACTTCTTCTAACGTGCCTTTTTGGATGGCAGCCATCAATTTCGTTTCCTGCAATCCATTCACCTTTGACTCATCCGATGAAGTGACGACAGCTTTTGCGGTTTCATTTGAAAACGAAACGTTCTGGACACTCCAGCCAATCAAAACGAATGCTACTATACTTGATGCTACCAACAAGAAACGAACAGCATGCTGCCCAGTAGGAGTCTCGCGTGACACCCAGCCTAATTCAATCAATCGTCTTTCTGTCGTTGGTGTCGCGTAGACCATTTCGCTAACGACTTCAGCTAGCGTGATCTGCCTCTTTTCAGCTAAGTATGCTGGTACATCGATTTCATCGATCAATTGATGCCGCCCGTTTTCTTTTAGAATACTCCGTATGATACTATCTGGGTCATCTACAAGATGCATAGCTTGACGATCCCGATACAAGGATACAGCCCGCAAATAAGCTGGTCTTAGAAATGGAATCCAACTGCCTAATAATAATGCGAATCGTTTTTCCTCGTCATTGTGTTTCAGACGAAGCAACTCCCGAACTCGTTCGAACTCATTTCGCTCTCTCATGGCTTTCTCTGGTAAGAAAAACACGTTCGTTCGGAACAGACTGACTCCTCTAGTGGGCGATACGTTGTCTCCGACGATGTAGATGCGTGGTGTCTTTAAATTCAAACGTTCCGATAACGCTGCGATATCATGATACAGTTCCGGAAAACGATGTTCAGTTACCTCAATTCCTTCTTGTTGCAATCGGATCACCGAAGAAAATAATCGTAATACTTTCCAAGCAAGCCAGACGACTGTTAGCCCCATTAAGACAATGCCGAAAGCGCCCAGTTCAAAAGACAGGTAGACAAGCGCCCCTACTGTCGCAATCGCATTTAAAAACAGAAGCCAGAAGTATATTTTCCCTTTCATACTAGTCCTCCTCTCTGCATATATCTATTCTCTATTCTTTAGTTTAGAATAACATTTCCAAATTTGTCGTGCCTATATTTTTCCATTCCTTACTCATTATCGGTCAAGTTTCTGTGAATTCAACGAAAAAAGCACCTTATCTTAAAAAAGATAAAGTGCTGCTGATTCAAAGTGATGATGGTTTCGGTTCACGCAGGAGATGCTTAATATCCTGGAATGTGACAAACGTCTTATTTTTAGCATCGTACAGTTTATAACGTAAAGATTTTAAGCTAGAGAACAAGCCGATCGTCGTCGCCTTTTGAAGCGGTGGCGTCGAGACGTGTGCCTTCTCTAGATGATAGTTCGGTACACGTGGACTCAAGTGATGGACATGGTGGAAACCAATGTTTCCTGTCACCCACTGTAATACTTTAGGTAGTTCATAATACGAACTGCCTTCAATTGCAGCCTTGACGTAATCCCATTCGCTTTCATCTTCAAAGTAAGAATCCTCGAATGTATGCTGGACATAAAATAACCAAATACCGAGTACGCCTGCTGTAAACATCGTTGTCCCTTGGATGATCAAGAATGCTTGCCAGCCAATCCAGTAAATCAAGAGACCGTATAAAACGATCAGTGATACGTTAATCAGATATGTGTTGAGACGCTCTTTCTTCCGTGCGTCTTTCCGATTAAAACGACTTGTCACCAAAATCAACAGTAGCGGACCCAGTCCGAACATGACGAGTGGGTTCCGGTAGAGACGATATTTCAATCGCGTCCATTTTGATGACTCGATGTATTCTTCGATCGTCATTACCCAGATGTCACCGACGCCTCGCTTGTCCAAATTACCACTTGAAGCGTGATGAATCGCATGTTCTCGTTTCCACTTTTCGTACGGAAATAGAGTTAGCACACCTGTGATGGTTCCTACGATCGCATTGGCTTTTTTATTTTTGAAAAACGAACCATGTGTACAATCATGGAAGATGATGAACATCCGCACGACGAATCCAGCGGCAATCATCGCGAGAGGTACTGCGAGCCAGACTGAAATATGAAGTGCTTGATACGCCAAAAACCAAATGACGAGAAACGGCAGGATCGTATTGATCATCTGTCGAATGCTGGCCTTGATATCTGCCTTTTCAAAAGGCGAAACATGTTTGCGCAGCTGTGCGATTTTTTCTTTACTCATGTATTACTTCCTCCTCGAGTTGTTCCAGCGTTCACGACGCTAATGATGATGATGCCTAAAAAATGAAAGAATTGAGCGGCGTACGTGACGATGTCCTCGGAGATTCGAACGTAATCATGCCCGTATTGATTAATCGCTTGAATATTTTTAGTACCAAGTAATGATATCATATCACATATTGTCTTGGATTTTGATTTATTAAAAAAGTTTTTAAAAAAATAGCCTTTCCGATTGGAAAAGCTACCGTCGTGTTTTAGACAATTGGCGGTGACACCAAAATCTGTTCAGCATTCCATTGTAGTCGATCGACGACACTTGCTCCACACCGTTGTTCAATCTGATGATACGCTGGCATAAGCCCAAGACGATCTGTTGCTTTTTTAGCATTCGATGCAATGAAATGGGCCCATCCCTCTTGCAGCGCACGCTGACAAAACAGCCTCTTCTCTTCTCCGTGATGTCCAAGAATACTGTGTGTCGCTAGTTGACAGCGTACACCCTTTTCCATCAATCGAATCAAACGTTCTGGATTTTGAAGAAGTTCCGCGTTATCTTCCGGTTGCGCAAGGATCGGCAGGTATCCGTCTTCGAGTAGTCCTAGCATGATTTCTTCTGTATATATGGGTAACGGATCATCCGGACAATCCACTAGTAGATACGCCGTATCCGCTAACGTCAAGACGTGACCTTGATGAACAGCATCACGTAAACCAAGTGTTAAGCGGACCTGATGTCCCGGATAGACTAGAACGGGAATCTGTCGCTGGGCGAGTAAAACATTCAACTCCGCTACGATCAATTGCACTTCTTCTGCTGTCGCATGCGTCGCATAAGGTGTCGCGATGATTCGGCGCACCTCTTCCGCAGCAGCACGTTGTGCCATCCGAATCGTCTCTTCGACATGAGTCGCGCCATTGTCCGTCAGCGGTAAAAGATGGTTATGAATATCGAGCACCGTCCTACCTCCTTTTCCATTCGTCTCTACAGAAAAAATGATATCATAAAAGCAAACGGAAAATTCATACAAATCTTGACGTTAGAAGGAAGGAGGCCGTCCTATGCATCGTGCCTTATCCGCTTTACAATTTTATACCTCTCATACGGAAGTCGAGATCAAGCGCCTCCATGAACGCATCCTGCTGTCCTTATCTTCATCTTCTTCACTTCATGCGACCTGCCTTCATCTTACAGGTACAGCCCCCTCTCGACATTTTCAACAAGATACGGTTCGGCCGGAAGAGTGGAAACGATTTTTAGAAGGTCATCCAAACGAGAGTATCGCTGACTTTTATGGATTCATCACCTCTGTTCCTTTACTCGATGAAGGAGACGAGATGCCACTTCCTCAGACGGAATCACCTCTTCAGGTGTCGAAAAAACGATTCTTCTCCTGGCGAATCGTATATCTCGCGCTCGCTTGCTTTTGTTTTGGTGCGCTTGCTACATGGGGGTACCAGACATGGATGAAGAAAGACGTGATCTATCATTTTGTATCAACAGAATCGAGTCCGATCTATCGCCATGCTGACTCTTCGACCGTTCTTCAATCCGCAGTATTTGGTGATGCGTTCCCTGTCCTAGATATCGTCAAGGATCGCGCGCGTATTCAGCTTCCTGATCGGACACAAGCTTATATGAAAGTGAGCGACCTGTCCGAAAAAACGATCGGTTCGATGATGACGGATCAAGCATTGTTGACATGGACAAACGAATACATGGCGCTCCCGAAACAAACACAAGCGACAGATCTATTTGACGATCCTGCTACGACATGGGCGGGTCTCGGATCTCCGAAACAAAAAATCAAAACGGCTTTGGACGAAACGTGGACGTATGATTCATTTACCGTACACATCATCGATGATCGGGCATACGCCATCGATTGGAAGAACCCTCGTCTTTCTCAAAAAGAATTGGCGCGTCTTGGAACGTTCCAGCGGACGAATACGGCGGGACGACTGCGGTTAAGCACCCATTATCATTTACAAATCATCGAGTCCGAGTCGCGTATTCAACTGATTCGTTTAACGAAACGGATGTAAAGCAAAATCCAGAAAAAACCTCTCTGTTTATGCTATTATTAGATAAATAATGGAATTAATCGGAGGGTACAACATGAATATTTTAGTAACAGGAGGCGCTGGCTATATCGGAAGCCATACCTGCCTCGAACTGCTGCGAGAGGGTCATGAAGTCATCGTCGTCGACAATTTAAGCAACAGTCATCGAAGTGCTCTTGAACGCGTCGAGCAGATCGCGAAACAGACGGTCACATTCTATGAAGCAGACGTACGGGATGAATCGGCACTAGAGCGGATCTTCCAAAACCATGCGATTGACGCCGTCATTCACTTTGCTGGTTTAAAAGCAGTTGGTGAATCGGTATCTCGACCACTGTTCTACTATCAAAACAATCTGATCAGTTCCCTCGTCTTACTCGAAGTAATGGAACGTCATGATGTCAAGAAGCTCGTCTTCAGTTCATCTGCGACAGTTTACGGTGTGCCTGAGACGACACCAATCACCGAGTCTGCTCCGCGCTCTGCGACGAATCCTTACGGGGCGACGAAACTGATGATCGAGCAGATGCTTGAAGATATCGCCCATGCTGATCCGACCTGGGACATCACGTTACTCCGTTACTTCAACCCGATTGGGGCGGATATGAGTGGTCTCATTGGTGAGGATCCAAACGGTATCCCGAACAATCTGATGCCTTACGTAACACAAGTCGCTGCTGGAAAACTCGATACCCTTCAAATCTTCGGCAATGATTACGATACGGAAGATGGTACAGGTGTCCGCGATTATATCCATGTCGTCGATCTAGCAAAAGGACACATCAAGGCGCTCTACCACGATCATTCCGGTATCGAAGCGTTCAATTTAGGAACGGGTCAGGGAACGAGTGTGCTTGAACTCGTTGCGACGTTCGAAGACGCGACGTCTTTGCAAATCGATCGAAAAATCACGGTGAGACGTCCGGGAGATGTTGGTTCGTGTTATGCGGACGCTTCCAAAGCAGAACGTTTACTCGGATGGAAAGCAGAAAAAAACTTGTATGACATGTGTAAGGATGCTTGGCGCTGGCAGTCTAAGAATCCGGACGGCTATCAAAAATAATAGGTATGGCAAACTGTTTTATCTGCAAGCTAAAAAGGGCGATCCATTTCCGAATTCGTATCGGAAGTGGATCGCCCTTTTAAATTTAACGACATCCTCTTTCTCTGCTTAAAAGAAACCTTTCATTACTTCACATCCAGGAGCGATTCAATCGTTCACTCCATCGTGTAAAGCGCATCGAGCGTTGCGGTAAGACCATTCGACAAAACGTATGATAATCAATGTCTGAGACGTACTGGATGAGTCGAATCAGCGCAAATGCAAACGTTAGTGTCGATCCGATCGCAAAGCTGAGACCGTACCCGGAAAAACCGAACGGTGCGATCAACAAGGCTAAAATCCCGTTAGAGAAGAAGAACACGCATGAAATCCATGCTGCCCCTTTTTGATCTTCAAAATACAGTAACAAGAGTGTCAATACGAGAACCATCGCATTCGAGAACGCACCAATCGTCGTCATTTGGAAGATACTGATCGTTGCTTCCGGTAATGCGAGATAACCGAGTAACGTCGAGGCGAACAATAAAGTGAACAGCGTAAACAATCCTTGATTTCGAAACAGTCGTTGTAACTCCTGACGTAAGACAAGCAACATGGCGTCCCGCGCTTTTTCGACTTGATCCAGCGTTCCGCCTTCATTCGCGTATCCATAAAAAATGCGATATCGTTCATAAAAACGCGTCTCGACGGAAACGACGAAAATCGTCATCGTCGGAATGACCGTCAAATAGGATAAGAAGATGGCCGTATCGTATAACGGATGATAACGGAATGTCCCAAGATGAACAGCACCTCCATCTGAGAACCAGATGACCCAGTTCCCGACCCACACACCGATATTGTAGAGAAAGCTCGTCCAAAAGAGTGCTGGGTAACGATCAAAGTAACTCAAGTAGGTAAACTGATTTTTCGTCCCGCGTTGCGGGAACGTCAGCAACATCGAGGTGAATAGACCGAATAACGTGACGACCATACCGAATGTAAAGCCTGCTGTTAAGGCAAGACTTGGTGTAACGAGTCCCGTTACATACTCCATCAAATATCGATCAATGAGTAAGACCGATCCGACAGCTACGATACCGCCAATCAAAAAACTGTACGCGACAGCTTGATAGAACTTCGCGGCACTTAAGAACAAGAAATGGACCCAAATCAGATTAATCGTCATGAACAGAATGAAAATCAGTCCGTTCAACAAGAACGGAAGTTGTGAGAAACTGAGGAAGATGAGAAAGACGATACTGCCTAACGCCATCGTCATCTTTGTCATTCCTAAAAATGCAGGAAACAGATCTTCATATCGCTTCTCATAAAAACAATCTGCTAAATATCGAGTGACGACGAGTTGCTGAATACCGAGCAACACTTGTGAAAAAATGAAGCTATATGAGACGACCAGATTGAAGGTCGTCCGTTCTTCAAAAGAAGCAATCGACAGGAACGTCGTCAGCCACTGGGTCACAGCGATGGTCAAGATGACGATTAACCATGGACCGGACGTGACGAGCCCCGCAAAGGCGTATGCTTTTAGTCGTGATGAGAAATAGTCTTCTTGAAATAATTTTTGAAGCTTAAACCCGATGCCCGCCATACGTCAGCCCCCTCTCTTGATACAATGTTTGATACTCTGAGATGAAACGGTGCGTCTGATAATATGCAAGCGCGCGCTCTTTCCCATTTTGGCCGAAACGAATCGCTTCTTCGGGATGTGACTGGAACCACGCACACCGCTCCGCGATCCGACGCGGATTGACTGGTGGTACGACGAATCCAGCCGGACCGTAAGGATCATCCTCACGTCCATTGATCAGCTCGGAACATGCACCGACATCCGTCACGACCCACGGTATCCCTGCAGCCATGCCTTCTAAGACAGCAAGCGGTTGACCTTCTGAAATACTCGTCAATAAACAGACATCAAACGATGGCAGATAACTCCGAATATCGACCTTTCCGACGAGTTTTACACTCGCAGATAGTTCAAAGAGATCGATTTGTTCTTGGCACTCACGGGCGTATTCCGGATCCTCTTCGAGCGGACCCATGATCGTCATTTCGAATGGAACCTGCATTTCCTGTAAGACCTTCGCGGCATGAATCATCGTCTTGATATCCTTGATCGGAACGATACGGACGATCGCACCGATTCGGAGTACATCTTGCTTCGGAGTATGTCCTAATGCAGCAAGCCCCGTCGCATCGATTCCATTCGGGATAACACGAATTTTTTCAGCAGGCGCACCAAGTTCGCGTTGCAATTCTCCATTTCGGTCAAAGAGCGTAATGATATTGTCTGCTCCCGCGTAGGCTTCGCGCGATAAATGATGAAAGAACTGGACCCAGTGCATGCGGTATTCTTGTGGAATCCACATCGCTTGGACGAGTTCTTCCTCCCGTTCTCGTGAATAAATCCCATGCTCCGTCAAGACGAACGGAACATGCTGTCGCTGTTTGATCGCTGCTGCGACGAGTCCTGCATATCCAGTCGATGCGGAATGGATCAGATCGACAGTTGGTAAGTCGGCTTGTAACAGTTCAAGAACGGGTGCATACATGCTACGCCACATCCATAAATAATCGATGAAGGAGCCGGCTTGTCGTTCTTCCCGGTAACTCGTCTTAACGAGATCAAAAAAGAGACGGCTTGAGAAAAATTGAGTCGACGTGCCGATCGCTTGACCAAAAAGCGGGAAAATCGATGTGTTCGTCGCCTGAAATCGCATCCATCGTTTAATATCTTCTTCCTGTTCCGGCGTCAACGTCTGTTTTAACGGACGTGTCTCATGCGTTTGATCAAGTGCAAGATTCGTCACACCGACGACGTTCGCAGGAAGGGTGTACCGAAAGTCCGCTTCGGTCATGCGTGTAGGTGTAATCGTGATCAGTTCAAACTCATGCTCTGTCATTTGTTGGATCAACATATGTGCCCAACTGGCGACGCCACCACTGACATAGGGATAACTCCCTTCTAACACTAAACCAATCTTCATTGGGATCCCTCCAGTACCGGTATGCGCGCGAAGTTCTTCTTGAGTTCTACTTCGTATAAATCGTCCGCATCTCCAAGTTTTCGCACCTGCCCGTATGCGAAGGACCCGGTCTCAAGTTTTCCTTCATTGACACGAACAACCATCTTCGAAGGAAGAAGCATTTGACTACCTGAAATCTCAATCGCTGTTTTAGAATAACGAACATCGATTTTCGATTCTTGATACAGCTTCATTTTTTTGTATCCATCGTACTGCGTCATACTCTCGAGATACGGATAATCCGTATGGATCGTTTTGAACATCTTTTCAATCGAACGTTCCATCTTCGGCCACCCTTGCCCTTTTGAGCGTCGTTCATCGAGGACGTCATCCGGGTGAATGAAGTGCGAGACAAGTCCGAAGTTCGCGACAGCATCCGCTAAGACAAACATGTCTTCAGGCGATTCATTATATCCACTTGTGATCCGTGGGAAGTTATAGAGATTCTTATAAGTCGAATCTGGCTCGAACTCTTGAATGTAACTTCCTTTTGAGGGGTCTCCGATATAAAGAGACGCGATGATCAATCCATCAGGAAATGCTTCATTTAAGACGGATAAGCCCGTTGGACCGATAATGTTCGAAGGTGGTACATAGCTACGCAGTTGCTCCTTCGGGAAGAAATACTGATGTGCTGCTTTTACTTTCTCGATGCCTTTCACCATCTGTTTACGGTTCACCCAGGTGATATATCCGAGACTTGGATCCATCGTCTCACCGTTAAGAACGAGCGGTTGGTGGTTGTATCCGTGTAACCCAAGTTCTCCACCCATCTTCAATAATCCCCGTCCGAAGTTCAGCATCGGAAAACGAATATTTTCAATCAATTGTTTTTCCGTATCATAAATCGCATTTTTATAGCTTCCGATAATAAATCCAGAATAAATGAGATCTTGTTCCTTTGCGATCCGTTGCATGTCTTTCCACCAGACTTCTGCAAAGAAATCTTTGACGGTCAAATCATAGTTTTTCTGAATCGCTGGATTGGAGGCATCCGGTACGGGTGCCGGGAAATCATCGAAGTGCGCCAGCTTCACAGCGACTTGCTGACTGACGAATGTCGGAAATAGCAACGAAAGTGACTGAACGAGTAAACCGCGCGAGTTTTTTTCGAGCAACGAAGAGGTATTCCAGAACAAGACCTCTCCTTTTCCATATTCATGGGTCCATAAGATCGGATTCCCGTCTGCCTCGATTTTGACATCGGCATCTTTTAATGTCACATCCGCGATACTATGGACGAACAAGTTAGAAGTCTTCGGTAAATCGATATACCCGGGAAATAAGTCTTTTTTAAACGTCATCCCGTTGACATCCTCTTTAAAATCACCAAAGCGCTTTACCCCTACTAAGTCGCCCCATTTCGGATCAATGAATCGACCAGCGATGTATAAGCGACCACCTTGTTGGACGAATTTCCGAATGGTCTCGTACGGCCATTCCTTCGTATGTTCGCCGGATAAGACAAGCACTGTCCGGTCACTTGGTTGAAGTGTCTTAATGTCTGATGTACGAATCCGTTGGTGATCGATTTTCGCATATTTCAACGCGTACGAGAAATTTTCGATTGCGCCTTTTGACAGGTCACTATCGTTTTGAAGCAAGTAGACACGAAGTGCCTCTCCTTTTGCTTCAGTCGTTTTCGTATTTGCCGTCTCGAATGAACGGACCTTCGTTTCTTCAGAAGGAATCAGTCGATGCGGGTAATCGAGACGAAACAGCTGTACGATACCCATCGTCACGAATAACACGGCAAATAATCCAATGAGATAGCCGTAAGGTTTCTTATTCATTGGTCTCCTCCCTCCAAACGTTCCAATATGAAGCGATGTTCTTCTAAAATATCTTCAACTGCTACTTCTGTTCTTAACTGACGGAGCACTGGTCCGATCGAAGTCCAGTCATTTCGTCGAAAGTAATAGCGGATTAACGCGAGATATCCGTCTGGCAACGTCGGATGGATATGAATCATCTCTTCATACGACGCGATCGCCTTCTCATTTTTTCCGTGTCGAAGCGCCAACTCAGCTTCTGCTTCGATCCGAGTAAGGTCAGTCGGATAAAAGGCTCTCATTTGCTCAAGTACAGCATCGAGCCTGTCATCCAAACGATGAATACCACCTTCGTCCAATAAACCGCTCTCGAGGAAGGTTCGACATTCTTGAATGAAGAGATGATACGTCGTCACGTCTATCGGATTGAGTTGTTGTTCCCGTAGCCGAAGATTAGCTTCATAACGGTCGAACAGAGAGTTTCGAACCGTTGCTGCGTAGTGAACGGTTTCCGAGTCGTCATGATCGAGTCCGTATTGCAAATACTTTCCGGTCTCCTTCAAGGATGATGTCGTCAAATGAATCATCGATTGCTTCCGGCGTTTCGCATCCATGTTCAATGCCTCCTTGATCGGAACCATCTCCATATTGTCTGCTGCTTGCTGTTGAAGTCCTTCGAGATTCATCACGTCGAACTGCACATATTCATCGTAATCCAGTAATGTATCGGAAGAAGCAAAACGACGCGAAATCAGATACGCGAGTCCCCCTAGTAGTTCGCCAAGAAGCGGTAGGACGGCACTGAACAAGCAAATGAATGTTAAAATCCCTCGCTCTTGCTCTGGCAATCGAAAGACGAGTACGCGATAAGCCAACACGATCAGCAAAAGATGAAGGACATAAAGAACGAGTAGGAGTGTCGTCATTGGACACGTCCTCCTTTTTGAACGTACACAGCCTTGATTCGTTCGAGGAATCGGTTCGCATGTTCTTGAGGTGTTCCAGGTAATAAGAACTGAAGGTGTTCCGTGTCTTCATCAAAACCGATTAGATCAATTTCACGCATCGATTGCCGCAAAATCAATTCTAGTTCAATCAGAGAAAACGGTGTATTTCGAATATCAAGCTGAACGAGACTATAGGGCTGACCATAATGTTCGCGTCTATATTCTTGGTATTTCACTTTTTCATCAAAGTGCTCTCGCTTGAAAATATGCGTCCCTTCAATTAATTCGTGTCGTGTCTCGATCCATTCCATCAGCATCGCTTTTTCGATACGCGATCCTGTCCAATCAACGATCAATTGCATGACGTGCATCTCATAGTTCGTCAAGCGCTCAAAAGCAATCGATTGAATAACGACGACTTCCTGGATGCGTCCATCATAACGGATCGGTGCTAAGAGTAACGGCACATCCGTCTCATCAATTGTTCGGATGGCAATCGCCTGTTTTTGGAACATCCGTTGGTAGATGCCTTGTTCTGGGTCGATGAACATTGTTTGTGGCAACAGTTCCTTATCACCGAAACGAATATGCAACCGAAGCGTACGACGTGACGCATCAACGTGGTAGATTGCAATTTCCTTCGCATCAAAGGAGTCTTGTAAGATTTGCACGAGTTTATCCCGTACAATGTCCGCAACGGATTGATCAAGTTCTGTTCCAATCCGGTAAATGTTCGTCAACGTGTGATTGGATTCAAGTACTTTGTTACGCATTGCCTCTTGCGCAACGCGTAATTTTTCGAGCGTATCGCGCAACCGTTCGTTCTCTTCTATCACTTCCTCTTGGCGTAAACGTAAGGATAGATAACGTTCTTGGAAAGAAGTACTGAACATACCGCAAGAAATCGCGACTAGGAAGTGCAGGATGATCCATGACAATTCACCTCGGTCATAAACGAAGAGTAAGACGTCTTCGCCCGCCCAGGCGAGAGAACTCAAATGATAGATCATCGTAAATAGGAAACTCGCGAAGGCCCCGAGGAGTCCGTAGCGGAGAGAAAAAAGCAAAATATAAAAAATAAGTGGGTCAATCGTCCATTTTAAGATTGAAAGGTTAAACATATAGTCTAAAGTGCCGATAATAAGAATACTAACGATCATCTCAATCCACTTTATGCCTTGTCGGTGCTGAGTATATATCATTTTATTCACTCCTTTTGTTGTTTATCGGTATGAAGATGGAAGAAATGTATCGTTGGAACACTACAATTTCATATCGAGAAGGGCAAACTTACTGAAAAGTAAGGGCGCAAAGACATGGGTCGTCGATCTTCGGATACCGATCGCCAGTCTGCAATGCCGCAGCCGCTCTCTGATAATTAATCAGGAGGCTATCAACATGGGTATTATCTCACTCAAGCGCATGACGTCTATTTTGTGCATTCTTTTATTAGGAGTGTTCTTCATGTCGTCATTAGACGCAAAAGCAGAAAAATCCAATCCATTAGACACTGCGAAGTCGTACAAAGTCTACTACGACGCACCGTCAGCAGCGAAAATCAAAAAGATGCAACAGTACGATGTCATGATCATCGAACCGGTCTTCTATTCCGCTGCACAAATTAAACAGATTCAACAAAACGGTACAAAAGTATACGGCTACATCAACACGATGGAAGCAGATAACTGGAATACGGATTTGATGGGGCAACTCGTCGAGTCAGACTTTTTCCACCGCGATGGTCAGCGGATTCATTACGCTGAATGGGATTCGTACTTAACGGACATCACATCGAAACACTACCAAGCTGTTTTAATGAAAGAAGTCGAGAAACAAATCGTCCAAAAAGGGCTAGATGGCGTTTTCCTCGATACAGTCGGCAACATCGATAACGAACATGCCGATCAACCCGTCATTCTCGAACAACAACGGGTAGGAATGACGAACTTCTTAAAATCACTTAAAACAAAACATGCGTCTCTTTCGCTGATCCAGAACTGGGGATTTGGAACGTTGAAATATCATACGTATCCTTATATCGACGGTATCATGTGGGAGAACTTCAATTATTCAACGGTCGCCAACGATCAGTGGTCAAAGGATCGGATGACGGACCTCCAAAAATTGAGTCAATCTCAAGACATTAAAACATTGACGATTTCTTCTGTACAAGGAGCTAAAAGTGCGACACTCGCTCAAAAAAATGGATTCCTTCACATGAAATCAAACGTCGATTTGAATTACAATAAATTCTAAACACTTTCATATACCACCTTATAAAATGACAGTGACTCCCATCACTTGTCAAGTATCTGGCATATGCTTTACTTCGAAGATGAAGGACCATTTCCCTCTAAAATCTGAGGAAAATGGTCCTTTTCGTCTCCACAAAAATCCATTATGTCAAATACTGATATACAGTATTTGACACTAGCTGTTTTTAATTATATATTTTAGAAAACTATTTGTATAGATTGGATGTCTTATATATGATTCAAGATTGGATGATTCAAGGGTGCATGATTTTCGCACTGACGTATCTCCTTTTAGCCACATACCAACTGATTCGTAGTAGAAATAGTGAACGTGTGGGTACCATAATCCTCATCCTCTGGTTCGGGACTTACATGTTAACGATTGATGTTTTACTTTCATCACAGTCTTTGATTTGGCAGGTCATTCCTTTCGTTCTATTAGCATATCATCGAGAAAAAGGACCGTTTCTTAGCCTGACGCTCATCACGCTTATCCATACATGGATCAACGCAAACATCGATGCTGTACTTCTTGTGTCAGCAGGGATCGTGATCCTCACGTTACTTTTACGTCAAAAGACACATCTCGCTTTACGCTTTGGTGTACTTCATCTTTTCATCGGAAGTACACTACTGGTTTTGCTACCGGATCAAACACTACCACTCGTCGTTTTTCATGGGAGCCTTACGCTTTTGATGTACGGCATATTCCTTTATCTATTGCCACTCCAACAACGTCACCGGAAGCAGCTTGAAGTCTATCAACATCTAGCGGAGTATGACGCGTTGACAGGTCTTGCTAATCGACGGGCATGGGAATTACGCGCCAAGACGCTAGCCGGTCAATCTTCGACCTATCACTTGATCATTCTCGATTTGGATCAATTCAAGCAAGTAAACGATCAGTACGGTCATTCGAATGGCGATGCGGTCTTAGAACAATTTGCAAAAATCCTTGAGCGCAATACCCGTCCGGAAGATTTGGTCGCCCGTATGGGTGGAGAAGAGTTCATCGTACTCCTAACGGATTTGACGCCAGAACAAGCGACTACCATCGCAGAACGAATTCGCCAAGAAGTCGAACGGCATACGTTCCGTCTATTAGATGGCTCTTCGATTCATGTTACGACGTCAATCGGACTGTCTTCCGGAAAGCGAGACATCCCTGTCCAGCACTCGATGGAACTATCCGATAAAGCCCTGTATCAAGCCAAAAAATCGGGACGAAACATCGTTCGAATCGCTAGTCATCTGTTGTGAAAAGACCTTTAAGGGGTCTTTTTTTAGATTCTCCTCTAAAAAATTCAGCTATGGAGACCATCTCATACTTTCTTATACTTTTGTAACTATCAAAAAAACGTGTACACCAACTCGGGTATACACGTCTGATTCACTGGAATCGTTTCAGAAATTCTTTTAATTCTTCATGCATTTCAGGATCCTTCATTGCATATTCAATCGTCGTCTTGACGAAACCGAGTTTCTCACCGACATCATGACGGCTCCCTTCAAAATCAAACGCATAGACTGCTTGATCCGCGTTCAATCGTTCGATTGCATCAGTTAATTGGATTTCGCCTCCGGCTCCTTCTGATTGATTTTCTAAATAATCAAAGATATCAGCCGTCAAGACGTACCGTCCCATGATGGCAAGATTCGAAGGGGCGGTTCCCGGCTCCGGTTTCTCGACGAATCGGCGAACCGGATAGAGTCGTCCATCTTTATCGACCGGATCGATGATCCCGTATCGGTGTGTTTCACGCGGTTCGACTTCTTGGACACCGATGACGGACTGACCGGTCTCGTCATAGGCATCCATTAATTGACGAATCGCAGGTGTCTCCGACTCGACGATATCATCGCCGAGTAAAACGGCAAATGGTTCGTCCCCGATGAATTGACGAGCTGTCCAAATCGCATGACCGAGTCCTTTTTGTTCTTTTTGGCGGACATAAAAGATATTTGCAAGATTCGTCGAGGCACACACTTTCTCGAGTAAATCTGTTTTTCCCGACGCCTGAAGCGCAGCTTCTAGTTCATATTGATGATCGAAATGATCCTCGATCGCACGCTTGTGTTTTCCGGTAACGATGATGATATCTTCGATTCCTGCAGCCGCAGCTTCTTCGACGATGTATTGGATCGTCGGTTTATCAAGAATCGGTAACATTTCTTTCGGCATGGCTTTCGTTGCCGGTAAAAAGCGTGTGCCAAGCCCCGCAGCTGGAATAATGGCTTTTTTAATTGGTTTTTTCATTGTATTCGCTCCTTCGATCATTCAGTATGCAGCCAGTTCAGCAGGTTGCGGTAATTTTCAATACCCTTCGTCTGATATAACGTAGGTTTCGTTTGTACGTGTGTGAGCGGTCGTTCGACGATGTCGACCATTTTTTCTGCAAATCCCGTGACATCCCCTTCAGGTACGAGGTATCCGTTTTGACCATTTTCGATGATTTCACGCGGTCCGTACCGAACGTCATAGGCAATGACAGGACAGCCAACATTAATGCTTTCCATGACGGTTAGCCCAAATCCTTCAAATCGACTCGTCAATAACGACGCACGGGAAGAAGCAAAGACTTGGTCCGGTGTCGACGTAAAGTCATGAATCAGAACATCTTCTTCGATGTTGAGCAAGTACATCATCTGTTTCATCAAGGCGAGTTGTCCATCCTCATCTGCTCCGTAAAGCGCAAGTTTCGTCGGGTGACCCGATCGTTTGAAGATGGCATAACTGCGGAGTAAATGCTCGAGTTGCTTTTGTTTTCCAAAACGTCCGATGAAACAAAACTGGTCCTCTACATGCGTTCGATCGATTTCAACTGGTTCGATTGAATGCGGAATGACTGCGAACTGATCATCCGGTATCGTAAAACGCGCTTGAATCTCGTCTTTTTGATGTGTCGTCAAAACGAGATACTTCGATACGCGTGCCGAACCTTCGAGCGCAATCTGATAGGATTTTTTGATTCGTTGCTGATTCAATTCCAAATGGGAATTATGGAACACGAGGATATTTTTCGTCCGCGCCTGACAATGGAGTAAAGGCCAGTCAAGCAAGCGCGCATCATTGAAGACGATGTCCCCATCAGTCAAACGATGATTAAAATAGTGCAAGAACAGATCCTTTTCAGTCTGAAATGTATGGACGGGACGTTCGTGTTGGTAGGTTTGAATCGAAATCAATTTATTAGATTTTTGCTCCTCATAATGCTTTTCACAATAGATGCGACCTTCTTGGTCATAAAATTGTTCATGAATTTTTTTGTGTGTTCTCGGCGAGTATCGAATCTTGCGATGTAGTCGACCGTTATCGTTATATTGCCAGCGTTCGACTTTTTTCTTCGATGCAGGACTCATGAAGTCTTCAAACGAAAGACGATCACTCTTTTCGTGATACTTTCGGTACAAAACGTACGTCTCATCCTCATAATAACGGACCGTATTGACGTCGCTCTCTACTGCGCGTAATCCTTCAATTTCTCGAGGGGTTACATCGGATACCTGTTCATCGAATAATCGATTGCCAGAAAGCCATTCGTATACATTCTCAATTCGCGTCGTCTCGCTTAAAATATTTTTTTCTCTAAAGGTTTGTACGATACGATCGTATGCTGCATCATAGTTAGTCGTAAGGATCGTCGTCGCATAGCCAAGGTGTTTTTCAATCATTGCAATTCGACTGAGGAGCGACTTCGTGCGTCCCCCATGTTGCGCCGGCAATGTCGAAGTCATCGTATACAGCATGATTCACACTTCCTTTTTTCCGTTCTCCGAACTACTCTCTGTTAAGACAGACAATCGTCTGTTTCTTGCTAATGTTTTAGCATCTTTTATTATTTCCAATCCGCCTCTCTCAGAAACTTCAACGAGCATATTGCTTACTCTTCCCTCTTTTTCAACGGTTTGACAGCCGGTCCTTCCATCACTGACCCGTCGTGCGCAAAGCGCGAGCCATGGCAAGGACAGTCCCATGAGCGTTCGGCCGCATTCCACTTCGTATCACATCCCATATGGGTACACGTCGTTGAGACGAGATGAAGCCTTCCGGCAGGATCACGATATCCCCCGACTGTCTTTCCATGATGTCGAACAAGTCCTCCTTCGTCAGGCTGAAGATCTTTTGCGTCACGGTGTGCTTTTGATAATTTCCCTTTTACGAGTTCGATTGCAACATCCGCGTTATTCTTAACGAATTGGGTCGCATCCACTGCTTTTAGTTTTGATCGTGTAGGATCAAACAAATGTCGAAAACGATTCGGTGTTCCGGTTAAAAGATCACTGAGTAACAGTCCTGCCGCAATACCGTTTGTCATGCCCCATTTTGCAAATCCAGTTGCGACAAAGACATTCGGATTATCTGCTGTCATTTGACCGACATACGGGATGTGATCAAGTGTAATTAAGTCCTGCGCCGACCAAAAGCGGTCGAACGTGTCCACTTGAAAGGCGTTCGTTGCAAAATCGGCTAAGTGCTGATAACGTGCCATCGTTTCCGTTTCGTGACCCGATAAATGATTTTCACCACCAAACAGTCCTAATTGACGACCGTCCGAAGTACGTGTATGTCGTAAAGAACGACTTGGTTGATCGGCACTCATGAACATACCGTCAGGAAACGAATCGTCGACGAATCCTGAGACGATGTACGATCGATGAACTTCAAGCTTCGAAAAATATAATCCTTTAAAGTCGTGAAACGGAAAATGGGTTGCGATTACAACCTTCTTAGCTTCAATACGATGTCCATTCTCAAGGACGATTGTCGGTGTTCGATTACTTTCAATCGTTGTCGCCCGTGACTTTTCATACAGTGTCCCACCTTGCCGGACAAAATGTTCTGCTAAGCCCTGTAAGTACTTGACGGGATGAAACTGTGCTTGATTGCGCAAAACGACCGCTCGTTTAACGGTGTACGGCAACTTCTTCTGTACTTCGTCTGTCGCATCGCCACCGTTCATCTCAAGACGAGCATACGCTTTGATTTCGCGATCCAGTGCACTCTCTTTTGAAGAAGAGACATACAGATACGCGTCTTGGGTTTCAAGCTCACACGCTAGATCAAGACGTTCGACTTGATGACGAAGGAACGTAATGGCTTCTTCATTTGCTTGATAGTAGAGTCGCGCTTTGTCCTCTCCTACACTTTTGATCAATTGATCATAGATCAGACCGTGTTGAGACGACACCTTTGCCGTCGTGTATCCAGTCGTACCAGCGGCCACCTCTTCTGCTTCAATAACACCTACGTCATACCCTCGTTCTGCGAGTTGCAAAGCGGTGACTAAACCGGCAATGCCAGCTCCAACGATGACGACATCGTGTTTTGTATCTGTCTCAAGGGATGGATACGATACACAAGCAGATGATGCTTTCCAATACGATGACGGGAAACCGGATAATTCAGACATACAAAAACTCCTCTCTCGAAACAAGCACAACGATCAACTTCGATAGTATTAGTGCTTCCCTGTCTGCGATAAAACATGCACAAAAGATATTTTTTATATGAGAGAGTAGTCCGAAGTTTTTGGATCTTAAAGATGAGCAAAGAAAAACAGCCCCTTTTTAATTAAGAGGCTGTCCATATTCATGAGCTTAATTTATCCGCTTGACGTTCCAGTAGTCCAAGGCGACGAATCTTTTTCTCTTCGACGACCGCGACAATTGCGAGGGCAATCAATCCGAACAGTAACGCGGCATTGAAGATAACGAATGTGTCACTCCAGCCGTGCAACGTAACGGAACCGATCGTTAGACCGTTCGTTTCCGGGTCAGCGATTTTTGCTAGACCGACTTTCGCGATTGAATCACCAAACAAGTAGCCGAACGTTCCGACCATCCCGTTCGTGACCGTTGTCGCTTGTTTCGGTGCGAAGCTGATGACCGAGACACCAATCAAAAGCTGTGGTCCATAAATGAGGGCACCAAGAGCGAACAGTGACGCATAGATAATGACTTCACTCGTACCGTAACGATAACCGAGGACCGCGACTCCTGTCAGCAAAAGACAGATCGCTGCGACGAGTGCGCGACGTCCTTTGAGTAAGTCGGACACGTAGCCCCAAATCATACTGCCGCATAATGCACCGATTTCAAAGAAGAAAATCGTATTAACGGCGCTCTCCGTGCTGAAATGCAAGTGTTCCGTGACATAGAGTGGTGCCCAGTTATCGATCCCGATCCGGACGATGTAGACGAAGACGTTTGCGATACAGAGCGTCCAAATCCATGGGTTTGAGATGACGTACGTCTTGAAGATTTGCCACTTCGTCATGCTTTCAGCAGCGATGTTCTCTGGTTCGATCGGTTCCTCAAAAATTTCCTCACTCCGGTTCCACCCGAGTTCCTCCGGATCATCCTTCCCGATGAACAGACCGACGATCCCGATGACGAGTGCGATCACTGCCGGGAAGATGAACATCCCGACGACACTTCCGTTGAAGAAAACGTTTGCTCCCCAAAGCGCAAGACCCCCGGCAATCGCTCCACCGATGTTGTGCGAGACGTTCCAGAACCCAAGGTAGCGTCCACGTTTTTCAAACGGTGTCCAGCGGGCAATCGTCGAATACGACGATGGTCCCCCGACCGATTGGAAGAAACCACTGAGTCCCCAAAGGACCATCAAGAGACCAACCGGACTTCCACCAGCGCTCATCAAGAGTCCCATCGCGGTGACGATCAATGAAGACAAAATCAATAAGAACGAGATGACACGTTTCGTATTTTTCCCGTCAACGAAGTACCCGAGTAACGTTTTCCCGATCCCGTACGTAATCGAGAAGGCAAAACCAATATATCCGAGTTCTGTCGTCGTAAAGCCGAGTTCTTCCTTCAAGAGCGGTTGTGCTGCCTTGAAGTTGTTCCGGATGAGGTACATCGCCATATATGAGAAGAAGACGACTAAAAAGGCCTTTAAGAATTGCTGTAACCACTGTTTGCGTTGTACTTCGATTGGTATGCCGGCATTCGGCAATTTTTTGATGCTGAAGAAGCCCATCTTCCATTTCCCCTATCCTGAATCAGAGTCTTCGCATCATTTGTCTTGAAGCTGATTGAATCGACGGAGATAGTCCCGGTAATCGGCGACGATATCCTGCCCGATATTTTGCTGGATCGGTTGTGTCTTCGCAATCGCATAGGTCGGCGTACCGAACGAAACTTTCCGCAGGATGGCTTGACCGTCAGTCGAAAGTACAAAACGCATGAAGGCATTCGCCTGCTTCTGTTGCGTCCGTCCTTTAAGCTTTGAGATTGCGTTGATCGAATACGTATCGAGCGGGATACTTTTGACCGGATAATACTTTTCGCGTAGCGATTGTTGATCGCCGATGAAATTGACCCCAAGCATGGCTTCCCCACTGGCGACATACGACGTTGGTGCAAAGCCGTTTGCCGTGAATAGTCGCGTTCGCTCGATTAGCTCGCGTAAGACATCTTCCGCCTTCGTCCCGTATCCGTCAAAGACCGCTTGTAGAATCGTCGCGCCGGTACCGGAATGGTTCGGGTCCGGCAAAATCAACTCGTCCTGATACCGCTTTGCCGTTAAGTCAGCAAGCGTCTTCGGATACGGCTCTGCCCCGAACCGATCGTTCCAGACGTCGGTATTGATGACGATCGCTAAGCGTTCGACTTCATAACCGATCCAGTAGCGATCCGGATCCTGCAGTTCCGCTTGATCCATGTCGCTCGGAAACGGTGTCGACAAGCCGCGTTGTTTGAGCGTCTGGTGGGCATCCCACGTTCCCCCGATGATGACGTCGGCGCGCGGATGATCCGCTTCCTTCGTCACGCGACGAACGAGTTCTTCCGTCGAGAGACGCACGAACTCATACGTACACCCCGCCTGTTCACAATATGACGATAGCAAGGCCCGACCAATATCCTCTTTCGCGGAAACATACGCCGTCAAATGCGGAACGGTTTCTCGCGCGGCTGTTCCTTGCTTCGTCTGTTCATTGTTGCGGACGATCCAAGTACTCATGAGACAAATGATACTCAGCAAGAAGAGCATTCCTTTTCTCATCGTTTCGCCTCCTTCCCTGTTGGTAGGAGTTGTCCTTTCAAATAGAAGGTGTTCCCATTGTCATCATCCATGTACTGGACACTAAACAACGTCTCGTATACCGTGATGTTCAGCAGATTGGCACGCGTGTTCTGCTCATCCTTGAACCGCTGGAGCTTGAGAATGCGCGGCTGCCCCTGACTCGCATCAAGTGCCTGACCGACTTCTTCATAGTCCGTCATCGGCTCTGCTTGCGCCAGGCGACGCTTGACGTCTTCACGCTCGCGAGCGGTTAAGGTACGCGACCGTCCCGCTGCATACCATGTTACGACTTCCGCCTCAGCAAACTGACGCGCGAGCTGTTCCGGTTCGTGGTAGGCGTTTAAGAACCGTGCTTTTAATGTTGTCGTTTGGGTGCTGGGACGTTTTGCGACACATTGTCCATTCAGTGTCATGCTTTCCCCGAGCGAGAACGTCCACGTCGTTCCGTTCAAGAAACGAAGCGTCCCGTTAAATGTCGCAGTATCCGCTGGACAGGTCCCGTTTGTCGCCGTCTTCATTTGCTTCAATAGCGTCGTGATGCGCTGGACTTCCGTTCCGTCTTCTACCGTCTGCTCCCCCCATGCCCGGTGACGTAACGTCAACTCGGTCGGGAGCGAGTCATCGGAAGCATTCAGTCGTTTTGGTCCATCGAGGACATGTAAGCGTCCGAAGACCGTCTGCTGAAGCAAAAGAAGACCGAGGGCAAACAAGACCCCCATCAGGAAGAGATAGGCAATGGTCGATGCTTTCATGATTCCTCTCCTTGCTTGATTCTTAGATTACGGGGCAATTGTTTCGTAAATCCGGTCGAAATGTTTCGTAAATGTATCATTTGTAAGCGATTACATCATGTCTGGTTCGCTAACCGGAAGGTCAATGTGATACGTGTTCCGCTTACATCACTTTCAAGTGTGAACTCACCGCCTTGTTCCTGCATCAAACGCCGACAGAGCGGTAGACCGAGTCCATTCCCACTCGCCGTCGTCAGACTATGTTGCTCCTTCTCCCATTCGGCAAGCACCGCTGGATCAACGCCGATCCCGTCATCCGTCATGATAAGTCGGAGGGTCGTATCCGTACTGACTACTGCGAACGTCACCGTCATCGCGTCACTATATTTAACGGCATTCTCGAGAAGATTCAACAAGACTTGCTTCGTCTGATCCGGTTGCCCGAGTACATAAATCGGCGGAACATCCTGTTTGACTTGAACCCCTTGTCCGTCAAGACGCAACTGCATGATGAATAAAGCGTCTGCGAGTAGAGCATCGAGTGCGAACATCGTCGACGTCGCGTGGCGTTCGTTGCGTTGTTGTTTCGCCTGTTCAAGATTATGTGAGACGAGTCGCAGCAAGCGCTGACTCTCGACTTCGATGTAGTGATAGCAGTGTGCCGCTTCGTCCGGTGGCAGTTTCGGGATCAACTCAACATAGCCCATGATCGCCGTCATCGGCGTTCGCAGTTCATGCGTGATGTGATCGATGAACGTTTGTTGGTCATTTCGTTGTTGCTCGAGCTGTCCGATATTGTGCTGAATTGCGTCAGCAAGTGTCGAGAAGTCTGCTGCTAGCCGGTTCAGTTCCTCATACGGATAAGCTGGAAGTGCGTTTGCGTAATGTCCTTTCGTCAAGGCATGCGAGACGCTACGTAAATCGTCGATCGGTCCGATTAACGTCTTCGCCATCCGCCGCGCTGTCCAAACGGCAATCACGATTAACATCAGAAAGACGCCAGTGAAGACATAGGTGAATTGCCGCAGCAGTTCAGCTTCCGTCCGAAGATCGACGAGAAAGCGGACGGACCCGATGATATCGGTCTTGCCGTACAGTGGACTCGAGAAGAACAGTATGGGAACATCAGTCTCCTTGAGGAACAGATAACTCGATTTTCCTTTTAAGGCTTGATCGATGTCTCCTGCAAGTAACGGCAATTGATCGCGCTCTGAATCCGCGAGCAGTTCCGCGTTTGGTCCGAACAATTGAACGCGTGCGTCAAACCGGTCTGCTAAGTAAGAAGCAATCGGCACCGCCGTATCGGCGAGCGAATCCGTCTCTTCGCTTGCGAGGTAATTCGTTGTATAGAGCTCCGCTTCCCGACTCAGTTTTTGGACCGACTCGACGGCGTTCTCATAAAGATTGGATTGGATGAAGGCATAAAGAATCAAAAACAGAACGAGCAGTGCCGGAACGAGAAGCAGGACGAAGTTTTCCGTGATGACTTGGCGTAGCTTCATGCGTCGACCCACTTGTAGCCGACACCGTAAATCGTCTTAATCCGCTCTCCTTGTGTTCCGAGTTTCTTGCGCAAGCGTTGGACCATGATGTCGACGGCACGGGTCTGACCAGAGTAGTCAAAGCCCCAGACCTGTTCGAGCAATTCGTCACGCTCGAAGACCCGTTTTGGATGTGTTAGGAAGAGTGCGAGCAACGCATACTCCCGGTACGTCAGCGGCAACGGTTGTCCGTCGAGACGAATGACTCGTTCTTCCGAATCAACAGATAAGAATGGATCGGTCACGACAGGCACAGGTGGTGCGACCGTCTTCGCGCGTTTCAATAAATTTTTGACGCGTAAGACGAGTTCCGTTCCATTGAACGGTTTTGTCATGTAGTCATCCGCTCCGAGCTGCAGACCGATGATCTTATCGTTCATTTGATCACGTGCCGTCAGCATCAAGATCGGTAAGTCAGGCGTCTTTTCCCGAAGCCGAGGAATTAAATCGAAGCCGGTCGTATCCGGTAGCATCAAATCGAGGACAACCAAATCAAAGGTCTGCGTCGCCTGCAAGGTGAGTGCCGCTGCGCCGTCGGCCGCCGTCTCAACCGTTTGACCATCGAGCTCGAGTTGGAGTTTGACGAGATGCCGGATGCTTGCCTCATCGTCAATGACAAGAATGTGCATAGGAATTCCTTCTTTCTGGACAGGTTTTTCTGTTCCCTAGCGTATCATGGAATCGCTTGCAATCACACCGGATGGACAAACGACTCAAAAAAGAATGACGCGTCTTTTCACACCCTTTCCTCAGGCGAAACACAAGCCAGTTTTCCTGCTTCATTCAAGCAGAAAAGCGGGTCTTGTTTGTCTCTGATAGCGCAAACATGCGTTTTTCCTGTAGGAGTTGTGTGAACGCGTCATTCTTCTTGTTACGAGATGAGGGTGGCTCATGATCTGATATGCTCTCCAAAAAGTATACAGTTGAAATAACAAAAATTAGCTACTTTAATCAATAATCGACTAAGAAAGTGTTTGGATTGGAAAACTGCATACGAGGTCTTTTCTAAAGAGTGAAAGGAGGGAGCGAAGCGGTTCCACTCGACGTTCCGCAATACGGTAGCAATCTTCAATTCATTTTTTTTAGATATGCTTCTTCGAGAATATCTTTCAAGTTTTCACCTCTTTTAGAAATAAAGGAAGTCCAAAATTTTTCTCCAATTTCAGCTAGTTGATTTGGAGAGTATGTTTCTTTATCGAACTTACCCCAGCAACCATCTTCGGTTAATTTATCCCAAAAAATATAGTCAGCAAATTTTCTGTTTTCTGGAGGCACATCAGAACCCATAGATTCCAGCTTAACTAATTCCGGACATAGCCACATTGCAGCACAAACAGATAATAACCCTGCGTGCATCTCATTGTGACCTTCTAAATTTACTTCTTCTAACGCTTCTTCCCACGCTAAATAACGATATGTAGTAATTACAAGTAGTTCTGGATATTTGTAGTTCATATGTTTAACGAATGAAGATTCCCAATATGCACCTCCGTGTCCATTACAAAGGACGAACTTTTTGAATCCTTGTCTGCTCAAATTAACGATTATTTCTTCTAGCATTGTTGTTAAGACTGTTGGACTTACTGTAACAGTACCTTTGCAATTGGCATGTTCTTCTGAAGTATTAAATGGAATAGTTGGTAACACATAAGCGTTTAATACTTCTCCATAGTGCTCAGCATATTTTTCTGCGACCAATGTATCTAAATGCATTGGCAGGTATGGTCCAAATTGTTCTGTCGCTCCAACTGATAAAATAGCAATATCTGTTCCACTGTCACTAACTTCTGTTGTTGAATTTTTAAAACTTAGCATAAGTACCCCCGTTGATGATTTTTATAAAAGTCCTATTTAGAAAGACTGAATAATTCGACTATACCATCAAAAAACCATTTATTGTTAATACGATGTCACACCAATAGTATGGTGTTCTTACATATCCAAATAAAAAATCATCATCCTTGCATGACGATTTCTCACAACGTTACCGTTGCTGCAGAGCTAAGCACGAAAAAACGGTCGATTCCGACCGTTTTCACAAACTTTAACTGATTGATTTGTAGTCATTTGCAATTTTATATTTCCATGCTCCTGATGCATCATATTCTTTGTAGATGACCCCTGATAGGTCATTAGGGAGATCTACGTTTCCTTTTTTAATGCAACCACATTCTCGATACCAAGTTTTGCTACAAAATATCAATGTTCAAAAATGACATCTTCTCGTGCGCGTGGTCTTCCTTCTTGGACACTTAAAGCTCTTCCTAAATCGCATAGAGTGTATAAAACAATAGCAAATCTTACATCTGAGTGAATGGAAAATTGACTTATAATTGTTTGACCTCTATCTGATTCTTCATGACAACGAGAATGCCAATTTCCAAAGAAGTGTTGCGCTTAATTTGACAAACCGTCGTAAAAACGAGTCAACTCAGCCGCAACAAGGCTTCGATGTCTTGATTCATCCCTTTGTACAACTCATGGATCGAAGTGACGATTTCATCGTTGCTTGAAAAGGAGTCTCCAATGATTTGATTCGTATTATAGGAGTTCGCTTGAAGATGATTTTTGAATGCAATCAGATACGATCGCTGCTTTTCATTAAAGTACTCCGGTTGATATCTGACGTGATGTCCTATGCTTTTCACTAAACCGTTCATGTCATTCAATAATTGTAGTACATCCGCTTTACGTACATCTTTCTCATTTAATGCAGAAGAAGCGAGAACGTTCTCCACCTGCGCCTTTATTTTTTCATTGTATTCTTCATCTTCCGACAGAGTCGGAACGTGTGAAGACAACTTTTGAAGGTTGTTGTGATAACGACTCATTGTTTGGTCCGAATCCACTTCAACTTTTTTGTTGATGCTGAGAGTGCTGTACGGATACACATAACGAATGGCTATGGCAGCAACAAACAGTACGATGATTGCAATCACCGTATACCTCATCATATTCTTTTTCAAAATTTGCACCATCCTTGTTGATATAACTGATAGATTATTCAAAAATATACCATTCTTTCACCACTTTATAAAGCTAACCATATTAATTATTCAAGAAACTATTCCTTCAAGAAATAAGCCTATTTTCACCTCGTTCACTACAAAAAAACTACCGAACACCATTGATAGATGGTATCCGGTAGTCTGAATAAGCTATATTGCAGTATATCGCTTATTCCCCTTCATCGATCCGTCGCTGAAACACCAAATGCGCGGACATAGCCTTTAGTATCGTAATCAAACCACAGCAAAGCTTTTTTACTTACGTTGTAATAGTACGTACCCTTTTGGTCGAATCGGAGATATTCTTCTTTTTTAATTTGGAAGCGCATCTTTGCTGGAACTTCATCCTTTTGTAGCGTTTCGTGTTGACTCGGTTTCCCGAGCGTACGTTTGACTTCACTCAGCTTGATTTTACGGTCGTTAAGTTGCGGCAATGTCATCAAGACTCCGACATGTTCCGGGTACTTCGCGCTAAACCGAAAATCGGAATACAGATACGTTCCTTTCAACTTCCCAAAGACGCAACAATCAGTCTGATCGACCCCATAGCTAGCGTCTTTCCCTTTGATCGTAAAACGATCATACAGCTTCGCCTTCGCATCAAGCAGTGTTCCTTTTTCTGCTGCTGCGAATTGTTTCTTCAAGTACGCGGCATTCGACATCGTTTTCGCATCAACCGTCATTGGAACAAGTAATACAAGCACTAGTAGTAGCGCCATACATCCTTTCATCCATTTCATTCGATGTTCCTCCTTTGTCGTGGATTACCGTTACCCTAACACAACTTCTTCATTTTTCCAAATCCATCCATCTGTTTAATTCACATGAATCAAACGTGCTACTCCTTTCGCGTCAAAAGCGAATTGGCAGGTCACTTGTCCGATACGATATTCGTAGACGCTACGAATAGCGTACGTCGCGCGTGTCGTTTTGCCTTCGATGACGCGTTGCGAGTAGGACGTCGCATACGTTTCCTTGAACGTTAGTTTCCCGAATACGGCGCTGACTTCTGCTTTCGTCAGCGTCCGTTTCTCAAGCGATGGTGCGAGCGTGACGAGATCGATCCGATCGATTTGACTGCCGAAGCGCGGATAACGGGCTACAAAATGACGACCTTTCCACTTTCCGTTGAGGACCTTTTCTCCTGTTTGAACGAGGCTACCGGACGTACCTGTCCACGAGACATAACTAGCTCCAACGCGTGGTGATCCTTCAAACCCTTGCTTCTCTTGCATCGCTTGCTTTTGACGTTTCAACCAACTGCTGTCGGAGACAGTCGAGAGCTTCGGTAACGGGATGACTTTTCCTTTGAGTGTCGCAGTGTAGCCCCCGTAAGATGCTCGTAACGTGTAGACTCCCGCTTTTTTCCCATACAGTTTTCCGGACGAGACGCTCGCGATCGTTGGTTGATCCGAGACCCACTTCACTTTTGCCGTGACTTGTTTTTTCTTGCCGTCTGCTTGCGTGACATTGAGAAGAAGCGGCTCAGGTGATCCGACCTTCACTTCTTTGAAGGAAGACGGGATCGAGAGCGCGACCGGTCGCTCGACTAACAGGCGACCATCGTACATGTTCGTCCGCTCACCACCATCGGCATTCGCGATGAGGTAGCGGGCTCCTTTCGTCATGCCGAGCACAGACGAGTAACTGACGGAATCATCCCGATCCAGCGATGTCTCGATCCGGTGACCGTTTTTCTCGAACAAGGAGAAGTAACCGTCCCGTCCCGTATACAAGGCACCGATGAACTTCCCACTCTCATCGACCGCGATATCTTTATACGTTCCGGTCATCCCCGTGATGAACTGTGAGGAGGTGCTTTCCTTAAATTGATGCGCTCCATCATAGACATACAGACGGCGGTCATTCGCCTTCGCGAGTACGAGTGTGCCCTCGCGTCCCATCTCATAGGCGGCGTAGCCGGATGGATGCGTGAGACGTTTTGCGAGCGTTCCGTCTTTCTCGTAGACGTCAACGCTTGTCTCGCTGATGATTGCTAAATAAGCAGTCGACGTCCGGATCGCTTTTGCCCCTGTCGTCTCCTGGACAGAACGGACGGTTGCTGAATCTAAATCGTAAACGGCTGTCTGCTCGACGCCCTCTTGTTTCGCACTCACTGCAAGGAGATGTGAGTCTGGGAAGAAGCGAGCACGAGTGAACGACTGGAGCGTTCCTGCAGGTGTCTTGATCTGGTCGATGACGCGCAGTACGTTCCCCGTCGCATCGCGTACCTCAAGCACTTGATCCTTCACAAAGACGAATCGTTGTTGATCGTCCGATACCGTGAAGTCTTGTATCGGTGCTCCTTCTTCAGTTGACAGTACCTGTAAGTCACGCGCTTGCTCGAAATCGAAGAGTCGTGGTGCTTCATAAGTCCCCCAGCGCCAGACACGCGACTCATCCGGTACGACTTGAAAAGCGGATGACGGAGTGAGTGACGTGACGAACGGGATTTTGACTTCTGCCGACGAATGGATCGACGTCGCAGAATACAATACGGTCGCAGCAAGACCGACGATGATTTTTTTCATATGTAGCTTCTCCTTTTTAGTAGCGTCTTATTCATAAGTATAATGAAATTCTCAACCTTTTCCTTCTTTTTCCAAAAATAAATCTTTTTTCGAACACGTTCGAGGATAAGTAGAGTTATCCGATACAGCCGTCTGATTTCATGCGGTTTTTCTCGATTAAAGAAGAGGATTTTTTCTGTATTTAAGGGTGAACGCATCGTAAAAGATGAGAAAACCGTTGGCACGATTCAAAAAAGTGACGTTGAAAGCCGAGGATAACTCTACTTATACTGAAACTACCGCGGAATACATAGCAGATATGCATATCTCGTAAAAGGACTCCCTCCGATGAATGAACTTCTTCGCAACTGGCTCCCCCTCATCAACTCCCTACTCTCCCGCCTGTCGATCCACCCGAATGAACAGGATGAATGCCGGCAAGCCGCTTTGCTCCGTCTCTGGAAATCGATCGAGGATGGCAAGACGTTGACCGTCACTTTCGTTCGGATTCGCGCGAAAGGCGCGATGCTTGATTACCTGGCAACTCGTAACCGGACGCTCGCAACAGAAGTCGTCTCCGACGCGTTACCGGAACGCCCGCGCAACCCACATTTGTCGTTCACTTACCTGATGAATGAACTCAAGCGTGACTTATCGACGACCGAGTTCACGTTTCTTGAGTCCTTGATGAATGGGACGGAAGAGACGCTCGGGTACTCGCACGCCCGGCTCCGGTCCTTGAAATCCGAACTCCGTAAGAAAGTCGAGTACTTGCTCGGATGATGGTGTTCTATGAAGAACGATTATTAACGTTGATCGAACAAGGACCCTACAGTCCATTGACGAAAAAAGCTTACCGGAGCGACGTCCGTCATCTGTGTCGTAACGTGAGCCGAATCGATGTTCCTTCGTTGCAACGGTACGGCACCTTACTACGAACGTCGTATGCTTCGACGACTGTCGCCCGTCGTCTCCACGCCCTGTCGACACTGTTCGACCAACTCGTTACTGAACGCGCCTTAGCACACAATCCCCTCGCACAAACGAAACGTCATCCCCCGATTGCCCGTCGACGCCCCCGCTTTTCGTATGATGATGTTCGGTCCGTCCTCGAACGGATTACGGACGAGACCGTCTACGCGTTCTGTTTCTTACTGCTCCATACGGGACTTCGTTTCGCCGAGGCACATGCTTTACGCCTGACGGATGTCGATTGGGACACGAAGCAACTATTTGTTCGACATGGAAAAGGAGGACGCATGCGTCATCTGCCGTTACATGACGAATTGCATCGCGTCTTATTGCGTTATCTTGAGACGACGTCCGTCTCTTCGCAGGAATTGTTTTCAACGGAGACGGGTCGTCGCTTCCCGGCAGAACGAATTCGGTCGACGTTACGCGAAGCGAGTCTAACGCAGCTCGGTCGGATTCTTCGTCCGCACGATCTTCGTGTGACCTTCGCGACCACGCTCTACCACGAACATGAGACAGACGTATTGACGATCATGCGTCTACTCGGTCACCGGGACGTCCGGACGACCCAACACTATATCTTGCCTTCCAGCGATATCGATCGTGCCTCGGTCAACCGACTCAAGCCGACAACGTATTGAGGATCTCTCGGATTCGGTTCGTACGACTCCGGATATAGCCGACGGTCGTCGTCGGATGCGCATGACCGAGTAAGCGCTGAATCTCAACGATCGTACAACCTCCTTCATGATGCAGATAGGTCGCATATGCGATCCGGAGCGCATGTGGTCGGAGCGGTGCACCGCTCAAGCGCAGGGCGGTGTCCCGAAGAATCACACGTGCCGTCTGTTCATGCAGATAGCATCCGGTCACAGACTGAAACAGAATGCCCTCTTTACGCTCACCGAGGAAATGCAGTAGACGATGCGACAACATGATCCCGATTGGAATCGTACGTAGGCGGCGTCCCTTGCCGTAACGGACGAACAGCGTATGCGTTTTGAAATCAATATCCGCAACGGACAACAGACGTGCCTCAGTGAAGCGGAGACCGGTCTGGCAAATCACTTCGAAAAACAAACGATACACCGGGTCTTCGATGCTGCGGACAATCGATAGTCCTTCTTGTAAATCGTGATAGGTCTCGTCCGGAAAACGTTGATGCGTGATCGGTGACACGTCATGCAGTGGATTCCGTTGCAACCTCCCGGCTCGGACAAGCACATTCCCGAGTGAGCGCAAGGCATGGAACCGTCGTAGAATCGTCGACGGCTGATAATTCAGACGCATCTGATCGAAGTAGTGCTGGAGCGACGCGATCGACCACGAGACACCGGCACGTTCCATATGCCGGACGTCACTACGGTAGGCTTTGATCGTCGGTTTTGCGAACGTCGGATGTGAGATGAGATATTCGTGCAAGTACTCGTCGTGTTGCATGGAAATTCCCCCTTCAGCCAAGTAGTTTCATCTGCTCAATTGCATCAGTTTCTGACCTGCTTAGACAACAGGAGTCCATCTTTTGCTAGATGGACTCCTGTATGTATTCATAGTGACATATGATCTGCGACTTTGAAGGTTTTTTTCTTATAGTCGTAACTCATGAGGACCATCTTCCGTCCACCCGTCGAAGTCGGGAAAACATACGTCTTATACGATGACTTCTCTGCACCGATCGTAGCGAGGTCCGCTTTCGATTGAATCGACGACCAATCCGTCGCCTCGAGTCCTGTCCACTCCCCAAGTCCTGTTCCAGAAAGAATCGCATCGAGTTGCTTCGCTGTCATTCCTTTTTTAACCTTTGCGCCCCTTGCCAGCTTACGTGTGCTTTCACGTGCAGCAGACTTCGTATTTTCACGATAGATATCAAATGACTTTCCGATCAACCGATAGACCGAACTGTTCTTTTTCGTCATGAAGATGAGTGACGTATCGCTATCTCCGTTCTTGCCATTCGTGAAGTAGTAGAACTTCGTTTTTTGACCGTACGAGATTTCCGTCGACTCGGCTTGTTTCTTCAAAACCGTACTGCCACTCTTTTTCACCAGTTGTTTTTTATAATCTTTACCGTATAAGACTTTTGCCGCTTCCGTCATCGTCATACCGGTCTTTAAGTTCGTATACTGTGTCGTGTACTTCGTTTCCTCTTTCGTAGCAGCCGATGCACTTCCAGCACATACTGTTGCGCCTGCAATCATTGCTGCAAGTAACGTTGTTGTCATGCGTTTCATTCAATCATCCTCTTTCTTCTGTTCATTTCATGAATGCATCATTCACACCTCATCTCATTATAATGGATTTAATGGTTTTTTCTATCTATTTTTCCTTTTTAGTTTTTATTTTTACATTTTTATTCAATTTTTATCGTTTTTTCATGACCTTTATTTCAAAATAACACTCAATTCATACGCTGGATGATCGAATTTAGTACTTTTTGAAAATAAAAGAAACAAGTATGTCATATATTTGAAATTTAGACCAAAATTACTATTCACTGAAACTTTATGAGTATATGTTCCTTAAATTGTTGAATATTAATTACATGTTTTAAACTAACCTATACCAATGATTCAGAACTATAGACCTACATAATATACCTAATAAATACCATTTAATATAACTATGTTAAAAATATTACATATTTTCCATAATAAAAGGGTAATTTTATTTTATACACCTGAGATGCACGTTCATCCATGCACACTTTAGTCTATTGATTTAGAGGAGGTTGTATTGATGAAAAAAGGGTTGGCGATTGTTCTGAGTCTTCTTCTCATCTTGTCTTATGGGTTGACCCCATTGGGTGCTTCTGCCGCTTCTTCGAGTAGCGTCAAGACCGTCTACTCACCGAAGTATCTCGTTCACTACGGTGGCGTGAAGTATGCCAAGAAAAAATTGACGTATCCAAAATCCGTCAAGGTCAAGCTCTCGAACGGGAAGTATGCGTATCGATCCGTCAAATGGAATAAGGTCAGCTTTGATAAGAAGTACATCGGAAAGAAACAGAAGATCAAGGGAGATGTCTACGGTACATCAAAAAATGCGTACTGGTATGTCAAAGTCAAAAACTATCCAGCGAAGGTACTTGCTCCGAATGTCATGACCGTCGGAAAGAATCAACCAGCGAACTTGCCGACACGTCTTTCAACGATTTTCGAGGGTGGACAACGCTACTCGTATCCGCTCAAATGGAGTAAGGTCTCAACAGCTTCATTCGGTACGAAAAATCTGACGTACTCGACAGTCGGACGCAACCTCGAAATCTACGGGGCTGCCAAGCTGAAAGTATCCGATGTCGTCCAGTCGATGCAGAAGTACTATCTCGTCTCGTATGGGAAAAAGATTCGGGCAACCGGCAAAATTCTCTATGAAGCAAAAGGTATGAAGAGCTACCTCGTCATTATGGATAAAAAGACGGGTGAGAGCACGAAGATGTATCTCAAGCTCGACAAAAAAGGTCACTACTACGTGACAAGTCAGGAACTCGCACCAGGAGACTACACGGTCTACATCCTGTCGGGTTCGAAAAAGACGAAATCCGTCACGATTACGATCAAAAAACCGATCACGGAACCAACAGATGAACAAAAACGGGAACTGCTTCAAAAGTTACTTCTCGTCATCAACGTCTCGAATCCCCTATTAAGTGACATCGAGTTCCCAGAAGTCGATGGTGTCACGTTCGCGGTCGATTCAGACAATCCAGCCGTCTCAAGTAGCGGAAAAGTCACGCGTGGTGCGACCGATCAAACCGTCAATTTTGCGATCAAGGCGACATTTGGCGGTGTGACGGAAAGTAAATCGTTCTCGAACATCCTCGTTCCACGAAAAGATCTATCGGACGAAGAGTTGATCGACTTTACACTTCAGAACTTCACGATTGCCAATCCACTCAAAACGAATATCACATTACCAACGGCTGAAGGAATCTCGTTCTCGCTGATTTCGTCGAATGAAGCCGTCGTCTCAAGCAACGGAATCGTCAAACGCGGAATGGAAGATAAACAAGTCGACTTGACGTTACGCGCGACGAAAGGCAGCTTGACAAAAACGAAGAGTTTCCCGAACATCCTCGTCCCGAAAGTCGACAATGCGACAGATAGCCTGTTGCAAGACTACCTTGATAAACTCGATATCAAGAGTCCGGTGACGAAAAATATCATCCTTCCAGCACTTCCGGGTGCTACAGTATCCATCACATCAACTAAACCTAGCGTCATCTCAGACACAGGTATCGTCACACGCGGTATGACGGATCAAACCGTCTCGATCGTCGTCTCGGTCACAAAAGACGGTATCACGAAATCACGTGATTTCTGGAACTTAACGGTTCCAAAACAAGATGCAACGACAGATGAATTACTTGATCTTTACTTGTCTGGTTTGACAATTAGCAGTCCGTTGACTACGAACTTGTCGCTCACTCCACCAGCTGGTGTAAACTTGTCAATCAGTGCATCAGATCCAAATATTTTATCGAACACAGGTATTTTGACGCCACCAGATGTCGATAAGACGATTTCTGTGACAGTTAACGTCTCTAAAGACGGCATTACGAAATCACGTACGTTTACGAATATCCTGGTACCGCTCAGTCTTTCAGCAGAGTTAGATGCTGCACTAAATGCAATCAATCTGAATCTGTTGAACTTAACAGGTAACGTCAATCTGCCAAGTAGTTCAAAAGGTATTGCCGTTCAATGGACATCAAACAATCCAGATGTCATCTCGAACGACGGTGTCGTGAAAGGTGCATTGAACTTACAAAACTTCACGCTCAAAGCAAGCGTCACAAAAGGTGGCATTACAAAATCGAGAACGTTCTCAGGAACAGTCGCAGCCAATCTTGGACTATCGTTTAAAAACGATATCGCAAAAATCAAGTCGAGCGTCGGTACGCTGAACGTTGGCTACAACCTCAACCTTCCGACTTCACTGAATGGTTCAGCGATTACTTGGACTTCAAGTGCACCATCGCTATTAAGTAGTACAGGCGTCATCTTGAACGACTCTAGTTCAACGCCATTTACTCTGACAGCGACATCTGGAGGGACGTCAGAAACGTTGAATCTCGCTATCCAACGCCCTTCTGGTGGTTTGTTAAGTGGCGTCGTTGATTTACTTGGGAATGTATTAAATCCTGTCGTCAACACTTTAGCTAGCGGTCAAGGAACAGCAACACTTCCGAAAAGTTACGGTGGTCTTCTTGGTATTGGAGCACGTGATATTACGAATTGGAGTAGTTCACACCCAGATCTCGTGACGATTCAAGGTTATAACTTAACTGTAAAACGTGACGATTTTGACCATCTCGTCGTGCTCTACGCAGACTATGAGGGTCTCGACAAACCCGTTCCGGTTCTTGTCAAAATTCCTAAACGTTAATTTTCAAATCTGTTTTTCTGAATTTCATATGCGATGAACCTAGATTTCCTATCAGGTTCATCGCATATTTTTCTACTTTCTTTTATCTACATACAACATGGGAATTTCAACACCTGAGAGCCATTCATTTGCCTGGACACTATACTTTCTAGGGAGGTTTGGTCATGCGAAAAAGTCTTATCGTTCTTCTCTGTCTGTTGCTTTCCTTCCCCGCCTCGTTCCAATCCGTTACTGCCGCTAAATCAAGCAGCGTTAAAAAGGTATACCGCCCTACCTCGACCGTACATTATGGCGGTGACGTGTTTGCGGTCAACCCCCTTTCTCCACCCAAGACCGTCCGTGTCAAACTTGCGAACGGTAAAAAAGTAAAACGATCCGTAAAGTGGAATAGTGTTCGCTTCGATAAAAAAATGATTGATCGAAAACAAAAAATTAAAGGGAATGTTTCGGGAACCTCTAAGAGTGCCTATTGGTACGTCACGATTAAAAATTATCCGAAATCGATTCTCCCTCCTGTCGTCAAGACGGTCGGGAAAAATCAATCGACCAAACTTCCAGAACGGCTATCAACGATTTTCGCTGGTGGGCAGCGCTATTCGTATCCACTCAAATGGACACGTACGACGACGGCGTCCTTCGGCAAGAAAAGTGTCAAGTACACAGCGGTTGGACGAAACGTCTTGATTACTGGAAAAAATACATTACGCGTCTCAAACGTCAAGCATGAAAACGTGAAGTATACGACGTTTGAAAGTGGTCGCCGAATGCTCGTCACCGGTCGTATCCTTTATCCGGCAAAAGGTATGACACATCATCTGTATCTGATTGACGATAAAGACCGTGTATCCATGTATCCGTTAAAGCGTGATCGACAAGGGTACTTCCGGATTGAAACGAGCGTATTACCAGTCGGTCGCTATGATGTCTCGATTTTAAGTGGGTCGCAAAATGCAGCGTCTTCGACCGTAACGATTCGAAACGTCGTCACACCTCCATCACCAGACGATTCAAGAAAACTCTTAAAGGTATTACTTGCCGGCCTCACGATCCCAAGTCCACTCCTTCAAGATATCCATCTGCCACAAGTGGAAGGTGCTACATTTAGTATTCGTTCCACCGATAGTAATTTGTCGCCTACCGGACAAGTCACTCGCACGGATCAAGAACGTGATGTCGCATTCACAATCGTAGGGAAATTAAATGGTCTTGAAGAAACACGTTCCTTTTCAGGTATCACGGTTCCAAAACGTGATCTGACGGACGAGGAACTGATCGATTTCACACTCGACAAATTCAAACTGGCAAGTCCGTTGACGAAGGATATTCAGTTACCACAAACAGAGGGCATCTCGTTTCAATTGTTGTCTTCAAACGAAAAAGTCGTCACGTCTGATGGTAAAGTACGTCGTGACCTGGCGGACCAACTCGTCACGCTGACATTGAAGGCTTCAAAAGGCAGTCTCGAAAAAACACGTCTCTACTCGAATATCACCGTTCCGAAAGTCGACAATGCAACGGAATTGTTCTTAGACGACTACTTGAGTCGTCTGACATTCCCGAATCCTTTAACAAGAGATTTAGTCTTACCTGCCGCTACGGGAACGACACTTTCTCTGACGTCTTCACTTCCGGATGTCCTCTCATCGACCGGGAAAGTGACACGCGGTCTGACCGACCAATCCCTTTCATTCCTCGTCTCTGCAACAAAGAACGGTGTGACACGCACACGCAGTTTTTGGAACTATCAAGTCCCAAAAAGAGATACAGCAATCGATGAATTATTGACAGACTACTTGAATAAGCTCGACATTCCAAGTATATTGACGCGTGATGTAAGTCTTCCAACAGTAGAGGGAATTCAAACGACTCTTTCTTCAACCAATACCTCTATTTTGTCAAATACAGGTCAAATCACTCGTGGTTTGACAGATAAAGTCGTTTCGTTTACAGTCATCGCCACGAAAGACGGTGTCACTAAATTGCGTACTTTTTCGAACTTGACGATTCCAAAGAAAGAGAATGCGACAGCCGACCTGCTTGATGATTACTTGAAAACGGTCGAAATCCCGTCACCTTTGACGGCTGATTATTACTTGCCGACCCCGATGACACCGGGAATCGAAACATCTCTCTTTTCAACGAACACAGCTGTCCTTTCGAATACAGGAAGCGTGACGCGCGGTCTGACTGATCAGCTCGTATCCGTGATAGTGACAGCGTCAAAAGACGGGGTCATTCGCAAGAAGGAGTTTCCGCTGATCACGGTCCCAAAACAAGATGTATTACCGGATGCTTTGATTGACACTTATTTAAATCAAGTCGAGATTGCTAGTCCGTTGAATCAAAACATTCAGTTGCCTCTCGCACCGGAAGGAATGACCGTATACCTGACCTCTTCTCAACCTGATGTCGTGGCAACATCAGGCGTGATTAAACCTGCAGACACTGATCGATCTGTCACAGTCAGTGTGACTGCTGTGCTGAACGGTGTTTCAAAGACGAGGATGTTTTCAAATCTTTCAATACCCGCACGTCCTCTGACAGTCTTAGAAGAACTGACGACTTATATAAATAGCCTTTCCCTACCGACATCACTCGTAAATAATCTTTCATTGAACCCACCTTCAGGTATCACCGTTAGTGTCGAGTCCTCCGCTACTTCGTTGTTATCGAGTACCGGTGTTCTCACACGCGA
The DNA here is from genome assembly GCF_001275385.1 of Exiguobacterium sp. BMC-KP. Lineage (NCBI taxonomy): Bacteria > Bacillati > Bacillota > Bacilli > Caryophanales > Exiguobacterium > Exiguobacterium sp. BMC-KP. The sequence goes on from NZ_LGIW01000015.1 coordinate 2,009,056, forward strand.
TATCGTAGATCGAACGACTGATATTACGGTCCTTGCTTCAAAAAATGGTTTATCGCTCTCTAAACAATTTGAAAATATTTCAGTACCGAAACGTGCATTGACAGATACCGAAGAATTACAAAAGTATCTCAACCAACTGTCAATTCCTTCTTTAATAACCGAAAAGCTTAAATTAATCGACGAAGCGAATGCAGAAGGAATAAAAGTCACTTTGTCATCCAGTAATCCGACTGTACTTTTAAATGATGGATCTATTGCTCCAGCTGCAACCAACACTACTTTATCGTTAACAGTGACTGCTGAGAAAGGAACTGCTACGGAGATCAAAACCTTTAATCAGCTAACGGTTCCGATGAAAAATCCATCTCCTGCTGACATTGTCCAGTCTTATCTTGATAGCCTGAGCATTTCAAACATTTTAACGAATAATCTGGTTCTTCAAGCACCAACTGGAATCACTGTTTCGATTAAATCCGACAAGCCTTCCGTTGTAGCAAGTGGCGGAGTCGTCACTCAAGGTATCGTTGACGAAGTCGTCGATATCACAATAACTGCGACGAAAGACGGCATTACTAAAGATCGAACGATTACAGGTATCAAAGTTCCCTTGAGTCCAACAAAATTAGTAGATAAGGCGTTACAAGATCTATCCCTCAGTTCACTAACAGATTTGACGTCTTCACTCAGTTTGCCGACTCAAATCAATGGATTACCAATCACGTGGAAATCGAGTAATACGAATATCATCAGTAATACCGGTACTATCATTCCAGCCATTTCGTCACAGGCGTTTTCTTTGACGGCATGGATTACGAAAGACGGTATCCTAAAGAGCAAGACATTCGATGGAACGCTTGCCGGGAATCTCAGCCTCATCCTTAAAGAAGATCTCGCTCGCATCGCAGCTGTTAGTCCGACATTGAATGTCTACCTTGACTTAAAGTTACCGACGACGTTGAACGGGATACCACTTACGTGGAAATCAAGCAATGAAAGTCTTTTAACGAGTCTCGGGATCGTTAAAAATCGATCACAAATTATGCCTTTCACGCTTTCTGCGACGACTGGCAATACTTCAAGTATCCTGTCGCTCGCTACGCAAGATACTCAGATATCCTTACTTTCAAGCTTACTGAATGTCCTCGGAGGCATCGTCAATCCGATCGTCGATTCACTCTCGATAGGCAAGTCAGCGTCACTTCCTCAAAGCTATGGTGGCCTCCTTGGTATTGGTGCAAAACCAATCACCAATTGGACATCTTCGCATCCTGACATCGTGACGGTTCAAGGAAATCAAGCCGTCGTGACGCCAGACAAATATGAACACCTCGTCGTCTTGTTCGCAAAGTTTGGAGACGTTCCTAAACCGGTACCATTCATTATCAAGGTCCCTGCTAAAAAATAAGGCTTCCTCTCCCTCTGTACATTTTCAGTACAGAGGGGTTTTTTTTTTGAACTCTCTGTATGTTGACGTTTTTTAAAATCTCATTTCTTTATCATTTAAAACTGAAAATATATCCAGTAATTTCCTTGCTATACTACAGAAAAAGGAGGCATTCTGCGATGAAAAAAAGTATGACATGGACGGCACTCGTGACGCTTGGTCTCAGTAGCGCGGTCTATCTCTCGCCTGTTGGAGCGGCGACGGACGAATTCACAGTAGAAACGAAAAACATCAACACACGGACGGAAGTTTTAAAAGGGAAGGCACCTGCTGGATCAATCGTTGTCTTACAATCAGATGACACAGAGGAAGAAGACCTACAAGAAGTCGCCCATGCAAAAGCCGATACGAATGGGAACTATTCAATCGAATTGCCTGAAGAAGGATTGATCGGCGAGGATTTCTATGACTATCATCAATCCGACTCGGATGAATACGACTATGACGATGAGGATGAAGACAGCTCTTCAGACGTCACACCAAACTATTTCCTTGAAGTCGTAAGTGTCGATGATTATACGGGTGATGATGATGGAATGAACGACGGGTGGGACGAGTATTACGTAACACGTGCTGATTCTTACGGAGATGACGATGGGGGCGACGAACCCGGTGATGGTGATGATGACGGGTATGATGATGGAGATGAAGGGGACGAGCCGGGAGAGGATGATGGCGATACAACGGAAGAGCCACAAGATCCGATTTCGTACGACTTCGCTCCAATTGACCTCACAGTGCGTACGTTCATTCCAAAAGCAGCAACGGTCGATACGAAAACACTGACACGTACGACTCGAACCGTAACTGGATCTGTATCTAATAAAGATGTTCGCGTCGAAGCGTATGTCTATCATAAGTCGAGCAAATCATGGAAATTGCTCGGTAAGGCGAAGCCGCGCAGCAATGGTTCATACAAGATGTCGATCAATAAGAAATTGTACAAGAAAGATGCGAGCGTCGACTTCTATGTCGTCGGAAATCGTGATGCGGATGGTTTTAGTAAAGCGCTTCGTAAAAAATACAAGTAATCAAACTATAAACAAGTAATCAAACTATAAAAAGGAAGTGCGACATCGATATGTCGTGCTTCCTTTTTTGATACCTCTCCTCTTATTTTCTCAAAACTCCAATTCTGTAATCTCTCAATTCATAAGTCATAATCTAAAAAATTTTCTTAAATTTGAATTAATCTAAAAACACATTTCCATAAAAAGTTAATCAGAGCCTATAACGAAAGATTTTTTCCTTTAAACTAAAGAAGGTTACATTATTTGGTTTTAAACCGAATTTAATTCCTCAATTTTCTAATTAAAAGGAGCTACTATTCATGAATCGTCTCACGCGTTACCTACCTTCTTTAGCTGTGATTATCTTTAGTATCCTTGTCTTCTTATTACCCTTCCGTTGATCAATCTTTCCCTATGTCAGATACAATGAAAAAGCTGTCTCGACATACGTCGGGACAGCTTTTTGTAATCCTATTCTTATCTTTCTCTCTTTATCCTTCGCGTTGACTCTTTTTTCTTCTATTTAGAGACAGTAGAAGAATTCCGAATACCGCAAGCAAGAATCTAATAGGCTGAGTACTGAATGGCTCGGACTCACCCGTTTGAGGAAGACCGCCTGAATTCGATAATCTTGTCCCATCATCATTTGGTGTATCTGTTCCTCCACTTGGTACGTGAGGTGTTTTCGGATCATCAGGTTGTGTAGTGTCCTTTGGGTTACTTGGATCTTTTGGATCACCTGATCCACCTGGAGTATCTTCATCTTCAAATTCATAATCCGGATCAATCGTGTTCGTTACCGTGACACGAACGACGGCTTCCCCTCCGCTTTTCAGACGAATGATACGTGGTTCAGAATCTAACAAATAACCGACAGGTGCTTGCGTCTCGATGAGAGTATACTCACCGGAAACAAGATTCGGAATACGTGCTTCACCCTTCTTGTCTGTTTTAAAACGAGCAACACGCTTTCCTTGCGCACCCTGTAATTCAAACGTTGCATCTTTCAAGGCTTCACCGGATTCATCATCCACTTCATGAACAAGGAACGGCTTGAGTCGTTCATTAATGAGGACGAGTTGCTCCGCATCAGCTTGATTCTTCTCGATCACGACATCATGTGGTGTAGGGTCGAGCTCATATCCTGCAGGTGCTTTCGTTTCGATGAATCTGTATGTTCCTGGCGTCAGTCCTGTTACTAGGATTTCATCAGACGCATCTGTCACGAGGTTCGTCAGAATCGCCGTCTCGTTCGAATCATAGAGTGTAAATTCAGCACCCGCAAGAGGTTGGTTCGTGTTCTTAGACTTTTTGATCAACGTGACGTCTTGTCGAATTTTTTTTTGGTGATACTTGCACTTGATTCCAGCTGAGACACCGTGATCGCTTTATCAGCTTTGTCGATAAGATATCCTGGAGGTGCACTGATTTCACGTAACGTGTACGCTCCATATAAAAGACGACTGAAGATTCACGAGGCTCCATGTTGGATTCTTTGCCCTTAAAATGTTCTATATAAATGCTGTGAAAAATAAAGGTACGATGAACTTATAATGAAACGATATACATTACATATTATGAAATAAACTGACGATTTTTCATTTTTTAATTTACACATAACCCTTTATATTCCATTTTTTTATTTCGAATTAAATAATAATACATTTTCGGAGCATTCATTAGTTCTTATTCTTTTATCATTATACATTATGGGAAACAATGTGATTATGCATGTAATCCAAATACCATTATTTGCTTCCAATTCGGTATGGTGTTCGTGTACTCCAATTCTTGAAAGGACGTGGCAATATGTTAGTCAAAAGAAAAACCATTTATAAGTTCTCTATGATTATGATTGCGTCTATCCTCCTTCTCTCGTTGGTTACGACACTTCCGAAAAAATCATCTGCTGCTAGTGCCGTCATTACAATTGGTTATGGAGGCGCAAAAGATGTCGGAGACAAATTTAGTACGACTGAGACTGTTTCAAGAAAAGAACTCGTCAGTTTCTTGGAACAAATCAAAAAAGCCGAAAAAAGTGATAACGATTTAAATAATATCCGGTTTACGATCGCAGGTACGCTCGTGACGCACCCTATTGCGAAAACACTAAAAGCAAGCCTATCTTCTGGTCTTGCTTCTTATGTCATTTCTTCACTGGTCATCGATAAGGATTTGGGTTCAAAAAAAATCCAACAAATTTTAAATGCTTCGACGGCAAAGAAATTCAAGGTGAAGATCAGATATGAAAAACACACACGTGGTGCTTGGGATAAATGGTATGAAGCATATAGCTCTACCGTGGCTCCTGTAAAATAAGCTATAGCGATGATTGTTTGATTCTCAATTAAATCGTATAAATATGTTATACTAAATATTGTAAAATTAGTGGTTATGCCAAATCTTTAAGGAGTGAACGTATGTCGAATCGAAAAAAAGACTATCTGATTTCTTTATTGATCGTCATCTTCGCATCCATTGTCATCTTTACACTCGACTTACCAAAAGGAACTAGTTTTGCTGCGATTCTGATCGTCGTGATTCTTTCCGTTTTCTTGTACGAATTTCGCTTGCTCACTCAAGATAAAGCAAAACATAAAAATTAAAATTCCTATTAATGACTAACGACCTAAATCCTTTTCTATAAAGGGTTTAGGTCGTTTTTTAGTTTCATCTATCTATAGTTACGAGAAGACTTTCATTATTTCAAATAGAAAACTCACTCAAGTAAGCTCGGAGTATTATTTTTTCTTTACCTTATAATTAGATTTTTCGTTTAAATTTTTCAGACGCTTGCTTACTCACCGTCATGAACCGTACCGTACCCTTTTTGTCAAAATAGACTTCTATGGAGAGATCGTTCAATCGATAGCGATCGACAAGTTTGATGGTGTATTTCGCTAATGTCTTATCTGATTTTGAAAACTGATGCGAAATAGAAGGAGCGTACGTTTTTGAGGTAACTGGTTTACCAAAGACGGCCTGCATCTCCTTTTTTGAGATCGAGCGCTGTTCGAGTGCCGGGAGCATCGTCAGCAACTCAATCCGATTCGGCTGACGTTCTAAGGGGCGTGGATACCGTGAAGCAAGGACACTCCCCTTCCATTTCCCGTTCATGTTCATTTTCTCTTTCGGAATGAGCATCTTCCCCTTCGTTCCTTTGAGCTTCGAATACGATGAGGATAGGAGCGGTAAGCCTTCAAATGATTGGTGATCGAGTAGTGATTGTCGATGACGCTCTAACCACGGTATATCTTTTAGCGACGACAACTTCGGCGGTACGGCCTTACCCGTGACAGTCGTCGTGAATCCCTCGTAGGTCGCGGTTAAGATGTAGTCGCCTTCTGCTGCACCGTACAGTTTCCCCGATTGAATGAAGGCTGTTTCTGGATGATCCGTCTCCCAGGTGACTCCATTTTTGACGAGGACTGTCTTTCCGTCAGCTCGCGTGACTTCAAGTGCTAACGTTTCTGAAGAGCCCTTATCTACACGTTGACGAGCTTTTGGTATCTGAATCGCAATCGGTCGTTTCGATAGTTCTTTTCCACTGTAAATGTTCGTCTGGTTCGCGCCTTCAACAATGATAGAATGCGCTTCGTTGCTAAGTTCAACACCTGATTGATAAGAAAAATCCTGATTTTGATCGAGAGAGGTATAAATACGCTGTCCGGTCTTCCGTTCAAATAACGAGAAGGGTCGATCACTTCCGGACGAGGTGACCGCGATGAATGCCCCTGATTCGTCAATCGCGATGTCACTATAGGACACGTCACTTCCCATTACAAACTGCTCACTCGTCTGTGTCTTTTCAAGACCATGATTCAAATCGTAGACGTCAATCTGCGGTAACCCCTGTTCTCCGATGACGAGAAGTCCCTCATCGTTCATGTCAAATGCCTCGATACCATCTTCTTCTCTCGCATGGATGACGCCTGTATACGTCAAGTCAGAGGTGTAGAGATATACAGTAGACGAATAGACGACAGCAACATGATCGCGTGCGGTTAACAATTGACCGTATGGACTTGTTCCACGACTACTAATGAGTTGCTCCGCATCCAAATCATATGAGAGAAGTTTAGCGCTCCCTCCATTCTTTGCCAGCAACACGACCGTGTGCGTATTCGGAATGAACTGGACATCAACAAACTCGGAAAACTTGTTTTCGTTGTCGACAATCATCGATATTTCTTGAACTTTTGTTCCAAAAGCATTATAGACATGAAGCACTCCCTGCTTTACCACGACACGTCGTGTTTGATCGTCCGAGACATCGAATCCTTCAATCGAAGATTCCCTACCAGAAAGCGACTGAATGCGTTCCCCATTTTGAAGATCAATCAGACTGAGTTGTTGATAGGAAGACCACTCCCAAACACGTTCTTGTCCTTTGACGATTTGAAACTGTCCTGCTAATCCGAACGATCCTGTCAATGGTAGGGTGACTTCTGCTGCGACAGGTAATGCCCCTCCAAAAGATATGATTCCCCCAAGTAAAGCCATCATTATTTTTCTCATGCCTATCATCCTTTTTTATCTAACTTTCATTCATAGTTTAACGTATTCAAGGATAATAAAATTCCATTTTTTAAAACAAAAGAAAATATTTACAAGCATTTAAAATGATTTTGTTGATAAAGCTCTTTCCTTTTATTTGTTAAATAGAATGCATTAAAAACGTACATATTAAACGAATAGAGACAAGTATGTAATCATTTTCAACTCAATTTTTCTAACCATTCTATTTTGACATGACATACAATAATGGTAATACCATGAAATATTTTAAAGGAGTTGAATTGTATGATCGTTTTATTCAACAACGTAAAATCACCTCGCATGATTCTACCAAAAGAACGATTACATTTTTACATCGAATATGCTCAGCACTTAGAACAACAGGTAGCCAGTTGCACGATCGAAGATGTTGATTTTGATGCTCAAGTCATTCAAGCAGAAGTATATGATGGGGAGTGGCATCAACAATCGATTCCGTTTCCGTCTTTACTCTTAAATGAAAATTGTGTTGTTCCTTCACAGTCAGCGCATCCCGAAGAGGATCTACGCCTTCAGCAAGTCATTCCTCATTTCTTTCACCTGATTGATGATAAGTATGTCCTTCAACAAAAACTCGAAGACGCTGGATCATGGGGAACCTTATTCATCCCGACCGAACGATTAACAGGATTCGATCTATTCCTAACAAAGTTGAAAAAACATAATGTCACCGTCTTAAAACCAACGAACGCTTCTAAAGGAGCAGGGATATACAAAATCACCAAAGCGGCGGGGGTAGGCTATTCTGTAACCATTCAAGATCAGCGTCATATCTATACATATCAACAATTAAGAAAGTTGATTCTATCGTTGGTCGAACAAGGCAACTACATCATCCAACCATTCGTGACATCACGCACAGCAAGTGGCGAAACTTTTCATCTGCGCACACACTTAGTTCGAGACGCCTCTGGTCAATGGACGGTGCTCGCTTCCATTGCGGACGTTGCAAAAAAAGGACGGTTCATCACGAACTTAAGTGGCTATAAGACAGAACGAGCTGACGCGTTTCTTCAAAGGTTACATCCAGACGGAGACTTCATACATCGTGCACTCGTTGAGCAAAGTCTTTTACTAGCGAAGGCCATCGATGCCTTATATCCTTTCACCTTGCCGGAACTGGCTCTTGATTTTGCATTAGACGAAACATATGCCCTTCGATTCTTTGAAGCCAATACAGGACCAGAGATCATAGCTTATAAGGAAGAACGGGAACAATGTCGAGCAGAAGCCTTGATTCCTTTTGCTGACGCTGTATCGAAGGCGATCGAAGGAGTTCCTATCGAACAACGATTTGGACGATATTTTAAAGTGGGACAATGAACTTTCATTTAAAATTAAAAGACCTGAATCCTCTAAATCAGATTCAGGTCTTAAGCCAGTTCTGTTTTTTTACATAAATCATCATTGTAAAAAGATATAGGTATTCCATCTACCTTTTACATACAACAGCTAACTAAAATTTATAGTAGATGTCGAAAAGCTTTATAAAATATCTATAAAAAGCATCAATTTGAACTGCCCTATAAAAGGTGGATATGAAAATCCAATTTTTATAGAGCAGTTTTTAAATCAAGTTCAAAGCAAACACTTCGTTTCCGCTTCATTACACAGTCTTTTATACCGGACGTTTTTTCTGATCGAAGAACAAGTTCAAATCTGTCTTGTCTGTATCAGCAGCCAAGGCGTTCTGAATAATTCCGTTTAAGGCTTGCATTTTTGATTTTTCGAAGAACGGCACCTGGATTTCATACGGCGTACCTGATTTCTCAATTCGTAATGTCGTCTGAACGCTACTCAACACGATACACACACCAAACGCAAACACAACTAAACCAGTCAAAAACGAACTAGCAATCGTTGAAAATCCAAAAAGCGCCACAAACAATCCCACAATCATCGGCTTAAAGCGATATTTAGTCGATAACATCGAACCCGAAATGTTTTTTAATGGAATGCTTTGCTGATCGCGACCAGCAGGAATAATTCCGAGGATTGTGTTCGTCAAGTTCGTTTTAACGAAACGAGAATCGACTTCAACCTCACCTTTTAACCAAAAGAAGATGAGACTGATGGAAAATACAACTTTGTTCATAATTTTCTTACTCCATTTCTTTATTGAACTTTTATTTGAAAAAACAATGATTTCATATAATCAGAATACCATTTCCATTTTTTTCTTTCTTCAATAATTTTATTAATATAGCAAACTGTTTTATCACAATCCAATTTCCCTTTTGTTTAGAAACGATAGACTCGTTTACAGCACACTGATAACTCTTAAACCAACTCAACAGAAACAATTTTTCTAACTCGCGCTCTAATCTGCGATGAGTCATCTTATCTTTTTTCCCTAAATAAATGAAGGTGATATCAATTGCTCCCCTCGTTGACTCAAGAAGACATACGGACTCTCTGACGCCTGACGATGTTTCGTTCTATCTTCTTCCACATACTGACGTAGACAACGTAATGTATCTTCGCGTAATGGGACTTCACGGACCTTATCTCCCTTCCCATGGACCTCGATGCTTCTTCCTATCCAGTCGATTTGCCATAAGCATAACTCGACCAACTCACTTGCTCGAAGCCCTGCATACAATAAGAGATGAATCAGCGACTGGTTCCGATAAGACAGGGACGGTAGGACTTGTTGGACCCGATGCAATTCTTCTTCCGTCAAGACGTCGACCTGATGACTTCCCTGCGCTACCTTGATACGGTCACTCCAGTAAATCCATCGTCGATCCAGCTTGCCTTGTGCCATCAGAAAGTCATTGTAGGCAGTCATCGCATTGAGAAACTTATTGATCGTCGCCGCCTTTCTCCCATGGTCGAGTAGATGTTGTTTATACGACAGGATGTCCTCACGTGAAGAAAACGTCCCTCTCTCACTGAACTTCTCGACTTCTGCGACATAGCTATCAATCGTACTCAGTTGCCGTCCTTGTTCATAGAGGAATCGTCGGAAGGATTCGCGTTCCCCGTTTGCTATTCCCGATGTCATTGGTCCATCCCCTCTCGATTATTTTCGGGGTTTCGGGGGTAAGAAGACGAAAATCCCCGAAACCCCGTTTTTTTACGCGGAGATACATCTCTATATCTGGTGAAAACAGAATCGGGGAACGGGAAATCTCCCCACCGTTCTACTAGGCGTCTCTTCGAAACTCCCGGCAGTTCTACTTTTGTCTTCTGTTCCTTGACTGAATATCTACCGAAACCGTTGGTATACAACACTTCTGTTCCTTTCTTTACTCCTAGCAGTCTTAATGAACAGTCAGGAGTCACAGACCACGACACTTGCACGCGACACTACGTCTAGTCCTGAAATAGGACAAATAAAAAAGACCTTCTCACTCGAAAAGCTCTACGACTCGTTCTAGATATTCGACGTAAGACTGGATGACCAGCCGGTCATCTTCGTCCATGATGTTCTTGATACTTCGTTGGACACGTGACCGATCGACATGAATGACGTCTTGTACGACATCCTCTAATACCTGTTCGATGACATCTTCTTCGGTCAATAATTCTCCCTCATAACAATCTAGCGTCTCATCATATTGACGATAATAGTCCTTTCCTTCAAGCACTACTCGATGATATTTTCGCATTCTGATTTCCTCCTTTGTTATTCTCCACGACATCGCATCTTTTTACATACACTTAGTGTCGTCATACCTAATCAATCCTCATCATGACTTCTATTCGTCGTATAGTTCATAGGCAATCGTTCTTCCATCACATATCCATACCTCATAGACCAGCCGATACGTATGCGGATCATAACCCATTCCAGCAATCCATTCCTTTCCTCCTTCATCGACATAAACGAACGTATCGAACTGTATAGGATCAGGAAGCGACGAAAGATGTTCCGACGGAACCACAGACGGATCAATCTCCGAATGCTCGAACAGGTAAGATTCCATCCCGAATTCATCGACGGCTACTACCTTACCAAATAGCTGCTTGATCCGAACGACAAACCCGATTCTTTTATCCAATGCAACCTCTCCTTTCTCAAAGTAAATGAAAAGAGCATTCACTCCGGATTGGAATGAATGCCCTTTATCGTTCTTACAAGGTAATAATATATATTTGAAAAGATAATAAAGACCCATCAAAATTCGATGGGTCTTTATTATCGAATAACAGAATCACAAGAAGTAGATTCTTATATTCGAGGAAAGGAATTAGTTGTTAGAAATAACAACTTTATCGCCAACTGAAAGTTTGTTTCCAGCTGCATCAACGATGTCAATTGTTCCAAGAGCTTTTAATGCAAGACCTTTTGTTAATTGGTCTGCTGTTACTACAGCTCCTAATTCAATTGTAGCTGTTTTTCCATCAACTGCTAAAGCAACATCTTCGTTAGATGCTAATGAAGTAGTCTCAGAATAAACATCAAAGTCAGCTGCTGTGCCTGTCTCAGATACAACTTCACTGAAAGTAAGTGTAATTGTTTTGAGATTTGCGCCTAATTTAGCAGTTACAGTAGGTGCAACGTTCTCTTTCAATGTGATTGGAAGAGTTGTAGTGTTCATAGCAACAGAAGATCCAGCCGCTTTTACGTTCTGAACAGTTACGTTACGTGCTCCAGTGAATGTGTTTGAATCTGCTTTCAATTTCAGCGTAACAACTTTAGTGTTAGCAGAGTTTACTGTAGCCGATTCAACGATTGCGCCACCTACGATGTAGTTCGCTGCGTTTGTTGCAGTAGCTGCATCAACGTTTTCAGCAAATGCTACAGTGATTTCATTGTTGTTTGTAAGTGATTGAGCAATTGGAGTGTATCCAGGTACACCTGTATCATTAAGTGCTTGAACTGTCGTGTTAGCTGCAACACCGTCTTTTCCGCGTGTGAACGAAGAAGTTCCAGAAGTGACAGCTACGCCGAACTCACTTGTTACTCCAGTAAGTGCGAAGTTCAATGCATATTTTGCACCTTCTACATCACTCGTTGCAAGTAATGTATCTAATTTAACACGAAGGACTTTTTTGTTGTCTGCGTTTTTATAAGCAATAGCAGTTGGGTCAAACGCAGCTACATCTCCGTCAATTGAAGTTGTTACGAAATCTTTTACATAAGAACTATCTTGAACATCGATAAGTGGAGTTACAAGATCAACATTTTTATCGAATGTTAATTCGAGATATTCTGCTTTATCAGTTGCATCAACAACTACAGCAGAAGAAACGATTTTAGGTGCAACAGTATCGCTGACAAACTTGACAACACGGTTAGTCGCAGCTTGTACTTCGCCACTTCCATCGACAGCACCAGAGATTGTGACAACTTTATCTCCAGATAATACTGCGCTAGCTTCTACAACAACTTTCTTAGCATCTTTAGAATCGATTGAAATTTTACCAGCAGCTACAGGAGCGCCATCGATTGATACAGAAGGTTTAGTTGAAAGTGCTTCAGAGAAAGTGATTTCGAACGTTTTAGCGCCAGACTGAACTACAGAAGAAACAGTTGGAGCGACGCCATCTTTATCACCTTTTTGGATTGATACTGTAGCTGGGTTTGGAGTCAACAAGTTACCCGCTTTATCAGCTGCACCGATGATTGTAGCGATGATCTCTTTACCAACTGGAACAGATACGTTCGAGAGGTCGAGCTCAACAGCCATACCGCCATCAACTAGTACACCTTCGCCAGTGATACCAGAAACAACAGTACCGTCAGCAAGTTTGAATGTAGTTGAACCAGCACTTGTCATAGGCTCAGAGAATTTTAATTTTACTTTTGTAGCAGTAATACGTTCAGTGCCAACGATTGAAGGTGCGACAGCATCTTTTTCAATTGTTAAGATTTTACCGAACTTCTCTACAGATGCGCCAGTAACAGTTTTTACTTTATCAACTTCTACATCGTAGCGTTTTTCAAGCAACTGAGTTGAAGTAACAACCAATGTCTTACCATCTTCACTCAACTTACCAGTTAATGTACCGTCTGTAACAGAGTCGATCGAACGGAATTTAAGAACTCCAGTTGCTAATGTACCTGATACGCCATCAGCGAATACTGATTTAGCATCTACAGCTTTATTGAATGCAACTTCAAGTTGAGTAGCGTTAATCGCCTAATCTCCAGAAGATTACCCCAACTCGTGTGATACTACGATTTCTGAACACCCCCAACGAAACCCGTCCCCTATACGCTTTCCACTCGTACGATTCCTGAACGAATCCTCTAAGAATCGATCTCCTCTCTGACAGATTCCCATATGAAATACTTACGAGTCGCGTCATCTTTTATCAGGGTAATACACTATCTCTGAAGATTACTTACAAGTAACGAGTTTCTTCTATAGTAATAGTTTTTCGTACCATGCCTCTATTCGGGTCAAATCACCGGCTTATCCGCGTTTGATGCATTCGTCCTCCCATTTATACCTTTCTGACTTATCTCCGGCTTTCCGCGCCTATTTGATACCAAATTGACGGTGTTCTCTGTCTCTCGACAAAAAAAAGGAGCGACTCTCCGCTCCTCCTAATCTTGTCTTCTATTTTTCTCTGGGAGTGATGTTCGATAGGTCGGCGCATAACGCGTGATGAACTCGATCAATCCGATCGTTACGATCTCTCCTTGGGTCATGTTCATGTCTTTTGCCAAGAGCGGAATCAGTTCCGACATGGACTGGGGCAACGTGACCGTCTTATTTTGCCGAAGAGGTCCGAAGCTATACCGAGGGACTGGCTGTCCTATCTCTTCCTCTTGCATTTTTTCTTCGAGCAATCGGCGTAAAGGACCTACATGTTGGAGCAAGTACTGGATGAGGTCACGTCCTGCCTCGCTCGTAACGAGCGCATCAGGTGTCGGTATTCCCTCTTCTTTTGCCTTAAACAGGACGGAAGAATCTGCTTCTTCTACAACGGGGTTCGTATGTGTAACCGAAGGAAGGGCTACCGGACAATATGTCTGCTCCTTATCCGACCAGACATAGCCTGCTTGCCGCATCATTTTTCCGAGTGCTTCCATCGTCTCGAAACCATATTTCTTGGCTACTTGATCGACTCGAACGTTACTACTCCGAAGAGACTGGATAACTTGTTTGGGAAGATTCGTCTTTTCCCATGTCTTTAGTCGTTCTTCGGATTGTTCCTCTTCTTTGACGAATTGATCGTTCTTCAGTCTATATCCTTCCCGACGCATGAACATGTCGATGCTGGAGAAGCTCTTATACCCATACCGTTCTGTGATCTCCGTCCGGGAGACACCCTCCTCCATCATCTGTACAATCATTGCTATCTTTTGTTCCTTTTCATTCATCAGATGCAACTCCCTTCTCAGGTAAGAATCGAACATTGGAAATCGCCTCTTGAAGGTCGTCTTGATAGACATGCATATACCCGGAAGTCGTTCGAACAGACTCATGACCAAGTACTTTCTGAATATGGACGATGTTGACGTTTTGTTTGACCAACCAGCTGGCATAGCTGTGTCGTAGAATATGCGACGTCACATGTTTGTCGATTCCTGCTTGTTTCGTCGCTCGTTCGAGGACCAAGTTGATGTAAGCAATCGAGATCGTTCCGGTTCGTTTAGTAGCGAAGAACAACAAGGACTGTGTAGCAGGGCGATGATGCATCAGATAATCTTGCAACGCGCTCATCAGTTCCTCATTGATCGGGACGGTTCGCGCTTTGTCCCCTTTTCCATGCCGGACCCGAATGCATTGACCATCGAAGTCCACATCGTCGAGTGTCAATTGGATCGCTTCGGATACACGTAATCCGGCAAGAGCTTGGACCAAGGCAATGTATCGGACGATGGGGATATCAATACACGACACGAACAAATAGAACTCATCTTGTGTCAGGTGCTCCCGTTCCGTTTTCCGGACACGCGGCAGTTGGAGGCGTGCCGTCGGGTCTTTTCCGACTACATCTTGAATCTCAAGGAAACGGAAGAAGCTACGCATGGCAGAGACATATCGTTTTGCACTTGCAACTTGTAGCTTTCGTTCTTGGAACAAGTGGGTGAAGTAAGGCTGGATGTGTTGATGAAGCGTAATGTCTCGGCAACGAATCGGTCCATTCATCCGTTCTGAGAAGTAGCGGTTGGCATCGAGTAGTGATAAGCGATATCCCCGAATCGTCTCACGACTTTTCTTTTGGAAGGCAAGAGACTCGACGAACGCTTCGATGGCTTCTTTCATTGTGATATTTTGATCCAATCCGTACTGAGTAAGAATATGAGCATCCATTGGTCGAATTCCTTTCATGACGCGTACTTTACGCCATTTGTTTTGTATTTTGGACTAGAAGACCAGACCGATAATAAGGAGCGGACTCCTTCTCAATCATCGGAATGGGTACAGCTATAGCAACAAGCGATTGGGTCTCGTACACTGGATGGACTGCATCCATCTGATCCAGATGTGTTCGGGATGCGTGATGCCATGTAAGAAAAGGTGTATGACTCTATCCATCAGTTGTCGAACTCGAATTCATCTTCATCCGGTGGCGTTTCGAGTTTAGGCTTCTTCTTAACAGTGGAATGCACAACGTTACGCCGGATTTCAGGCTTTTTACGGATGACCGTATGGGTGACTCCTGGTGGATTCAGTTCACCTAACGTCATCTCGGAAATATATTCATCCAGAATGTCTTCTTCGATTTTAAATAAATAGCACGAATCTTCTGACTTTTTTACCTTCTTTTCTGTCATCTTCTCTCGTAACTCTTCTTCCATCTCATCAAAAATCCGAATACGACGTTCGTTACGATCACTCTCTCCGATGATCCACCCTCGTTCTCGCCATTCACGTCCTAGTACGGTTATACTTTGATACCCATCGGTTGTCATCCAGTTCTGGACAATATTACGAAGAATCGCTACTTCATAATGCTTTCCTTTTTTGATGACTTTACCGTAGATGGCTGTCCGATCTGGCGTCTTTCCTTTGATTTTGAAGTGGTTCAAGTTCTTAATCACCAATTCCTGAATCGTATGATAAGCGTTCTGGGCAATATCGAGATCCTTTGTTTGTTCCAAGAAAGAATCAATCAACATCTCATCGATTCGTGTCATCCCTTCGTGCAAACTCTTACGCGCAACATCAAAGGTATCCGGCATCGCTTCTGCCAGGAGTTCAAGTGCGAGAGAGACGGCTGACAACATGTTCGTTGCTCGGTCCCGATAAGCGGAAGAAGGCAATTGGTTCCGGAACTGCTCCCGTCGTTTGTCAAAACGTTCGCTCACCTGAATCGGATTTTGACGGAGAAGATAGACGGCAAGCGTCACACCGAGGTGTCCATGATAGGACTGAATCATCCGGGAGACCTGTTCGGCAATCGCGGCATTCGGCATGAAATCGAGATTGATAAATTCGAGGTAACGGATACTAACACCAGCACTCTTGAGTTCGGTCTTCTGCGCTACATTTTGTCGGATACCTTGCTCACCTGTTGATAGGAAAACGGTACTCCAATCTCCTCCTTGTCGGGTTTCCATGTCACCGTTCAGTCGAAGACGTTCCTCCCCTTGTGAAAACTCATAGATGATATTCGTCATGCTGCCTTGGAAGATACTTGCCTCATCCAGAACCATCGCTAGTCCATAGTTCCGGTTCGCAAGATTGATGATGGCATTCTTCGTCGAGACCCAAGAGACGGATAACGGTTGCTGATACGGATTCCCATTCATGGAGACAGCGAACCGAGCGGCGGTCGTCTTCCCACGGGACGAGTTACTGTGCAAGTGAATCAGAAAAGGCATCAGGTCCGGTCGTGTCAGACGAAGGTAACCGAGTAAGATGCTTGATACACCAGCACCCATCATCAGACGGATCGTATCGTATTTCAGGAGTGGAGTCAGTTCTTCCATATACGCGGATAGATCCCCTTTGATGGCAATCGCCTTCTCATACTTCTTCGAGAGCATACTTGGCTTAAGAACGATTTCCGTTTTCTCCTCATCATTTGTAAATCGACCAGGAGCATGACCAAATTCGTAGCGTGCGATGTTGTTCTCCTCTCGAATGAGCCAGCCAACAAAATCATGACGATACATGGGCTGGAAGCGAGTAGCTGATAGCATTAGATAAAAAGCAACAGCGCTGCGTGTATGTTGGTTCGGATACATCACGACTCCTTCAGAAATCAGCTTTTCTATTCCTTCCTCTACCAATTTACTATTCGAGATTCGTGTTTCTCGATATCCATGGTTCACTGCATAAATGATGGATAATTCTCGTGCGTTAGTACCTGCCATTTCCCGTACTTGACTGACGAAAAGGCAACTGCATAAAGAATTTTTCTCACGAACATATTCGCTAGCCTCTGTGTCCCAGCGTAAACTATACACGCCATCTTCTAGAACGACATATAAAGGAGATCCATCAGCTTTTCGGATGAGATATTCTTTTTTCGCACGCAACCCCTCGATCGTGATAGAGTCACCTTTATTCTTCCGCTCTGTTTCGGAATCGATATCCTCCACTCGATCAATCAAAGAAAGGACAGTTGGATACCGTGATTCTAGTGTAGAAGACCAAGAAGATAGCTCATCATTCCGATCATTGGCATCAACATCTCCTTCTGAAGAAAGATCATCTTCTTCCGAAAGCATATGCTCTTCACATTCATCATAAGAAGCATGCTCTGTTTCGTGTTCAGGTCCCGCTTCTTCATGATGTAAGTCATGATTTACGACTTGATTTGTTTCTTCTGAGGATTGTGATTCTTGCAACTCGTTGTAATTTTTATCCATATCATTCTCTCCTTGATTCATCTACTCAAAGATGAATTAGAGCTTTGAATTACTCATTCGCTTCCGATGAGTTGGCTCATGCTAAGGAATATACAGTAAAAATTCTTTATTATGCAAGCCCCTAAATCCCATCGTAGAGGCATTTTATGAGTTATTGTAATTCCATTAAATATAAATTAATTGAATATATATCAATTTTAGAAGCGAAGGGTGCCCTTAGCTTAAAGCATCAAAAAATATTTTAAGGGAAGGTCTTCCTAGGGTAAAATTTTAGCTATTTGGACCCCTAAAAAGCGAAAAAAGGAATAAATTACTAGTAAATATGCTCGAAAAAAAAGTTAATCTTTTTTTGAAAATGCCTATTTTCATCTCGATTAGACCTAAAAAAGAGCGAATCATCCGTACATTCGCTCTTTTATTTCTACTTATTTTTTTCATCCGTCATACTTTAGCGACGAATTTGTTTAATATTAACGACAATACGAATGACGACACGCACGATAGGATGCATCTTCTCACGTCCTTTCTCTTTAACAGACTTTGTATGTTGTAATACAAATACAGATACTTCTCTTACGATTTACAATCGCTCTACTGCCTGTTGCTTCTCTTCTTTCGAGGTCTGAATGTAATAACGATTCGTTTGCTCGATCGAATGATGACCGAGTAGGCGACTAATAACGGTGATATCCACGTGCTTCTGTGTCAATCGTGTCGCGAATGTATGACGAAAAAGATGCGGATAGAGATGACGACCAACAGTGTCATCAAGCGTCTTTAGAATGTCTAATAGACCACCTCGTGTTAATCGCTCGCCTCGTTGACTCAGAAAGACATATGGACTCTCTAACGCATGACGATGTTTCGTTCTATCTTCCTCCACATACTGGCGTATACGACGCAACGTATCTTCACGTAATGGCACTTCACGGACCTTATCACCCTTCCCATGGACCTCGATGCTTCTTCCAATCCAGTCAATCTGCCACAAGCGTAGCTCGACCAACTCACTGGCTCGCAGCCCGGCATACAACAAGAGATGAATCAGTGCTTGGTTCCGAAAAGACAAGGACGGTAGGACTTGTTGCAAACAGAGGACTTCCTTTTCCGTTAAGACATCGACCTGATGACTCCCTTGCGCTACCTTAATCCGATCACTCCAGTAAATCCATCGTCGATCCAGTTTACCCTTTGCCATCAGAAAGTCATTGTAGGCAGTCATCGCATTGAGGAATTTATTAATGGTCGCTGCCTTTCTCCCCTGGTCGAGTAGATGTTGTTTATACGACAGGATGTCCTCACGTGAAGAAAACGTTCCTCTCCCACTGAACTTCTCGACTTCTGCGACATAGCTAGCAATCGTACTCGGTTGTCGTCCTTGTTCATAGAGGAATCGTCGGAAGGATTCGTTTTCCCCGTTTGCTATTCCCGATGTCATGGGTCCATCCCCTCTCGATTATTTTCGGGGTTTCGGGGGTGTGAAGACAAAAAATCCCCGAAACCCCGTTTTTTTACTCAGAGATACATCTCTATATCCAGCGAAAACAAAATCGGGGAGCGGGAAATCTCCCTACAGTTCTACTGGACGTCCCCCCGAAATTCCCGGCAGTTCTACTTTTGTCTTCTACTCCTTTGCTGAATAGCTACCGAAACCGTTGGTATACAATACTTCCTTTCCTTTCTTTACTCCCAGCAGTCTTAATGAACAGTCAGGAGTCACAGACAAGAATATTTCCACAACGTGCTACGTCGAGTCCCAAAACAGGACAAATAAAAAAGACCTTTTCACTCGAAAAGCTCTACGACACGTTCTAGATATTCGACGTAGGATTGGATGACCAGCCGGTCATCTTCGTCCATGATGTTCTTGATACTTCGTTGGACACGTGACCGATCGACATGGATGACGTCTTGTACGACATCCTCTAATACTTGCTCGATGACATCCTCTTCGGTCAATAATTCTCCCTCATAACAATCTAGCGTCTCATCATATTGACGATAATAGTCCTTTCCTCCAAGCACTACCCGATGATACTTCCGCATTCTAATCTCCTCCTTTGACATTCTCCACGACATCACATATTTTACATACACTTAATCAATTCTCATCACGGCTTCGTTTCGTCGTATAGTTCGTAAGCAATTGTTCTTCCATCACACAGCCATACCTCATAGACCAGCCGATAGGTGATCGGATCATAGCACATTCCAGTAATCCATTCCCTTCCGTCTTCCTCGACATAGACGAACGTATCGAACTGTACAGAATCAGGAAGCAAAGAAAGATGTTCCGACGGAACGATAGACGGATCGATTTCTGAATGCTCGAACAAATAGGATTCCATCCCGACTTTATCGACGGCTACCACTTTACCAAACAGTTGCTTGATACGACTAACGAACCCGATTCTTCTATCCATCACATTTTCTCCTTTCTCCAAATAAAAAAGAGCATTCACTCCGAAGTGGAATGAATGCTCTTAGTAAAATCATACAAAATAATAATATATATTTGAAACTAATTCAAAAACCCTCTCATGCATAAGCATAAGAGGGTTGAATGGAATAGGCAAATCCATTCTATATTAATCCTTTATAGGGAGGATTAATTACTTAGAGACCGTAATTTCTTCTTTTTGAGCAACGTTGTTAGCATCAAAGATGTTAGCTACGCCATTTTCACCCAATTTAACTGTAGATACGCTCTTAACAGCAGTAGCATCAGTTACTGTAAGAACAATTTTACCGTCTTCAGTGACTGTGTAGTCAGAGAATGTAACAACATTTCCTTTAGAATCTAACAATTTCAATTCATCAGCGATAGCAGCTGCAGGATCTACATTTTCCTCAGGAACTGCAGGAATATTAGGCATTACTTTTACAGCTTCAGAGTAAGAAAGAGTTAACTTAGTCAAATCAGTTGCTACGATTGATTTAAGTTCTGGAGCAGTGTTGTCCTTGATATCTACTGTTACAAATTTAGATTCAGAAGTTTTACCATCAAGTGATTTAACTCCAGTGATACGGAATCCAGCTTTCGCATCATTAGCTTTTACGAATCCTTTAGGTAACTCGATTTCTACTTTTGTTTGGTAGCCGTTGTCACCTACATTACCAGCTAAAGTAATTTTTGTATCAGCAGGTAATGTAACACCGTTGATTGTGTAAGCTGAAGGGTTGAGAGCAGAACCATCACCGACAACAGCAACTTTAGTACCGAAGTCTACAGCCAGCGTGTTAACTTTGTTTTCAACGTTAGTTGCTGAAACAATCGCAAATGAAGTTTGAGCTGGTGGAACGATATCGTTAATTGTTACAGAGAAGCCATACTTAGCAGATTTATTAGCAACTAATGCATTATCAGTTACGAATCCTTCTGGTAATTCAAACGTATACTTGCTAGATACAACATTCGCTTTGAATGAGAAAACAACTTTCTTAGAGTCTTCTTCATCAATTGTAGGAGCGTTGACTACATCATTAACAGCAAGGATTTCACCTTTAGCATTAACTACTTTTAATCCAGTCAAAGATTGTCCTTTTACATCTTCAGTATAAGTTAAAGCAAATCCAGTTACTTTACCGTCTTTGTCTTTTACTTCTTCTACTTTAGAGACTGCTGGTGCAGTTGCATCTTTAGTTACTGTAGCTGTTTTTTCGATTTTAACGAGGTTAGTGTTACCAAGTGAATCTACAAGTGCTTTTTCAGCAAATTTCAATGTAACAACGTCAGAATTTCCTGTTTTGAATAGGTACTGATCGTTAAGAGTGATGATGTATTCTCCATCTTTCTCTCCAGCGTCTACCGACTCAATGATTGATGTAGCAAAAGTTCCTACTGTTGCAGATAGCATAGAAGATTTTTTAAGCTCAGCGATATCAACTTTTTTAGAAAGTGTCAATTTAAGCTTATCTTCTGAAATAGCTACAACGCTAGAGACCTCTGGTGAAACATTATCTACCGAAACTGAAAGAGGAGCAACTTGTACGTCTTTGATGTTTCCAGCAAAGTCAGTAGCATTGATTACTGTAACATCATACTTTTTCGAAGCGTCAAGTGGTTGTGCGAAAGTAATAGTCGCTTCTTTACCGTCTAGAACAACATTGTAGTTAAGACCATCGATTTTGATCGTATCTACAGATTTAACATTCTCATCGAAAGTAACAACTACTGATTTGATACCATCTTTAACGTCTTTAACAAGAGTAGTAGCTTTGACAAGTGCAGGTGCAACTTTATCATCTACAGAAACTTTAGCGTTAATAGGCTTAACGAAAGTACCTTTTACATCTTTAATCATTTCGAAAGGAACTTTGACTGTGTAGTCACCTTTGAAAATTTTAGTGTTAGCTGTAGTAAGCGTTAAAGTCATACCATCAGTGCTAAGTTCTTGCTTGATAGCACCAGTTTCGACAGCGCCTGATCCAGCTTCAACTTTAATCAAATCTTCGTTATCAACTTTCAACGTTTTAGCATCAATAGCCTTGTTGAAGTGTACTTCAACTGTTTGAGCGTTAATCGCCTTAACTTCTTTAACCATTGGAGCTTCGATTACGAAGTCTTTAGCAGGTGAAACAACATCACCGACTTGAACTGCGAATGCGTGAGTTCCAGCTGGAAGTACGCCTGATTTAGCAGTCAATTTGCCGTCTTTAAGTTCAGCAGCAACTTTGATTGGCTCTTTAGTCATGTCTTTGAATGCATAGACAAGAACTTCAACTTTCGCGTCTTTTGCTGGGTATTTAACGTCAGCAGAAACTGAAAGCATATCGTCTTTGATTTCGTTCATGACGTTTGTGATTTCAGCAGCTTTGACTTCATAAGCGATTGAACCCTTGATTGAAGAGTTTTTGCCCATGTAGTTGTAAGACAATTTCATCATGCCAGCTTTGTCTGTTTTTTCAGCCGTGAGGTTGAAAGATTTAGCAGAACGAGCAATGACTTTACCGTCTTTGTATTTCACGTCGATTGTTGAAGGAAGGTTGAGTTTCTCACCAACTGCGACAGGAGCGAGCTTTGGCTCAACAACGTCAACTGGATAGTTGTTCAACTTCACTTTGATCGAAGCTTTTTTCGTAGTACCTGAAACAGTACCAGAGATCGTTTGGTATTTACCGATGTATTTTTTGTCGTAAGAGACTTTGCCCCATTTGACTGAACGGTTTTCGTATTTCTTGTTTGAAAGCAATACTTTGACCGTTTTTGGAAGTGACAATTTTTTCACTGCGAATGTGTAACCACCGTAGTGTGAGATTGAAGCTGGGTTTGTAACAGATTTAACTGTGACTTTCGATGCAGCATCCGCCGTAAGGCCTGGTGCTACTGCTGAAGCTGTCACTGCAAGAGCAGCTGCTGCAGCGTATAATTTGTTCGATTTCTTCGTGCCCATGTGTAAAAATCCTCCCTTAATTAAACTACTAGTTGACTTGACGACTTGCCTCCAATAAAAGACAAAAGACAAACTTCAGGATCTCCTTCATCTATCCTTTTCTCGTCCATACAATGGTAATTGAATTGATATTTCTACCATAAAAATTTCAATTGTATTTCAGATCCAAGTCAGATAAAGGAAGAAGTCTTACGTCCTGACGAAAATTGATAATTAGATAAAACAGGTAATATTAGTAACCTAATTTTTCCTTTTCTATCGAATCAGTATGTAATCGTCATTCCATATTCCTTATCGACACCTGATACTCCAATGTTTAACGATTTCTCGAAGAAAAATCGTTTTTCATGAATTTGCAGGTTAATCCCACTGTTTACCAGTTGTCTCGACCTACAAGAATAAATATACCGAAAGTGTTTCATTTCAACAACCCTAAATTTGTAACTAAAATGCAATCTAATGGTCTTATTAAAAATTTTTTACATGGTGTCTTATGGAAAATGATTTTCCGGTTACCCTACTGTTAAAAAACACCTTTTTTTCGACAAAAAGTGACACAATTTAACGACTGGGTGTCGAATGATTTTTTTATCAAAAAAGCTAGACTAACTTCTCTGCTTTTAGTCTGATTTTAAAAAACGCGGAAATGATTCGAAAGTCACGCTCTGATTTTCGATCCAAAAGAGATCAAAAAATTTTTTTTTAGATGTTTTTTGGTCCTTTCATCGCTTTTCCTCTGATTGTGCCCACACACAATTTGTGTCGAAATTATGAAAACGCATTCCTCAAACAATAAGGAATGCGTTTCTTCTATAGATGACAAGCCTAGTTTATTACTTCACGTATACCTGCTCCGTCGTTTTTCCGTATCGGTTCTCAGAAGAGACGGTGATCGTTGTACCACGCTTTGCTTTAGGGATTGAAAATGTATAGCGACCTGTTTGATTCGATTTTTGGGTATACGTCCGCTGATTGATCGTTAATCGTACGGTTGCGTTTCTCTCCGTCGTTCCGCTAACCTGTCGCGCTCCGACTTTCACCGAGTTGATCTGTAAGACTGGAAAGAGGTGACTCGCTGTCAACCGGAAGTGATAGTATCCACTATAGTACGTACTCCCAATCCGGAAGTAGTAAGTCCCTTTCGGAAGCTCAAGACTGTCCTTCCATCTCCCTGGCGTTTTCTCATTTCCGCTCAGACTCCGGTAATAGAGTGACTTGTTCATCGGGTCCGTCCATTCAATCGTCATGGACGGATCGATCATCGCCGTGACGTCGAACGTCACCCGACTCTTTTTCGGTAGCGTCACACGGTAGTAATCGTGATGATCCTGCCAAGTCAGCAGACCACTGTAGTCTTGTGCAAACAATAAACGTGTTGCCTCGAGCACTCCGTCATTCGGTTCCTGTTCATTCGTCGTTATCGGTTGCATCGCTGCCTGGACCTGATAACGACCAGTTTGTGTACTCGTCCGTGACAAGGTCAGAAAGTAGTTTCCCGCTTCTACATAAACGGAGCGACGAAATTTTCCAGGCGACTTCTCTTCACTGACGAGGTAGCTCGAGAAGACGTTCTCGTTTAAACTGTCTGTCAGACTGATTATTGCGTTGCCACGCAGGTATGTATCGATCGCTAGTGACAGCTTGCCGCTTTTCGGGACATTCAGTTGATAGATGTCTTTTTCATCTTGCGCAGACAGCATGCCACGGACCGTTTTTTGAAACGGTAGGACCTGCGCTTCTAGCGTACCGTTATTCGGTTCCCGATCATCTGTCGTGATGGTCTCTGCTGTCGCGCTCAGCGTATAGGCTGCCGCTCGTTTACTCAAGATGTATTCCGATACGATCAGACGGTAGTTGCCCGGCTCAACGTATTCAGACAGAACAGCTTGTTCCGGTCTGACGCCGTCACTAGTTAAACTCTGATAGAGAACTTGTTTGCTGCGTTCATCCTGTAAGGTCACGCGTGTATTTTCACCGAATCCACTGACGTCGAAGGTCAACTTACTCGGGCGCGTCACGGTGAGATCGTACTTCTCCGCCTCATTAGGTTTTAGTACACCGGATACCGGTTGATCCCATACGAGTGGACCATCTGCTTCGACCGCACCACCTAAGCAGATGATTAATAGTAGGCTCAACACACTGGCTCGTCCGATCATACGTATTCCGTTCATCGCCTTCACTCCTTGTTTTTAGGTCATGCCTTCCTCAGTATACGAAACCACCTGCTGGAGAAGGTTTGTGCTTTTGGGGAGAACGGAAATCGATTCTTGAAAATCAGCGATATGATACAAAAAAAAGAAAGCCACGTGGGCTTTCTTTTTCAAGTCGAGCTGCTATTGTCCGTCCGAGCACAGCCTTCTTCTCCGACGCGTTGGCTACTTTCCACTAGATCCTTTCTTATAAAACTCATGGTAAGGCATATATCGACTTTTCCAGTGCTTCGAGAAACGGACGCTCGGCAAAGGCATGGCTCCGTTCTGCTGTGACGACGATTGTCTCCTTCTCGCGCCTAAAACGAACCGGTAGCCCTTCCGCGATCCAGTCGAGCTGGGCTTGCATCTTTTGGCGGATGCTGCCGCCCTTGCGTTCGGCTTCCATGAACTGACGTATGTACTGCAGGACATAGCCGAATCCGAACTCGATCGGAATTCGGAGTTCCGTCCCCCGTTGACGGATCCGGATCAGTCCTGCCCCGTAATGGACTGCCCGTTCCCACTCTTCGTTCTGTCGTTGATTCCATCCGGGATATAACACGTGTGCCTCGAGCGCTCCTTTTGGACCGCTCGGTTGAACCGCGAAGTAATCGATCTGCATGTCGCCTCGTCCTTTCGTTTATCAAAATAGGGATGACACCATGACTGGTCTCATCCCTAATGACAGGTCGAACTTAGCGTTTGTTCGAAAATTCTTTTCCCGGACGTCCGATTGCTTCATAGGCGACGCCTGCTGGGGCATCGACATACTGCCAACAGTTTCGTCCGTCAATCAAACGCGGTGTCTGCATGACGCGCGTCAACAGTTCTGGCGCCATTGCCTTCATCTCCGGCCACTCCGTCATGATGACGGCTACGTCCGCTCCGCGCAACGCTTCTTCAAGCGTCGGCTTCTGATCGAGCAATGTCCGCGCTGCTGGGTCATAGCCGACAACGACGACACCGAGTTGCTCGAGCCGTTCCGCGAGGCGTAAGGCTGGCGCATCCCGTAAGTCGTCCGTGCCCGGCTTAAAGGCAAGCCCGAGTAGCGCGACACGCATCCCCCGCTCCGGCCGGACCTTCGCTAGGACGTAGTCGAGCTGGGCTTCGTTCGTCCGGTCGGCTGCTTCGATGACGTGCAGCGTCGTCTCGTGCGTCCGCGCAAGCGTCGTCAATGCGGCGATGTCTTTCGGGAAACAAGATCCGCCGTAGCCGGCACCGGCTCGCAAGAAGGCAGAACCGATCCGGGGATCGAGTCCGATTCCGTGGGCGACTTCCGTCACGTCGGCACCGACTGCGTCTGCGAGGCGAGCGATCTCATTAATGAAACTAATTTTGACAGCGAGGAAACTGTTCGCCGCATACTTCGTCAATTCTGCTGTCGTCGAATCGACGACAACGACCGGGGCTGTCGTCTGAAACAGCTGTTCGACCGTTGCTGCAAGAGCAGGATCACTTGTCCCAATGATCAAGCGGCTCGGCTGACGATTGTCGGCGAGTGCCGTTCCTTCACGCAGAAACTCCGGTACCATCGCGAAGCGTAACGTCGGGTGCGCTGCTTGCAGACGTGCCGTCGTTCCCGGTGGCACCGTCGACTTGACGATGACACTCGCTCCAGGGTGTGTTTCTTCGATTAAGCGCGCGACTGCTTCAACAGCCGATAGATCACAACTGCCGTCTGCCCGTTCCGGTGTCCCAACGGCGATCAAGTATAAGTCGGACGCCGGATAGTCCGTCGTGAACGTCAACCGTTCTTGATTGAGACGAAGTGCGTCTTCAATTCCTTCTTCGGTGATCGGTGCGATTCCTTGCGCTAACCGTTCCATCCGTTCTGCGTTCAAGTCGACACACGTCACCTCGTGCCCGTTTTCTGCGAGTCCGATCGCGGTGACGAGTCCGACATATCCTGTCCCAATCACTGTTGCTTGCATCTCCATCACGTCCTTGTCCATTTTTCTCTGTCTTCACTATACGGGAGTCCAGCCGATTTGTGCATCGAAAAAGCTTTCCGAATACGCTATACTGAGTACGGAATGGAGGAATGCATGTGGCGATCATCATTTTTAGCCTCATTTGTCTCTTCGCGTATCGGATCCGTAAGCTTCCAGAAGTCCTGCGGTCGATTTTACTCGTCCTCGGTTTAATCAGTGGATGGTTCGCGTTATTTGAGATCATTGGATATATCGAAGCCAATCCGTACTTGGCGGCGATCCCGATCGCACTCGGGCTCGGCTATTGGTACTGGAAACGTAAGCAACGTTCAGTCAAAAAGACGCCTTCGGATCAGTGAAGGCGTCTTTTCCTGTGACATAGGAAAGCGCACGAGGGAGATGTCCCTACGTGCGCTTTGTTTTAGGATTGTTGTTTGCGTTCCATCGACGCGATTTGTTCCTCGATATCGAGCAACTTCAATTCGTGTTCGAGCTCAAGGCGACGTTTCTTCCGTTTCAAGCGGGCGAGTTCCGCTTCCATCGAAGCTTTCGAGGCTTCTGGTGTGGCTGTCGTCTCACTCGATTGCATCGTTGCTTGAAGTGGATCAAAGACGTTCGACTTCGCGAACTGGGCTGCTTCCGGTCCGAACATGTCTTGGATGATTGGGAGGATTTTGTTCAATGCGGTTCCTGGAATCTGTGATTTCTCATCGACTAACCGTTTCAACGCTAATTCATCGACACGGTAGCCTTTGCCGTCCTGCTCCGC
This sequence comes from Exiguobacterium sp. BMC-KP, assembly GCF_001275385.1. NCBI lineage: Bacteria > Bacillati > Bacillota > Bacilli > Caryophanales > Exiguobacterium > Exiguobacterium sp. BMC-KP. Next base: position 2,037,081 of record NZ_LGIW01000015.1, read on the forward strand.
GTGCAATTCCCCTGTCCGAATCCAGCGCCGGACCGTCTCTTCTGATACCCGTAACAATTCACTGATCTGTTTCGTCGTCAACATCGAATCCCTCTTTCCTGTATTTTGATACTACTATTATGCGCATATGTGTGCGTGTGTGTCAATCAACACACATCATTCCATAAAAAGAACGCCTCCGCTCGGGAGACGTTCTGTTGTATTCTAATCCTTATCGTTTTCGAATGAGCAACCATAATCCGGCAACAGCACTCATACTACCGACGATCGCGAACGGAAACGGCTTATCTTCCCCTGCTTGCGGTAGACGTTCTGCTGTAACGGTTGGAGTCGATGGAGCAGTGTCCGCTTTTGTTGCGACCGGTGCTGTCGATTTTACTGGACTGACGACTTTTGTCGGTGTTTCTACCGGTTTCACAGGTGGAGCGAGTTCGACGGCAACCATTGTTCCGCCACCATCGCGTGTTAGATCAAGGACAGCGTCAACCGATTGACGTTTTAAATGCTTCAAGAGATGCGCCTGAGCATCCTTTGCCTCACTCATATCCTCTTCAAAGGCGATGTAATCAAGGTGATGCATCGCTTTGACCGTATAACCAGCAGGCGCTTTGACTTTTAAGATGTACGTGCCGACCGGGAGGCTATCTCCCGATAGAATCTGATCATCACCTTCGTCTTCGAACGTCCATGCTGTTTCCCCTGTTACTGTATCCAGTAACGTGTACGTCATCGGGACGGTCTCTTCTTTGTCCTGTGGCTGTTGATCACCATTTGCATCAACGAAGTTCGTCAGCGTCAAGAAGTGCGATGGTTCCGTCATCTCGTCACCTTCCGTCATACCAGCATCGATGACACGAACATCTCCAGCTTGAATTGTCACGTTCGTTGTCCCGAACGTGTTGACGTCAGAATCCTGATGCGGCTTCGTGAACGTATACAAACCGATGTCATAGCCATCAATCTTGACTTGATACGTGCCTGGTGTCACCTGTTCGAATATGTAGTTTCCTTGCTCCGTGATTGCCATATCCGTGACGTCGCCGCGCGGCGTGATCAAGAAGACACTGACGTCATCAAGAAGTGCTTCCGTCTCTTGGCGAATCCCGTCATTGTTCGCATCATACCAAACCGTTCCCGAGATTTGCCCCTTCGTCGCTTTAGCGTTCGTCGCCGGAGCCGGTTTTGCTTCCGTGATTGGTTTCTCCTTCGTTGGCGTCGTCGGTTTTGATTGATTTGGTGTGACCGGTTTTGTGTCCGGCTTTACGTCTGGTTTGACTTCTGGTTCCGTGACCGGCTCTTCCGGTGTCACGAGATCGTCAGTTGCTGGTTCCTCTGCGTCAACTTTCGGAAACTCGAGGATGGTCGATTGCTGTGTCGTTGGTTCCGTGACGACGATTCGTGGTGCTGTCTCTGCCGTGAATGTCACGGTCGGATGCGCAGCGATGTCGATGCCACTTCCCGTCAGCCCGTCTGAGAACGTGAGCGCCGTCTCACTCGTCACATCAACGACTCCTTCGCCTGTGAAGGTCAACGTATACGGTCCTGTCCCGCTTGCTGTTACGTCCCATTTCGATTCGGCTTGGACCGGAGCGATGCCCGTCCCACTCCACATCAGGAGTAACAAAAAGATGATGATTTTTTTCATGATGTCTCATTCAGCTCCGTTTCTAGTAAGAAAAACATATCTAAATTTTAAACAACAACGTAAAATTAAACCAGATAATTTTGTTTGAACTGTTCTTTTTTTCAACTTTCCACCATTTTCCGTAAAGGTCGTGATTTTTGATGAAACGTATCCTTCCACTCCTCCTTGGTGTCAGTCTCCTGACGCCGTCCGCTGTTTCCGCTGCGACGACACCACTTCCGGTGACGAGTCAGACGTTACGCGGTACATACGATGCTTCCGGACGCGCTGTCTTCACCCTGCCGTCCGCTCTTTATATCGAACGGGCGACGCATCTCGAATTCGATCTAGATCGCTCAAAAGGTTCCATCTATACCTCAAAGACGAATTTCAATAAAGGGGCCACTTACAGCCGGTATCGCCAATTGCAAGACGAAGCGTTGATCTTCCCGCTCAGCTGGTCCGATACACAGTACGTCGTCTTTGAAGGAAAACCCGGTACCCGCTACCAGATTCCCTTCATCCTCCGTAAACTCCAACCGCTCTTACCGATGAAGCCGAGTGCAAAAACATCAAAGAAGGCGAGTCTCCTCGTCAAGATGAAACACGGTAGTCTGAAACAATCGGTCTCGACGTCCCTAAATGCGTCACGGTCTTCGCTTTCGGCCCTGTCACTTGAAGAATGGACGTTCAAGACGAAAGCAGCCGCAACTCAGGCAAAACGTTACTTAGAACGATCCGCTGCCGTTGACTACGTCGAATATACGCAAACCGTCCGGACAGCAAAGGATATGTATCGTCCGTACCAATGGTCGCTTCAAAACACGGGACAACGAAAAGGAAAAGTCGGGGCTGACATCCAGTATGCGGGTGCAATGAAACGCCTCTCAGGAAAGACGTTACATCCGACACTCGTCGCCGTCGTCGATACCGGCATCAACTCGACCTATGCCGATTTCGCAGGACGCGTCCGAACCGATCTTGGATACGACTTCGTTCGCGGAAAGACATCGGTCACGGATCCGGATGGTCATGGTTCTCACGTCGCCGGCATCATCGCTGCAAATGCCGATAATCTGTACGGCATTCAGGGCATCAATCCATCCGCTTCCTTGATTCCGATTCGTGTGCTCGATGCACATGGGCAAGGCTCTACATCGGACGTCGCACGCGGAATTCTCCATGCTGTCAAAAAAGGCGCCCGCGTCATCAACCTCAGTCTGGAAATGGACGAAAAATCGCGCGCCATCGAGGATGCAATTGCATATGCCTATCAGAAAAAGGTGCTCGTCGTCGCCGCTTCCGGTAATGACGGTGCAACAACGATCAGTTATCCTGCACGCTATGCGCATGTCCTATCTGTCGGGGCAACGGACCGAAAAGATGTCCGCGCTCCGTTCTCAAATCGTGGAAAAGGACTCGACCTCGTCGCACCAGGCGTCGAGATCCCCAGTTATATCGGTGATGGCGAACTCGCCTATTCGAGTGGTACATCGATGGCGGCTCCTCACGTCGCTGCTGTCGCAAGTCTCTTGATGAGTTTGAAGCCGAGCTTGTCGCCGAGCGCGACAGAGAAGCTTTTAAAATCGTCTGCCCGAGATCTCGGAACAAAAGGCTGCGACACCTCATACGGATACGGTCGACTTGATGCAAACCGTGCCGTCTCGCTCGTCAAATAAACGACAAAGCGCCGATTCCTGTGACAGGAGTCGGCGCTTTGTCGTTCATCGGATAATTTCGAGCGGAATCTCAATCCCGCGTCCTGCTCCGGCGTCAATGACGAGGACAGGCAGGCGATTTTCGTTGAAGACTTCATCTTCAACGGTCGTATCTGAGGTATACGTGCGAATCTCACCCATTTTTTTAGCGGAAAACGACACGAATGGGAACGGAATCGATTGATTCGAGACTTCAAGACGAATGTCGACTTGTTGATCGTCAAGACGAATGTCGTTCGTCGTCTTGATCGTTAAACGCATCCGATCCTTACTCGTCAAGGAAATCTGGGCGGAGATGTTCTCTGTCTGACCAGCCCGTTTGATCGGATCGACGATGACCGATGGGGAAGCGGTCTCGACCTTTTCAGCACGCTGGCAGCCAGGAATGATCAATAAGGAAATCGCGAGAGGGAGCAACCAGCGTTTCATCTGGTCGTCACTTAATTGCGAATGTCAATTCGGCAGTGCAGGCGACTTCCCCGTCTACCGTCGCTGTGGCACGACCTTTTCCAATAGGTCCACGTAACTTCGTCAATTCGACTTCAAGGCGCAATTGATCGCCCGGCACGACTTGACGTTTAAAGCGGCAGTTCTCGATGCCAGCAAAGAAAGCAAGCTTTCCTTGGTTCGCTTCCATCTTGAGGACAGCGAAGGCACCGACTTGCGCGAGCGCCTCGACGATGAGAACGCCGGGCATGACGTTATAGTCAGGAAAGTGTCCATTGAAGAATTCTTCGTTCGCAGACACGTTTTTCATTCCGACCGCACGTTTGCCTTCTTCGACCTCTAAAATCCGATCGACGAGCAAAAAGGGATAACGATGCGGAATGACTTCCTTGATTTGTTCGATTGTATACATATTAAACAGCTCCCATCACTGACAAATTAAGATTTCATCCAAAAATCGGTGATGCGGGTCCATGTGTCGAGCTTTAACACATCCAATGCCTCGCCACCACCAAACGTTGCATACCCTACCATTGCACCGACGACCAGTGCGACGATGACGAGAACGAGAACGATCAACAACCGGACGAGAATCGGGACACGTCGCGTCGTGTACTGACGAAGACGTGGTGTTTTCTTTTCAGATGCTCCAGCGTCCTTGCCTTGTTGATGTCGCTTTGAACGTTCACGCGTTGGCTGTTCCGTACCTGCTTGGTCTTGTACCATTTTGATCACCTTTCATTGATTCAGTCTAAGCGTAGTATAGCACATTAGTACCAGGTAACAATATCAGGAATGACTTTGTTTTCTCCCGGCTCCTAGCTAGTGTAACACGAGCAATCGTCAAACATTTAAAAAAAGTTTTCTTTTGTTATATAAGGAAGTAAAAAATTCGCAACACATTATTTCCGTAAATCTCACATTTTTTTAAATCCAAATGCCAACCGCCCGCGTAAGCCTTACAGATTCACAAGCAACACTTACAAGCACAGGATGACACGGGCCCGGTTTCATCCCTCTATTCAAGTTTAGATCAACGCTTCCAAACGTTTTTCATATTAAAAACCAAAGCAAGCGCTCCACTACCTTAAAATCGAGAGGATGGATTCAACATGAAACACACTAAAAAATTCGCAGCATCAGCAATGGCAGCAGCACTCGTACTTCCAGGAACAGCAGCATTCGCTTCTGGTGGCGCAGATGACATGAAACAAGAAGCACCGAAGAACGTCACGGTCAAAACAAAAGCCGCTGACCTTCGTGCAACACTCGATCAGTTACTTTCAGAGCACTTCGTCCTCGCTGTCATGGACATGAAAAAACAATATGACGGTTCAAAAGACGCAGAATATTACGAAGCAGCACTTAAACAAAATGCACTCGATATGACACCAGCCATCGCTTCAGTCTACGGCGACGAAGGCGCAAAACAATTCGAGAAAATTTTCGTTGATCACAATAAATACACAACAGACCTCGTCAAAGCAGTTAAAGCGGACGACCAAGACGGCATCAACGCTTCGAAGAAAGAAACAGAAGAGTTCGTACAAGATCTCTCAAGCTTCCTCGATACAGCAACGGAAGGTAAACTCCCGAAAGCAGCAGCTGAAGAAGTTCTCCGTGCTCACGAAGCAGACGTCTACAAAACATTCCAACAATATGCAGCAGGTGACTACGAAGGATCGTACAACACGTTCCGTGAAGGATACAGCCGCATGTACGATATCTCTAAAGCACTCTCTGTTGCGATCACAACACAGATGCCTGAGAAATTCGACAACACGAAAGCTGATTCTAAAGCAGCAGATCTTCGTTCAACACTCAACAGCCTTGCAGCTGAACACGTTGCACTTGCGAACCTCAGCATGACAGCTGGTGTGGATAAAGCGAAAGATTACGATGCAGCAAACTGGGCTGAAGATATGCACACTGCTGACTTCAAAGCAGCGATCAAATCAATCTACGGTCAAGCTGGTGCAGATCAGTTCGAACAAGTTTGGACGAAAAACCACATCGAAGCACAAGCAAACCTCGTCACAGCAGCAATCAATGACGACAAGAAATTGATGGGTGACGCACAAGACATGCTCAAAATGTTCTCGAACGATTTCGGTGCATTCCTTGGTGCAGCAACAGAAGAAAACCTTCCAACAAAAGCAGCACAAGAAGCCGTATCAGGTCACGAGACTTACGTCCAAGATACGTTCATGCAGTATGTTGAAGGCGACTACAAAGGTTCTACCGACACATTCCGTGAGTCTTACGCTTACATGTACGGCGTAGGTGAAAACCTCGGTGAAGCAATCGTTAAACAATCACCTGAGAAATTCATGGATGGTACACCAGGCTCAATGCCGAACACTGGTAACGGTGGTATGAGCGACAACAACACAGCTGCAACAACAGGTGCAATCGCAGTATTCGGTCTCGCACTCGGAGCAGTTGGTCTTGTCCTCGCACGCAAACGTCAAAACGCCTAAGAAATTGGGTATACTCATAACAGGATAGCGCCATGCTATCCTGTTTTTACATAGAGAGATCCTTCTCTCGGAAAGGAGTTACACGTCATGCGAAAATGGTTATTGCCGACAAGCATCGTTTTGATGGTTGCTTCCGTCGGAACGCTCTTGTTCTTACTCTTTAGCACACCCGAACAAGCAGCATCTAACATCACCCAAGGAACGGCGTCACCCAAGACGGTGACTTCTTCCGAGAACAAGAAGGAGGCTCCAGCAGAGGATCCGTTAAAACCATCTGATATCTTCAAAAAAGAGTTCAAGGATCTTTCGACGAATGAAGTCGAATTACCAAAGACCCTCTCGATTCCGACGCTTGACGTCAAGACAAAGGTCGAGCAAGTCGGTCTCGATAAAAATGGTGCCATGGCGACACCTAAAAATGAACAACAAGTCGGCTGGTATAAGTTCGGTCCACGTCCAGGGGATGTCGGCAATGCTGTCATCGATGGTCATACCGATACGAAAACAGGTCCTGCCGTCTTCTATGAACTCCGAAACTTGAAGAAGAACGATCAAATTAAGATCAAGGATGCTTCCGGACGGACACTCGTCTTCCGCGTTAAGAAGCTCGTTCAATACGACCACTTGGATGCACCACTCCAAAAAATCTTTGGTGCTTCTGAGAAACGCAACCTCAACTTGATCACGTGTATCGGAACGTTTGATCAAAGTGCCGGCACGTACGACAACCGACTCGTCGTCTTTACAGAACTCGATGAGAAAGCCTCTGATCCCGTCAAGACACCACCGAAACCAGCCACGAACGTCCGTGTCAGTGGCGGATTCGTTAACTGGTATGCTTCTACGGATAAAGACGTGACATCGTATAACGTCTATCAAGAAAAAGACGGGAAACGGAAAAAACTCGGTTCAACAGACGTCATCGAACGGAAAGCTTTCCCGCTTCCGGAAGATGCGACGGGTCGCTTCATCATTACAGCTGTCAATAAAGCAGGTATCGAATCAGAAGAAGCTTTCAGTGCCGTACGTCGCTAATGTCCACACAAAAGCCAGAGTCCAATTGCGACTCTGGCTTTTGACGTTCCTCAATAACGAATATGCTGTTTGCTCCAGCGAATCGATTCCTTGAACTGACGGACGAGGTCTTCTGCTGGTGCCGTTAAATAATAGGCTAGTCCGTGCACTTTTTCTGACATCTGCTGGATGACGAGTCCATCTTCGATCAGCTCCTGTAACTGTTCGAGGATTTGACCGTGTGACTGATCGATCCGTTGTTCGAGTTCCCCGATCGTCAACGCACCATCACGCAAGAGATAAATGATGCTCGACTTGAGGCTATTCTCGAAGTTGTGCTGAAATTTCTGCAATGCGAGTAAGTCGGCTTGTTCTTCGGTATGACGTGAATCCATCTGATTCCTGCCCCCTTTTTCTTAACTACTTCTTCAGTATGACGCACTTTTACGTGAATTTCAAAACTCAATCGCGCTCGGTGATGATCGTATCGAATGTCTTCTCTTCTTCCGTGATGACCATCTTCTTCTGTGACCGGAGATGATACAGACGACGGATATTCAAGATGACGACTTTCATGACGGCGTAGAATGGAACCCCTAGCAAGACACCAAAGAAACCAGCGATGTTCCCTGCGACGAGTAAAACAATGATGATCGTCAACGGGTGGACATCGAGCGTTTTCCCTTGAACGAGGGGTGACATGATGTGTGAGTCAATTTGTTGCGCGACCGTCATGACGATGATCGCATAAATCGCAAGAATCGGATCTTGAATGAAGCCGACGATCAACGCTGGAATGACACCGAGCACCGGGCCGAGGAACGGAATGATGTTCGTCAACGTCGCAAACAAGGCGAGTAGCAACGCATAATCAATCCCGATGATCAGATATCCGATATAAGCGATGATCCCGACCCCGATACTGACGATGACCTGCCCCCGGATGTAGCTCATGATTGTCAAGTGGACGTCGCCAAGGATTTTTTTCGTTTCCTTATGATACTCGTACGGCATCAGCTTGACGAGATTGCCTTTGAGCTTATCCCCGTCAAGCAACATATAGATCAACATGATCGGGATGATGACGATCGTCACGACCGTCGTCGTCACGACACTGACGAAGCCACCGACACCCGTACCGATGTTCTTTAAAAATGTCGAAGCGTATTCCGAAATGTTACCGGAAAACTTATTGAACAGGTTATCCGGTCCTGACAAGAAGCGTGAGAAAACCGAACTGTTTTCGAGTTGCTCCCGGACATCGATCAATTGACGCTGGAACTGTGTCGCAAGCGTCGGAATCGAGTTGACGAACTGTGTGATTTGCTCCGACAGCATCGGACCAAAGATGAAGCCGAGCGTCGTCAAGATCCCGATTAGACCGACGAGGACGATCAAGACGGCAGGTCGTCGCTTCATCTTCTTCTCGAGCAACTCAACGATTGGTAGCAGGACATAATAAAGAATCCCCGCAATCGCAAGCGGTGGGACGACCATCTGAAGCAAAATCGCGACCGGTCGGAACAAGAACGTGACATGATCGCCAATCCAGACGATGATGAGTAACGTCATGATCCACCACGCGAATCGGTACCATTTGTTTTCGAACATTTTTTGCATCTAACCACTTCCCTATTTAAAGTATAAAGTTCCATATCCCCTATTGTTTTCCTTAAAATAAAGCTTCTTAATCCTTATTCTCAGAAAATATATAGTTCGTTATGCAACTAAGAAATATATGATATATTTGTTTTAGTGATTTTTGCAGATTCAAATTTGATGATGTGTCTGTTTCTGCGTAAGATGAATATACTCGGACTTAAGCAATCTTTTTGATACATGTAAAAATAGAATACGGAGGATACCCCAGTGAAATGGATCAACCATACGATCGGTCGCCAATTGATGTTCGCCTTCTATATGGTGTTTGTCGCTCTCAGCATCACGTCTGCGATCGTTTACTTCTATACGGAACAGAAGATCGATCAAGCGAACGCCACGTTTGATGATTTGCGCGAACGCCGTACAAATGCGAATGCCCTTGCTAATGAGTGGACCGTCGCGCAAAGTAACGTCAAATCTTACTTATTGACGGGCTCACAAGAAACTCTTGATGCCGTCAAGACGAATCAACAGGAGATCAATCGTCTCACGTCATGGTTCGAGAAATACGCCATCTATGAGCAAGGAAAAGAATATGCAACGGCAACCCGTCAAATCTATGACGATTATTTCGGAACGTCACTTCCCCTCCTCAACGAATACGTTGAAGGAAAGAAGGACGGAAAAATCAATGAAGACTTCGTTGATCCAAACACACTTGCTGCTCTGTCGAACGGAAAAGATCTGTTCACGACGAACGGAACGTTACGCGGATCAGTCAGTCTGTCAGACGCCGATGTCGATATGACACGGATCGATACATTGCTTGGTGATTATCTGACCTTGATCCAAGGGAAAGAAGTCGATGCAAAGAATGATCTTCTAGGCGAGATGCGCGTTGCGCAGTTCATCTGGCTCTCAAACCTCGTTGTTTTAATTCTTGTCCTCTTCTCACTTGTGCGCCCATTCATCAGCCGGGTGACGAAGCAGGTCAATACGTTATCTCGTGATAGTGCATTACTCGCAACAGGTGAAGACATACACGCGATTCCATTGCCAAAACGTAAGGACGAACTGCATACGCTGACGGCATCATTCAATCAGATGGCGGCATCGATTGCCGACAATAAGGTCCATATGCTCGCGAAAAACGAAGAGCTTCAGGCGCAACAGGAAGAACTCGTTGCTCAGCAAGAAGAACTTCAGGCACAGCAAGAAGAACTCGAGGAAGCACTCGAGATCACGCTTCGGAGTGAACAACACTTGAAGTACCGGAATGAATTAACAGAGACGCTTGCCTCCCGCGAAACGCTGACGGCGTATCCGGAAATCATCGAAAAACTCGTTTCGATTACGCATTCTGAGATCGGTGCCCTGTTGTTCCTTGATCAACAAGAAGTCCGCTCGACGATCGATTACGGAATGACGGAAGAGATGGTCGGTCGTCTCGTCTCTGACGATCAATCGCTCTTGCACCGGGCGCGCCTCTTAAAGCGTCCCGTCCATTCATCGAAACAGGTTGCACACGAGAGTCCGCTTCCGTACCCATACTATATGTATGAAGTCGCAGTACCGGTACTTGATCCGACGAAAGAGCATATGATCGCCTGTATCTATCTCGTTCGTTATCGCGATGCCTTCACGACGGAGCAGATGAACGACATCCTATCGTTCTCGCATCAATTGTCTCTCTCGCTCTTACGGATGGGGATTTATGAGGAAATGATTCGCGAGAAGAACAAAACGACGCAACTGTTGAACTCGATTCGCGAAGCTGTCGTCTATATCGAACATGAGACAGATGAATTGCTCGTCAACGAACCGTTAATGACGTTGTTCCCGGAAGTTCCGACTCAGTTCGAAGACGAAGAGCGCTCTGCTTTTGAGCAAGCAATGCAGGCATTGGCTGACATCATTGATGAACCAGCACCGTTTGAACGCTATATCGAACAGATCGTTGAGCTGAACTTGCCAAAAGATAGTTTGATCGTCTCGATTCGGAAACATAGTACCTATATTCAGATTTATGCCGAGAAGATCGAAGTCGACGGTATGTGGGTCGGTACAATGCTCGTTCTGCGTGACGTCACGAAAGAAACGGAAGCTGAGCGGATGAAGGAAGAGTTCGTCTCAACCGTCTCGCATGAGTTACGAACACCACTCTCTTCCATTTATGGTTTCACGGAATTGATGCTCAATAAACGGTTTGAAGAAGAACGGCAACGGAAGTATCTCCAGACGATTCACTCGGAGACCGGTCGCCTGACGACACTCGTCAATGACTTCCTCGACGTTCAGCGGATGGAGTCGAGTGAGCATCGCTATGAGATGTCGACGTTTGATGTCGTCGAGCTCGCACAAGACTTGATTGAGTTCTATGATGTCTCGCATGAAACGCACAAAATTGATTTTGATGCACGAGGTCCGATCATGATCGATGGGGATGCAGAAAAGATGAAGCAATTGCTGAACAATCTGCTCAGTAATGCCGTCAAGTATTCGCCGAGTGGCGGTACGGTCTTGATACGAATTTCAAACGAACTCGGTTTCGCTCAAATCCGAATTCAGGATGAAGGTATCGGGATTCCGCAAGAGGCTCTTCCGAAATTGTTCGATAAATTCTATCGTGTCGATAACTCCGAGACACGAAAAATCGGCGGTACCGGTCTGGGTCTGTCGATTTGTAAGGAAATCGTCAAGCACCACAATGGAACGATTGATGTTGAATCGGTCGTTGGTGTCGGATCAACCTTTACGATTCGTTTCCCGATTGCTGTCATTTCGACGATTCTCATGTATGAAGATTAATCATTCGACCGTTCACATCACGTGGACGGTCTTTTTTGTCGTTAGATTCGGGATCGCGTGGGGTATAGTCAAAAGCGCATTATTTTAAGGAGGAATCGACATGCAACTTGGATGGATTGGTTTAGGACATATGGGTGTACCGATGGCAAAACGTCTACTTGATGGCGGTCATGATTTGATCGTCTACAACCGGACGTATGAAAAAACAGCTCCTTTAGTAGAGAAAGGAGCAACAGCGGTTGAAGAGGCACGAGATGCGGTCCGTCAGAGCGATATTCTATTCGTCATGTTAGCCGATGGACCGGCTGTTGCGTCCGTTCTCGAAAATGTGAAAGAGGACCTCAGTGGTAAGACGATCGTCAATTTGAGCACAATCTCACCAGACGAAACGAAGGAGATGGCTCGTCTCGTTGAAGACAGTGGCGGTACGTATCTCGAGTCTCCTGTTTCGGGATCCGTCCCGGTCGCTGAAAACGGACAGCTCGTCTTGCTTGCTGGTGGTGACGCAGAAGTCCTTGCAACTTGTCATCCATATCTCGATTTACTCGGCAAGGAAACGATCCACTTCGGTGCACACGGTACAGGAAGTGCCGCGAAACTTGCGATTAATCTATTGCTTGCTGTCGTCGGTCAAGGAGTCGCGGAGACGTTACTTCTTGGTGAAGGTGCGGGTCTTGAGAAAGAGAAGCTGATTCAGATGATCAGTGCTTCCGGTATGAATACGCCACTCTTCACCGGGAAACGGGACATGTACAAGAAGAACGATTTCCCGTCTGCCTTTCCGCTCCGTCTGATGGCGAAGGATCTCGGTCTCATCACGGCAGAAGCCCGACGTCAGCAACTCGATTTGCCGCTCGCTCAAGCAGCAAACGCCAGTTATGCAAAAGCGAAGCCGGATCATGGGGACGCGGATATGGCTGCTATTTATAAATCTCTACAAGACTAAACGTAAAAAGCAGATCCGCACTCTGATGAGGCGATCTGCTTTTTCATGTTATTTCAGTGATGTGACGATTCCCATCATCTGATCGGTCGTCATTAGCGCTTTTGAGTTGAATTGATACGCCCGTTGAATCTGCGTCAGATTCGTCATCTCCGTCGCCATATCGACGTTCGACGACTCAAGTGTACCGACCGTCAATGGATTCCCACCGACTGCTTGATATTGTTCCGGCGTCGTAAACAAGCCGGATCCATCTTCCGTCAACTGATTCGGATTGTCGATATACCCGACACCGATCCGTGCGAGGACACGGCGCTCTCCATTCACGATTCCCGTGACGTTTCCGTCCTTGTTCAACTCGACACCTGTTGCATCCGCAGGTAAGAGAATCGGTTCGTTTTGACCGTTGATGACAGATCGTCCTGTATCATCCGTCAATCGAATACGACCGTCCGCTTGCGGAGATAGCTGAAAGTTCCCATCCCGCGTGAATTTCGTCACGCCATCCTGGTCGATGATACCAAAGAAATGATGCGGATCTGATAAAGCGGCATCAAGTGCCCGGTCCGTCCGTTTGAACGTTCCCATCGAAAAACGCGTCGCTTCATTGGCGACATATCCACCAACACCGATGCGTAAGCCAGCTGGTGTCGATAAGGGACCCGTCTGTAAAGAGGCCGGTTGGTTCTGGATGTTACGTGTCAACAACTCTTTGAACTGGGCGTCGCGACGTTTATATCCATTCGTATCGACGTTCGCTAAGTTATGTCCGGTCGTATCGAGTTGCTTTTGTAATTGTGCCATCGTACTAGCTGACGTATAGAGTGATTGCATGGTGCTCCCCTTTCATTATCGGACGCGACCGATTTCAGAAACTGCCTTTTCGGCAGTCCGGTCATAGGCTTGAATGACTTTTTGATTCGCTTCGAATTGGCGAAGACCTGCATTCATCTCTGCCATCGTCTGTTCGATTGCGACGTTCCCGAGTTCAAGCACTCCTTGATCGACCTTGACGTTTCCTTGTACCAGTGCTTCAGGTGCCCGGTAGAGGCCGTTCTCGACCCGTTCAAGCTGTTCCGTATTATTCGTCGTCACAAGTCCAAGTCGTCCGACTTGCTCTCCGTTCCCACGTGTTACGACACCGTCTGCTGAGACTTTGAAATCATCATTGCCGACGTTCATGAAGTTACCTTCTGTATCGAGCACTTGATCACCGTCGGTCGTCCGTAAGATTCCATCCCGATCGACTGCGAACTGTCCGTTCGTCGTATACAATGTTTCTCCTTCGATTCCTGTTCCTTCTCCCGTATTATGGAAAATCGTAAACATTGGCACACCTTCCGCCGAACTGATCTGTAAATCCGTCGCATTTCCCGTCTCCGTAATCGATCCGGGCGCGAAGTTCGGTGTTGCTGCCTGCATGAACACACCTGTTGCGAGCGTACCGACGTTTCCAGCAGGTCGAATTCCCGTCCGTTCATTCGTCGCCGCTTGATGGATCATCATCTCCGGAAACGTACGCAGGGATGCTTGATCGGCACGAAAGCCGGGCGTCCGTGCATTCGCTAAGTTATTACTCAGCATCTCTTGTTGGCGTTGCAATGCCTGCATAGCACCGGATGCCGTATACATTCCGCGTAACATCTATGGTTTCATCTCCTCATTGACTTCATGTTCAATTCTATCTTTTAGTATATCGGTCCGTTTGCTTCAGATTATGAGTTTTTTTCAAAAAAAGGGAATAAAATTCTGAGTTGCATCTAAAGTACTACAATTACTGTCAAAAAATCATTCTCCTTCTTTTGAATTCGCTTCATATTCATAATTATTCCAATTCGGTATAATTAGAAGTAGTTCATATCGACCAGTTGAAATGAGGTGATAACGATGTCTTTCTTTAAAAGACGTACGAACCCATCGACCACTCCTTCTTTGGATTTCACACTGTTGACAGACATGACCCACTTCCTTGAAAATCATCCGGATGCCGTCTATACGATGGATTTGAAAGGAAATTTCATCGCATTTAATAATAAGCTACCTCTTTTGCTTGGTTATCATACCGACGCGATCCGTGGTATGCATTTCAGCGAGTTGCTTATAGGATCAGAAGCTGAACGCATCGCCCCATTGAAGCATCGTGTTCACGAAGGCGAAACGATTCATTTCACGACGGATCTTCAACGAAAAGACGGTCAAATTCTGACCGTCAATGTCACGAACATCCCCCTCTATAATCAACACGTCATCATCGGACTGTATGGGATTGCGCGTGATGTCTCCCAACAAAAAGAATTACGTACTGCTTATAATCGTCTACTTGCAAAGGAACAGTTGACGACGACGCTTGAAGGTGTCACATTCCTTGAATACATTCCTTCGACGAAACAATTGACCGCAGATGCCGCACTCAGCCAGTTGCTCGAATGGTCACAGCGCCATGTCGCACAAATGGATGCATATGAATTGCTCGATGAAATTCATCCGGAAGATCGTGATCAATTTTTACAACAGAGTACTGCCTTGTGTGACGAGCACATCACCGAATTCTCGATGTCACTTCGGATGAGCAAACGACGTCACTATACGAAAGTCGTTCGTTGTGATGCTTTGCTTCAACAAGATTCTTCGCCTCGTTGTGTTAACTTCATCCTGCACGATGCAACGGAGCTGACGAGTCTTGAACGCGAACGGGACCATGCCATTCAGTCCTTAAAGGATGTCTTCGGCTCACTCGATACGTCTATTTACGAACATATCTATCATCCACAAACCGTCACGTTTCAATCAGCCGGTTTTTTAGCTCCTTATCAGCACATCCTGAATCGCATCGAAAAGGAACCTCAGTTATGGCGAACACTGATTCACCCAGAAGACCTACCCCATTTAGAACTCTCCTATCCTGAGATTCGTAACGGTAAGGTCGTCCGTCACGTCTATCGTCTCCAACTCCTCGACAATGTCTTTTGGATCGAGGAAATCTGTATTCCGATTCGTGATCGCAATGGAGAGGTCACGGGTCATTACGGGGTCTCGTCTGATATTACGATCTTAAAAGAGCAACAACATACGATTTGGCATCTCTCCATGCATGATTCCTTGACACAGTTACCGAATCGCGCCTTTTTACTCGAGGAAATCACGAATTTATTGAAAACACGAACATCGTTTACATTGCTTGCCGTCACGTTTAAGCAATACAATGTCATTCATGAACGTTTCGGACACGATGTCGGAGATGAATGGATTCGCCAGACAAGTGCTGCAGTTCGTCGTTTTGCAGATCAAGATCATTTCGTCGGTCATCTGTTTGGTGACAAGTATCTATTCATCATCAAAAAACCGATCGATGAGACCGCCATCGTGAAATTGAGCCATCAGCTACTAAAGCTGTCTGAAAAACGTTTTGATGTCTTATCCTATGAGTTGTTCACGAACGTCTACATCGGTATCACGTACGTCGTCAACGATAAACAATCAGCCGATGAATTATTGAAACAAACGTATACAGCACTTCGGCGTGCGAAGTCACGAACGAAGAGCAATTATCAGTTTTACTCGTCGACGCTCGACATCGATATGTATCGCCGTTATGAACTCGAACGTGATTTACGGTACGCCATTCAAAACGAGCAACTCGTCCTCGAATATCAGCCGAAAGTTGACGGTTGGAATGGGAATATTCAAGGAGCCGAAGCCTTGATCCGCTGGAATCACCCTGAATGGGGACGCTTGACACCAAAGGACTTCCTGTCCTTGTCGGAAGAAAGTGAGATGTATCTTCATATTGGCGACTGGGTGCTCGATCAAACATGTCGCTTTCTCCATGCGCTTCGTGAGCAGCACCATCCGAACATCGTTCCGATTTCCATCAATGTCTCTCCGAAGCGCCTCTTTTATGGCGATTTCGCAAAAGTCATTGAAGAGTACCTGCAGCAGTACCGGATACCGGGACACCTCCTCGAGATTGAATTACTTGAGTCCGACATTCTTCTCGAAAGCGATAAAATTCATGAGATTCTAGCGCGTATTTCTGCACTAGGGGTCCATATTTCGTTAGATGACTTCGGTACCGCCTACTCTTCGATTTCTCACGTCCAACGCTATCCGATCAATTGTCTGAAGATTGATCGTTCTCTTGCACAGCTGATCGAGCATGATTCAAAAAGTCGTTCCATCGTCAAAAGTATTCTCTTCATGGCAAAGGAGTTTCAATTGACTGTCGTTGCAGAAGGTATTGAAACGATTCCGCAGCTCGATTTTTATCGCGAATTACAGTGTGACTTGATTCAAGGCTATTTGTTTAGCAAGCCCGTGTCAGAGAGCACTTTTGAAAAACTACTGACAAAAGGGATGTTATATCCACAACACACCGGTACAGCTGCTCCTGTTGAAGCGATCGTATCGCTGTTTGCCCAAGTGACGATCACAAAATTGAACGGTCGGGCAATCCAAGTCGGGTCCTCTGATATCCTAATCAATCGGTGTACGAATAAGACGTTGTTCTTCTACTCCTCGATTCGTCTCCCGATTCATCAAAAAATTGAATTAAGCATTACGCTCTCGTCCTTGATACACCCGGAGATTCTTCTCGTTCCTGTATCCATTACCGAGCTCGATAACGGTCTTTTCCATTACGCTGCGGACTTCAACATCCGTGCGCTCTCCACTCTTGTGCAAGAACAGTTGAAACATTCACAACCCTCTTTCTTAGAAGAAGTCCTTGATCCACCCTCTTGATACAAAAAACACGCCGACTCTTTCGCTCGAGTCGGCGTGTTTTGACTTACCCATTATTTTTACTTAATACGGCTGTTTGTGTCCGTTCGAGTACGGCATTCGTGATGACGATCAATCCCGTGAACAGGAATAAGGCTTCAAAGCCGAAGTGCCCGGCAATTTGACCACCTGCAAGTGGTCCGAGGAAGTTCCCCATGAACTGCGCGGATTGATTGTATCCGAAGATCCGTCCCGACGCATTGGCTGGTGTATTCTTCCGAAGCAACGTTTGAACAGATGGCATCAAAGCAGCTGTCGCAAATCCGATTCCCATCCGTAAGACGATCAATTGACTCGTATCCGTGACGAATGCTTGCGGAATCAAGAAGGCAGCAAAGACGAGCAAGGCAAAGAACAAGACGCGTTCTGCCCCAATCTTATCTGAGAGACGACCGAGTCGTTGCGCCGCAATCAACGCTGCAATCCCAGGTGCTGAAGCAACGATCCCGGACAGTAACGCGAGACGTTCTGTCCCTGGACTAAGTTCCCGGACGTACAACGATAGAATCGGACTAATCGATTGTGCTGCGAACTGAATCAGGAACGTCGTCAAGAACAAACTTAAGATGAGTTCCGGATGACGAAGCGACTGGATGATTTCTTTCGCGGACGCCATTTTTTTAACTTCCATTGGGACGAATTCTTCTTTGACTAAGAAGTAAGTCACGAGGAAGGTAATGAAGAGCGGAACGCTCGTAAAGAGAAAAACGGGTCGAAGCCCAACAACGTCGGCGAGGAATCCTCCAATGAGAGGTCCTAGCAATCCACCGGCAATCCCACCGGTCGACAGGGTGCCGAGCGCCCAGCCACTTTTCTCTTTTGGGGTTTGAGAAGCAACGAGTGTAATACCGGCTGAAATGAATCCGGATACGGCTCCCATGACAAGACGTAAGAATACGAGTTGATAAACGTCTTGGACGAAACTGATTAAAAACATGACGATCGACATACCAAGGCTTGCTCGAAGTAACATGAGCTTACGACCTTTTCGATCGGCGAGACGTCCCCAGATCGGTGAGACGATCGCAGCGACGAGGAACGTTGCACCAAAGGCGATACCGGACCAAGTCGTAATATCTTGTCGGCTGTCGACACCGAGTTCTTCAATGAATAAGGGCAAAAACGGTAAGACGAGACTGAGGGCTGCAGCGGTCAAAAAACTACCGAACCAGACGACAACTAAATTTCTTTTCCACAATGGCATTGTGGCATCACTTCCTTTTATTTGACAATTCGTTTCAATACAACAACTTCTAATATACACTTCACAATGTGAAATGTCTAGCGTTTGAATCGTTTAAGTGTTTCTTCCATTTGTCCTCTACTCTTTTCTTTATTGATAAGCAAAATGAATGCTACAAAAAAGGGAAGCATTCTCCCATGAGAATACTTCCTTCCTATTATCACTTGCCTAGATTATCGAGCATGATGCCTGTACCGCGTGCGACACATAGCATTGGATCCTCTGCGATCAGAACCGGTAATCCGAGTTCTTTTGCAAGTAATTGATCGATTCCATCAAGGAGTGCGCCCCCACCTGTCAAAATAATACCGCGGTCAATGATATCCGCTGCAAGTTCTGGTGGTGTCTTCTCGAGCACACGCTTCGTTGCTTCGACGATTTCCATCGCTGCTTCCGCCAGTGCCTCATGCATCTCTTCGGATGTCACCGTGATGTTATGCGGTAAACCCGTCACAAGATTGCGTCCGCGGATGTCCATCTGTTCACGACGTCCGTCTTCTGACACTGTTGCAACTGTCGTCTTAACGGCTTGTGCTGTCCGTTCCCCGATGATCAACTTATGCGTTTCCTTGATTGAACGAATGATGTCATGATCAAAGCGGTCACCCGCGACCTTGATCGTCTCACCGCAAACAATATCACCCATTGAGAGAACAGCAACATCCGTCGTTCCACCACCGATATCAATTACCATGTGTCCGGCTGGCATCCAGATGTCCATACCGGCACCGACTGCTGCGACCTTCGGCTCGACTTCGAGGAAGACCGTCTTCGCGCCTGACTTCTCACCGGCTTGGCGAATCGCCTTCGCTTCAACCGTCGTGATGCTTGCTGGCGTGCAAATCAACATGCGTACTCCACCGAACATCTTCCGGACGTCAATCTTATCGATGAAGTGACGTAACATCGCTTCCGTCATCTCGAAGTCCGCGATGACTCCATCTTGTAAGGGACGAATCGCGACGATATTGCCTGGTGTCCGACCTACCATCAAGTGTGCTTCTGTTCCTACTGCATGAATCTTACCTGTTGCCTTATCGATCGCGACGACCGACGGCTCATCGAGGACGATGCCTCTCCCTTTGACATGAATGACGACATTCGCCGTCCCTAAGTCGATTCCGATATCTTTTGAAAACATCTCGTGTGCTCTCCTTTACCCGATGGCTATTCTTCCAAAATATAGAACGTCGTTTGGACGTCTAACCCATTTATGTATACATACTTTTCAATTCTAGCATACGCCTCATAACGAAACGACTTTCTTTTACGCTTTTCTCATTTCATTGTCATCTTTTTGAAAATACAGCAAAAAAGCATCATCTCAGAAACCTGAGATGATGCTTGGAATGATAAGAATTAAAGCTTTGTTGCTGCCGTTTCTTCGACGACTGCTGATTCTTCTGTCACACGTTCAACGTCTGCACCAAGCGCTTGAAGCTTGAGGTGGAAGTCAACGTATCCACGATCGATATGGTGAAGTGCGCCAACGCGTGTTTCACCTTCAGCAATCAATCCTGCTGTGACGAGTGCTGCACCTGAACGAAGGTCTGTCGAAAGAACTTCTGCCCCTTGCAACTGTACGCCACCGTTGATGATCGATGAACGACCTTCAATCTTGATGTCAGCATTCATGCGACGGAATTCTTCAACGTGCATGAAGCGGTTTTCGAAGACTGTTTCCGTGATGACGGATGTTCCGCCTGCTTTGAGGACGAGTGCCATCATTTGTGCTTGAACGTCTGTTGGGAAACCTGGGTGTGGCATTGTCTTCACGTCAACTGCTTCGAGTTTCGCTGGACCAACGACACGGAGACCTTCTGCTGTATCCGTAATCTTAACGCCCATCTCTTCCATCTTCGAGATGAGTGGACGAAGGTGTTCACGTTCTGCGCCGATGACTTCAACGTCACCTTCTGTGATCGCTGCTGCGATCATGAACGTACCTGCTTCGATTCGGTCAGGAATAACGTAGTGTGTTGCACCGTGAAGTTTTTCGACGCCTTCAATGCGGATTGTTTCCGTACCTGCTCCACGGACTTTCGCGCCCATCGCGTTCAAGAAGTTTGCAAGGTCAACGATTTCAGGCTCTTTCGCAACGTTCTCGATGACTGTTGTTCCTTCAGCGAGTGTTGCAGCCATCATGATGTTTTCCGTCGCACCGACAGATGGGAAATCAAGATAGATTTTAGCGCCTTTTAAACGACCATCTACGTGGGCTTCAACGAATCCGTTTCCGATGATTGTTTTCGCTCCCATCGCTTCGAAGCCTTTCAAGTGGAGATCGATTGGACGTGATCCAATTGCACAACCACCTGGCATCGCAACGCGTGCGCGACCGAGACGTGCGAGTAATGGTCCCATGACAAGGATTGATGCTCGCATTTTACGAACATACTCTAATGGTGCTTCATCTTTAAGGTTCGGTTCTGCATTGACCGTCACTGTATTTGCTTCTGCATCGAAATCAACTTCTGCATTTAAGTTGCGTAACACGTTATTGATCGTGTAAACGTCCGCTAAACGTGGTACGTTTTGAAGGACTGATTGTCCTTCTGATGCAAGCAATGTTGCAACGAGTGTTTTTAATACGGCATTTTTTGCACCTTCTACTTTGACTGTGCCAGCTAATTTACGTCCGCCCCGGACAACGATTTTTTCCATTCCCCATACTCCTCTGCTTCGTTTCTGTTCTATTTATAATGGCGTGATAAGTGCGTATGCGGTTCATATACGAACCGATAGAAGAGAAACTCCCAATAGTTAAACTACTACGCGACTGTTTCGATGATTGATCAATTGACTGTGTTCTTTCATTAAAGAACAGTGTCCTTTTCCATGGTAATCCAGTTTCACGATACAAGGTTTACAATGAAGTTACAAGTTCAGCTGAATAAGAATTTCAAACGTTGCGCAAAACCAGCATATTCAAGTAAAAAGCGCGCCAGACTGGAACCAAGAGCAACAGCAAGCAGGACACGTAGTAAAACCGCCTGTGGACCTCTAGGATGTTGCAGGAATTTATCCCATTTGATTGGTAACATCACCCACCAAGCAAATAAGATGGCGATCACATACATCAGCATGCTGATTAAAGCACTTATACCAATTGACGTCACTACCCTTGCACCTCTTCTTCATAATTTCTTCAACTTTACCATGATTTCATAAAATGAATGATTGCGCAAACAAAATGACACAAGCTGCATTTATTTTATCGCATAAAATATATTTATTGAAGAGCAAATGAGGAAAATCATGAGCTTTCTGTTGAAGAAATCGTGAAAACAAGGCATATATTGTTCTTTTACATATTTTTCGCTTCCTAAACCTGATTCCAAGCGCCTCGCTCTAAAAACGCTTCTTCGCACTCATTCATTGATGCGCCGTACAAAAAAAAAGACCCGATTCCATAAAGGAATCGAGTCTTTTATCGAAATCAGTCGCGACCGTAGTCTTTCAAGCTGAGACGGTTAATTGCTCGTTTCAGTGAAAGTTCAGCACGCTTGAATTCGAGTTCTGATAATTTCGTGTCCTGGAGACGACGTTCTGCACGAACTTTCGCAGCTGCAGCACGGTCGTAGTCGACCTTGTCTGCTTGCTCCGCAGTTTCCGCAAGAACCGTTACAGTATCCTGGCGCACTTCCATAAAGCCACCGCTGATAGCGATCAACGTGCGTCCGCCATCTTCGTGGCGCAACTTCAAGATGCTGATATCGAGTGGTGTTACGAGTGGGACGTGGTGCGGGAGAACCCCGATCTCACCAGAAATCGTCTTCGCAACGACCATACGGATATCGCCATCATACACTTCGCCATCCGGGGTGACGATATTGACATGAAGTGTGTTCATCTCAAGTCCCCCTTATGCTTTGTCACTTAGACAAGCGCCTTCGCTTTTTCAATCGCATCTTCGATCGGACCGACGAGACGGAATGCTTCTTCCGTTAAATCATCGTGTTTACCTTCGAGGATTTCTTTGAAGCCGCGGATCGTGTCCTTAACTGGGACGTACGATCCTTTTTGTCCTGTGAACTGCTCAGCTACGTGGAAGTTCTGCGACAAGAAGAACTGGATACGACGCGCACGGTGTACAGTCAATTTGTCGTCTTCTGACAACTCGTCCATACCGAGGATCGCGATGATATCTTGAAGTTCTTTATAACGCTGAAGTGTTTCCTGAACTTGACGAGCGATACCGTAATGCTCTTCGCCGACAATTTCCGGTGAAAGGGCACGTGATGTCGAAGCAAGTGGATCCACGGCAGGATAGATCCCCATCTCAGAGAGACGGCGCTCAAGGTTCGTCGTTGCATCTAAGTGAGCAAACGTCGTCGCAGGAGCCGGGTCAGTATAGTCATCGGCTGGTACATAAACCGCTTGGATCGATGTAACCGAACCTTTGTTTGTTGATGTGATCCGCTCTTGAAGCATACCCATCTCTGTTGCGAGTGTTGGCTGGTAACCAACGGCAGATGGCATACGACCAAGAAGGGCTGATACTTCAGAACCTGCTTGTGTATAACGGAAGATGTTATCGACGAAGAGAAGAACGTCTTGTCCTTGCTCATCACGGAAGTATTCTGCCATTGTCAAACCAGTCAAGGCAACACGAAGACGTGCACCTGGTGGTTCGTTCATCTGACCGAAGACCATCGCTGTTTGTTTGATAACGCCTGAATCCGTCATCTCGTGGAACAAGTCATTTCCTTCACGCGTACGCTCACCAACACCTGCGAATACCGAGATACCGCTGTGCTCTTGAGCGATGTTGTTGATCAATTCCTGAATGAGGACGGTCTTACCTACACCGGCACCACCGAAGAGACCGATCTTACCACCCTTGATGTAAGGAGCGAGCAAGTCGACGACTTTAATTCCAGTCTCAAGAATTTCAACTTTCGTTGAAAGGTTATCGAAAGTCGGTGCTTTTTTGTGGATCGGAAGACGTTCCACGTCAGCAGCGATTTCTTTTTCATCAATTGGGTTACCGAGTACGTTGAAGACGCGACCAAGTGTCGCTTCTCCGACGGGTACCGAGATTGGAGCATTCGTATCGATTACTTCAATTCCACGGCGTACTCCATCCGTTGAGTCCATCGCAATGGTACGGACGACGTCGTCACCAAGGTGCAGGGCGACCTCAAGCGTCAAGTCGATAGCCACTTCTTCTACAGTTTGCGGCGTATATTGAATACGAAGCGCGTTGTAGATGTTCGGTAAGTGTCCTTCGAACTTAACGTCGATGACAGGTCCCATGACCGCGACGACGCGGCCTTTTAAACCGAGTTCGTTCATCGTGTTTCCTCCTACCTATCGTTACGTCAGTCGGGATTACTGCTGCGCAGCAGCCCCACTGACGATCTCTGTGATTTCTTGCGTGATTGCAGCTTGTCGAGCTCGGTTGTAGACGAGAGTCAATCGACCGATCAAGTCATCTGCGTTATCTGTCGCACTTTGCATTGCTGTCATACGTGACGCATGTTCTGCTACTTTCGCGTCAAGAAGCGCACCGAAGATCAAGCTCTCCGCATAACGCGGGAGGAGTTCAGCAAGGATTTGTTCCTCACTTGGCTCG
Organism: Exiguobacterium sp. BMC-KP; assembly: GCF_001275385.1. Classification (NCBI taxonomy): domain Bacteria; kingdom Bacillati; phylum Bacillota; class Bacilli; order Caryophanales; genus Exiguobacterium; species Exiguobacterium sp. BMC-KP. Next base: position 2,061,317 of record NZ_LGIW01000015.1, read on the forward strand.
TACTCATAAGTCGTCGAAGACGAAGCTTCGATTTCTCCGAGTGGGAGAAGGGTTTCGACTTTCACTTCTTGGCTGATGACAGATAAGAAGTGGTTGTAGCACAGCTTGAGCTCGTCGATTTCGCCGAGCGTGAACGCACTCACTGTGCGCTTCACGATTTCAGCGACGTCGACATACGAAGGAGAATCGTTCAAGCCTGTGATCGCATCCGTGACCGTAATTCCGCGTGAACGGAAGAACTGGACACCGACTTTACCGACCACGAAGAGAACGTAACTGTCCGCAGTATGCTTTTCTTTGATTTCCCGGTAGACTTCACGCAGCACGTTGGCGTTATATGCACCAGCTAAGCCGCGATCCGATGTGATGACGATATATCCTGTCTTTTTGACGGGACGTTTCTCGAGCATCGGATGGCTCGCACCTGTCGTGCCATTCGCAATGGTTCCAAGTACCTCTTGCATTTTCAGCATATAAGGTTGGAACTTCGCGCTATGTGCTTGAGCGCGGTTCAGTTTCGACGCCGAAACCATGTTCATCGCTTTCGTGATCTGTTTCGTACTTTTCGTCGAGTTGATCCGCGTTTGTATCTCGCGCAACGATGCCATTTCGATTCACCACCTTGTTAGTTTCAAGAGCGTTCCGCCGGATTAAACCGTCGCTTGGAACGTTTTCTTAAATTCTGAGATTGCTGCTACGAGCTCTTCGTCTGCTGGAAGGTTACCTGTCTTACGGATCTCATCGCAAAGTTGTTTGCGGTTTTGATCGAGCCAGAGGTTGAGTTCCTTTTCAAAACGACGAATATCCGTTACAGCAACATCATCAAGGTGACCACGAGTCAAGGCATAGATGATGATGACTTGCTTATCGACAGTAAGTGGTTGGTTCAAGTCTTGTTTTAAGACTTCAACTGTCCGCTCACCACGGTTAAGCTTCGACTGAGTCGCTTTATCAAGGTCAGATCCGAACTGTGCGAATGCTTCAAGCTCACGGTAGGATGCGAGGTCAAGACGGAGCGTACCCGCTACCTTCTTCATCGCTTTTACTTGAGCCGAACCACCTACACGCGATACCGAGAGACCCGGGTTGATCGCGGGACGGACACCTGAGAAGAAGAGATCCGATTGAAGGAAGATTTGACCATCCGTGATCGAGATAACGTTTGTCGGGATGTAAGCTGAGATATCCGACGCTTGTGTTTCGATGAACGGAAGGGCAGTCAAACTACCTGCGCCAAGCTCGTCATTCAACTTCGCTGCACGCTCAAGAAGGCGTGAGTGGAGGTAGAAGACATCCCCTGGGTAAGCTTCGCGGCCTGGTGGGCGTTTCAAGAGAAGTGAAAGCTCACGATAAGCAGCTGCTTGTTTTGAAAGATCATCATAGATGACAAGAACGTGTTTGCCTTGGTCCATGAAGTGTTCACCCATCGCGACACCTGCGAATGGTGCGAGGTAAAGAAGTGGCGCTGGCTGTGAAGCCGCTGCCGAAACGACGATCGTGTAATCGAGGGCACCGTTTTTACGGAGCGTCTCGACGACGCCACGGACTGTTGATTCTTTTTGTCCGATTGCGACGTAGATACAGATCATGTTTTCTTCTTTTTGGTTGATGATCGTATCGATTGCGATCGACGTTTTACCCGTCTGACGGTCACCGATGATCAACTCACGCTGTCCACGACCGATTGGAACGAGGGCATCGATTGCCTTGATTCCTGTCTGAAGTGGTTCGTGTACCGATTTACGCGCCATGACGCCAGACGCCTTACGCTCGATCGGGTTGTAGTGTTCTGTTTCGATTGGACCAAGACCATCGATTGGCATACCGAGTGGGTTAACGACACGTCCGAGGAGTGCGTCTCCCGTTGGTACTTCCATGATGCGGCCCGTACGGCGAACAGAGTCGCCTTCTTTGATTTCAAGGTAGTCACCGAGGATGATGATACCGACGTTGCCTTCTTCTAAGTTTTGCGCCAAGCCCATTGTGCCGTTAGCGAATTCTACGAGCTCTCCCGACATGACGTTGTCGAGTCCGTGTGCACGAGCGATACCATCACCGATTTGGATGACCGTACCTGTCTCGTTCACTTCCATCGTAGAACCGTACTGCGCGATACGCGCTTTAAGCAGGGCGCTGATTTCTTCAGCTCTAATGCTCATGCGTTTCACCCCTATTTTCTTACGCTTTTAACAGCTCACGCTCAAGGCGCGTTAGTTTAGTTTCGATCGTACCGTCATATGTCGTGTAACCGATTTGGACGCGAAGTCCTCCGATGACACGCGTGTCGACGACGTTCTCGACTTCAAGCGTTTTACCTGATTTTTGGCCAAACGTCTCTTTCACTTTCGTGAGTTCCTCGTCCGACAATTTGTATGCACTCGTGACGATTGCCGTCGCGACATTGCGGTGTTCATTCAACAATGCAATGAAGTGTTCCGGTAATGTAACGATTTCTGCTGCCCGGTCATTTTCGACCATGACGAGCAGTGTGTTTAAGACGATCGAGTTGAAACCAGTGAAGCTTGTTTGAAGAACTTGCTTGAGCTCTTCAGCAGAAATCGATGGGTTATCTAAAACCGAAGCGAGCTCTGGTGTTGCGTGGAGCACTTCGCCGAGCGTCCGCACATCAGCTTCTGCTTGCTCGAGCACATGGTGCTCAAGCGCAAGATCGAAGAGCGCTTTTGCGTAGCGTCCCGCTACGTGATCACGCATTAGTTCGTGCCCTTAGTATCAGCAAGGAATTGATCGACGAGTGCTTTTTGAGCAACTTCGTCCGTCGCAAGCTGTGTTTTCATGACGTGGCGTGCTGCAGCGATTGCTTGAAGAGCGACATCGTTCTTCAAAGCAGCTTGTGCTTCAGCGCGTTCACGTTCGATTGCACGGCGAGCTTCTTCCTTACTCATTTCGGATTCAAGACGTGCCTGCTCCATCGCACGTGCTTGCTCTGCTTCTGCCTGACGGCGTGATGCTTCTAAAAGGTCGCGTGCTTCCGTACGCGCCTTGTTTAATTCTTCGCGTTGTTGTTCTACGTAGACTTCAGCGTCTTTACGGCTCTTTTCAGCCGAGTTGATCTCGCTAGCCACATGCTCTTCCCGCGCTTTCATCATGTTGACGAGCGGGCCCCATGCGAATTTCTTCAAGAGGATGAGGAGCAAGAGGAAAACGACGATCGTGACGATCATGTTGGCTAATAAGAGATGGTTGCTTTCGCCACCAGCCTCTGCCGCAAGATACGTTAGATTCATTCGATTACACTCCCCTCGTGGTTGGTTCAACTTCAATATCTACATAAGGGAGCCTAAGCTCCCGTGACGGTTCACTCAAACGTTGAACGAATAGCGCCCTATGTAGTCCGTTCTCGTTAATCGTGGATTAAGAGTTGAGAAGAAGGAAACCGACCGCTACACCGATGATTGGAAGTGCCTCAACAAGACCGATACCGATGAACATTGTTTGACGAAGTTCGTTTTTGAGTTCTGGCTGACGTGCTTGACCTAATACTGTACCGTTTACGATAAGACCGTTACCGATACCTGCGCCGAGTGCGCCGAGTCCGATGATGATCGCTGTTGCAATAAGATTCATGATAAATTGCCTCCCTAGAGTATGTTCATTGATTTGTCGTGCTGTTATCGGAAAAGCGGATGCTTTACCTTCGAATTAATGGTCGTGCGCTGCCTTATGTCCGATGTAAACCATCGTCAGGATAAGGAAGATATACGCTTGGATACCACCGATGAAGAGTGAGAATCCTTGCCAGATCAACATCGGGATACCCGAGATGATCGCGCCGAGTGGTCCGGCGAATTGGAAATCGTTCGTACCAGAGACGATACCGATCGAAAGGATGATTCCGATCATGATTTCACCAGCGAAGATGTTTCCGTAAAGACGAAGACCGAGTGTCAACGTGTTTGCGAACTCCTCGATGATGGTAATGATAAACATCGGCGTCATGAATGTTTTCGCATAAGCGCCGAAGCCGCGCATCTTCACACCGTAGTAATGGCTCATGACCACTACGAGAGATGAAAGTGCTAGTGTCACGTAAGGATCTGCAGTTGGTGAGTTGAACCAAATGTAGTGTCCCGTCACGACGTTGAATGGGAGACCCATGATGTTGGACACAAGGATGAACAGGAATAATGTCATTCCGAACGTAAGGAAGCGACCCCCTGTTTTCCAGTCCATCGTGCTGCTGATGATACCGCGAACGAATTCGAGGAACATCTCCATCACGTTTTGAGCACCGGTTGGCTTCATCACAAGACGTCGCGTACCGGCCACGGCAATCAAGAAGACGAGAGCAGCAGCAATCAATACTGTGATCAAGTTCGTCCAGCTACCGTACAGAACGAAGTCACCCCAGAGTGGGATTTCGTAAAGTGGCATTTCGTGGTTCATTTGACTATTCACCTCTTTTCCCGCTTGAGTTCGTGAGTCAAGAACTCACAAAATTGTATGACGTGGCCGGCGAGAAGGCCTATTACCACCGCAGTTAATGACAATTCAGTTTGATATTTCAAACCGATCATCACACAGAGTACCGCGACCGCCATGCGTGAAACGGTCCCTCGAGACATTGGCTTACGCCCCGTCTCAATTACACGATACATACGATCGACGCTTAATCGTTGAAGCGTCAAAATCAGAAAGCTGCCAGTTCCACCAAGTGCTAGTCCATAGATGACTGGATCACTCGGGCGTCCGATGAGCAGCAGGACAGCCAGGATTCCGTAAAAGAGTCCAAACCATCGTAAGTACGCACGATACAACGCATCTTGAAGGATGATGTTCATGTCTTCTCCCCTAACAAGTGCCTGATCATGGCGATCATGCAAAGAATGCCGATGAAAATCCCGATGAACACGGCGAATGTCGCACCCATTTTTTCCCACCATTGTTGTTGTTCCCCATAGTTCCCAACCAAAAAGCCAATGACGATCGGTGCAGCCAGTGCCGTCGAAATTTGCGAGGCCATGACCATACTCTTCGCGAGCCCACTTTGGCGCACTAGAGACGACCCCCTTTTTTCCCAATTGCGAGTTCTTTTTCTTTCCCACAATTTGCGGATTTTCATACTAGTCAAGAATACAATGAAGCAGCTTTCATAGTCAAATGAATTCACAATAAAAACAGAGCCGAAAAACCTATACATATCAACGAATGATAAGGTTTTCACAGATGTCATCCGTGCAAGTCATTTCACGAAGATGTGAAGAAAATATGTAGTACTATCAACGGTTATAGAGATTGTTCATATGGTGAACAAAACCGTTGAATAGTAACGTTATATCGTGCTACCTCAACCGAAACAAGACCTCTAAAATTGATTTGTGTCGATTTTGTGAAAAAACATTTTTCGTTCACAATTGTAAACGCTTCCGAATCGGGACGCAAAAACGGCTCTGACATCTGTTTGTAACAATAGATTTCAACGATTTCCAGTTTTTCAATCGTGAGGTGCGTCACAGCTTAATTCGTCATTGTTTATCTTCCAGTTTCAAGGTCATCTGGTTTTACATTTTCTAAACAAATGGGTTGATTTTAGTGGAATTGGTAAGATTTAAAGATATTATCCCTCTAAATCAATCGTTCCGATACGATGGATTCCACGACATGAAAAAGAATCGCTTTCTTCACGCGACACCTCAGGAAAAACACGAGTCTTCGTGCTGTCAGAGACAAGTGATCCTGAGGCGAGCATGTGAATATCAGCGATTCGAATGATAATAGTAGCTTATTGCGTGAGTAACGGCGCAGGAGCTTCCCCTTGACCGAAATGATGCAAGATTGCTTGAACGATTCGTTCTGATGCATGACCATCACCATATGGATTTGAAGCATGTGACATCTCTTTATAGAGTGTCTCATTCGTCAAGAGTTCTGTTGCCATTTGATAGATCGTCTCTTCTTCCGTTCCGGCAAGTTTCAACGTGCCAGCAGTAATTCCTTCTGGACGCTCCGTCGTATCTCGCAAGACAAGAACCGGAACACCGAGTGACGGTGCTTCTTCTTGTACCCCACCGGAATCCGTCAAGATTAAATGAGCACGGCTCGCGAAATTATGGAAATCAAACACATCGAGTGGAGCAATCAACGAAATCCGGTCATGCCCTTCAAAGACGGTCTTCGCTGCTTCCTGAACGACTGGGTTAAGGTGGACCGGATAGACGATATGGGTATCCGGGAACGCGTCGACGAGGCGACGAATCGCGCGGAACATCTGATGCATCTTCTCGCCTTGGTTCTCACGACGATGTGCCGTCATCAAGATTAATTTTCGGTTCCCGACCGTCTCAAGCATCGGATGCACGTAATCGGTTTGAACAGTCGTCTGCAACGCATCGATTGCCGTGTTTCCTGTGATGTAGACGCCAGCATGTCGATTCTCAGACGCAAGGTTCGCTGCCGCTTGTGCGGTTGGAGCAAAGTGCAAGTCGGCAAGCGTCGACGTTAACTGACGATTGACCTCCTCCGGGAACGGAGAGTATTTATTATAGGTGCGTAGCCCCGCCTCGACGTGACCGACCGCGATTTGGTTGTAATAGGCAGCAAGGCTTCCGACGAACGTCGTCGTCGTGTCGCCATGGACGAGGACAAGATCCGGCTTGACCTCTTTCATGATGGCATCGAGTCCTTCGAGACCACGCGTCGTGATATCGACGAGTGTCTGACGTTGTTTCATGATATTCAAGTCGTGGTCTGGTTCGATCTCAAACAGTTCAAGCACTTGATCAAGCATCTCGCGGTGCTGGGCAGTAATCGTAACATGAACATCGAATGCAGGGTGTTGCTTCAGGGCGTTGACGAGCGGTGCCATCTTGATGGCTTCCGGTCGTGTCCCGAAAATCGGCATGACTGTAATCGGCATGGTGACTTCCTCCTTTTTTCCTTTTTTCATTAAAGCATATTTCAGCAGTCTTGCGCAGTTTACGAAATAGCAACGAAAAGACCGCAGATCATCGTCTGCGGTCTTTTTTATATATCTTACTGTTTTTACTTCGTTCCGAAGAGACGGTCTCCTGCATCACCGAGTCCTGGGACGATGTATCCGTGGTCGTTCAACTTCTCGTCAAGTGCCGCGAGATAGATGTCGACGTCCGGGTGTTCTTCTTGAACGCGTTTAACGCCTTCAGGTGCTGCACAGAGACATGCGAGCTTGATGCTCTTTGCCCCTTGTTTTTTTAACGAGGAGATGGCGTCTGCCGCCGAACCACCTGTCGCAAGCATTGGGTCAACGACGACGAAATCACGTTCTGCGACGTCTGTTGGAAGCTTGAGGTAGTATTCCGTTGGCTCGAGTGTCTCCGGATCACGGTACAAACCGATGTGACCGACTTTGACGTTTGGCATCATGCGAAGCATACCATCAACCATACCGAGACCAGCGCGGAGAATCGGGACGATCCCGAGCTTCTTGCCTTCGATCATCTTTTGCGTCGTCTTCGTGACCGGTGTCTCGATCGCGACATCTGTGAGTGGAAGGTCACGTGTGATTTCATATGCCATCAATGAAGCCACCTCGTCGACAAGTTCCCGGAATTGTTTCGTTCCTGTTTCGACCTTACGCATGATCGTCATCTTGTGCTGAATCAATGGGTGATCAAATACATGTACTTTACTCATTGTTTGCATCTCCTCTCCATTCTCTTTTCGCATTGTACTCTAAAAGCGTACTGCTTGGGAACTGTTTTTTCGTCAGTCCCCAAGCGTGCTCTTGCCAGAAAGAATTGCCTTCGCTGCATAAGACCATTCATTCTCGGGTTGTTCTGCGAGTTCTTGAAGGGTTGCTCGGTAGTCGCCTTTTTTATATTTTTGTTCATAGACTGCTTGCATCCATAACACGTCACTCATATAACCCGATTTCGGGAAGTCTTCCCGGTAAGCGATATAGTCTGCTTGTGTCGTCTTTTTCAATTTTCCAGCTGCGATCAATTTATAGAATCTTGCCATACCTGCCGTCTCTTTATTTTTTAAGACATCTTCACTCAACAGGTCATCGGCTTCTTTATAATCCTTTGCTTGTACGGCCGCAACTGCTTCCTTCAATGCGACTTCTGGCTTCAGATTACTCGTTTTCGTTGTTTTCTTCTCTTTAACTGGTGTCGCTTCTTTTTGCTTCACTTCTGTCTTTTGCTTCTGATCCGTATTCAATTTTTCATTTTCTTTTTTCAACTGCTCGACTTCTGTTTGTAAAGCTGCTAACTGTTGCGCAACTTTTTGGTCAGTGTCTTCTTTTGGTGCAGCATTCTCTGAAGCGGGAGACCATGCTTGAATCCCTACGAATAAGAGACCGGCTGCCGCCACTCCTGTTGCCGCCATCCACCATTGATTTTGATTCACCGCTTGCCGCCACGGTTTTAATTTGGCATGTTTTTGAATCGCTTCTGGCAACGCTTTGAACCGTTTCTTTGCAAGACGGCGTCCCCCTGCCTTAGAAGCAATCGCAAGACGATATGTATAATATTCAACCGGCATCGGTAGATGTTTCCATTGTAGAAGCCGTGCATCTGCTTGTTCGTAAAAACCCGCTTGTTGCATGATGATGATGGTTTTGAAATCTTCATATAGTCGTTTGTATTCTGATTTCGTTGTACTCTTCTTCTCCAACCATTTCACCATTTGGCTTCCTGTCGTCGACGCGAGCTCGGCTTGGGTCAACTTCGTAATATTCATAACGCGTAAACTCCTTCATTTCCTTTTTTAAAAAGTATAGCAAATTTTTGGAATGACATCGCCCTCTCTTATTAAGATCAAAAAGAAAAAAATCGCTTTCCCTTTACCCGAAAGCGATTCCTCTAATTTTTTATTTTGAAAGGATTTTTCCATCCTCGATGCGCCAGATGCGATCACAAACATCAAGCATCCGTTCATCATGGGTGATGACGATGATCGTTTTGTTCCCATTGTGTGCTTGTTGCTGCAATAACTCCATCACACGGCGCCCATTCGTATAATCGAGACTTGCGGTCGGTTCGTCCGCTAGGATGAGTTGCGGATCGTTGACGAAGGCTCGGGCAATCGCGATTCGCTGGCGTTCACCACCCGATAAGGCATGCGGTAAATGATCTTTTCGATGTTCAAGTCCGAACATGGCGAGCGCTGCGACCGCATCGACTGTTCGTCCTGCTTCTTTCGCGACCAGTTCAAGTTGCTCACGAGCTGTCAAAAATGGAACGAGGTGGGATTCTTGAAAGATGAATCCGACTTCCTCGAGTCGTAAACGCCGACGTTCTGCGTCCGACGCTTCACTGACGCAAGTGCCATCAAAATAGACAGCACCGTGCGTCGGCGTTTGCAATAAGCCAAGTAATTGCAGCAACGTACTTTTCCCGCTCCCACTTGGTCCGACGAGGGCAATCAGTTCCCCTGCTTCTGCCTGTAAGTTGATATCATGCAAAACGGTCATCTCGCCATAACTCTGTTTGATCTGTTCTAACTGAATCATCCGTTCATTCCTCCCATCGCATCTGCCGCCTCGAGTTTCTTGACCATCCGTAACGGAACGAGTGCACCGAGGATCGCCGTGACGAGTAGAATGCCGCCGTACATCAGACTCGTTGACCATTCAAAACGGAAGGGAAGATCCGTCGGTAGGAAACGACTCGTCACATAGGTGATGGCGACACTGACTCCAAAGGCAAGGCTCGTCAGAATGATGACTTGAACGAGGAGACTCGCTCCCATCGTCCGGGTCCGGATACCGATTGCTTTTAGGACACCGAGCTGTTTCATCTTCTGCATCGTCAAGATATAAAAGAATGCTGTCAGAATCAATGCCCCGATGACAACGAGTGCGATGCGCATCATCTGAAAAGAATTTTGCTCTGCTGCATAGCCGGGTACGTTCTGAACAATCTCTTGTTTTGAAAAGACGGCTTGATCGGTCTGCAGTGATTGTCCGATGTACGCCGAGACATACGACGCGCCCATCTTTGACTGCCATGCTTGCCAGGATTCATCCGTCATCCAAAGAACAGGGGCATGACTATAACGACCGTCTGTTACCGTTCCAGCAATCCGAAACGTCTCTTTCGTCCGAAAATCTGTGATCGTATCGCCGACACGTGTTCCCCGTTGTTCCGCGTATGCGGCATCGACGAGCACCTCACCTTTTTGCAGCGCTTGAAGTTGTTTCGGACCATATCGTGTCGCTTGCGGTAACGCAAAGACCGTGACATCGTCCTTCGTTCCGTTCTTCTTCTCAAGCACCATGTTCTGGACACCGAGTGCTTCCGCTCCCTTTGGTGTCTCGTCAGCTTTTAAAAAGGAGCGTGTCAATTGTCCTTCTGCGTCTTTGCTCAGCGCAAACTGTTCGACCGGCAGATTACGGACAGCAGCACCATTATCATAGGCAAGTCCGTCCGCAAGACCGGTAATCATTAAAATCAATAAGACGATCAACATCGTCACGATTGTCATCCAACTGAATCGTCCTTTCATCCGGACGAGTTCTTTCCATCCTAATTTCATTGCGTATCCCTCCTGTATGTTCGCTACAGGATAGATGATACAACCGCAATATGAACGGAACATGAACGCAGATGTCACGCGCGTAAAAAAGTTAACGTTACGGTCAGACCGGATGTGTCAGTCGACAAGCTTGCATCCCCACCGAGTTGACACATCGTCTCTTTGACGATGGCGAGACCAAGTCCCGTACCGCGTGACGACCGGGCAGCATCCCCTTGATAAAAACGTTCGAAGGCGTGTGCGATCTGTTGTTCGGTCATGCCCGGTCCTTCGTCCTGGATTCGGACAATGACCTGATTTGCTTGTTCTCGCGCTTGAATGTGAATCGTCGCTCCTTCGACTGAAACCGAGATGGCATTTCGAATGACGTTCTGGAAGATATGTTCAAGCGCACCAGCGTCTGCTTGAATCTGTAATGTTGCTGGTACATCAAGCGCGACCGCAATCCCTTGCTCATCAAGTTGAAAAGCAAGTGTTGTTAGTGTCGTTTCAAGACTCGTTCGTAGATGAAGGGCTTGTCGTTTGAAGCGTCGTCCTTCATCGAGCTTCGCTAAGATCAACAATTGACGCGTCAACTCTGACATCCGCTCCGCTTCTTGTTGAATGATCGTCCGTTTCGTGACGTCTTCTCCGGTCACATGGAGTTGCCCTGCGTACCCTGAGATTGTCGTCAGTGGTGACTGAAATTCATGTGAGACGTTCGCAACGAACCGGCGTCGTTCTGTATCGGACGCATCGACTGCTGTTGCCATCTCATCAAACCGGCGAGACAGTTCACCGATCTCATCGCGCGCTTTCGTTCCGACGCGAATTCCGTAGTCCCCGTCCGCCATCTGTTCCGTCGCTTTTGTCAGTCGACGGATTGGACGAACGAGATAACGAATGGAGAAGACGAGCAAGAGGAAGCTAATGACGACAAGCAGTGCGAGAAACAGACCGACGAACAGATGCAGTTCGCGGATTTGTCGACTCAAGTCCGGGCGAACGAAAATCGCATCCGTTCCTTGCGCCGTCTTGACTGACGTCCCGTACGTATTGATGACTTCGTTATCAAACAAACCGAGTAAGAAAAGATGAAACGGGTACTCACGCATGCCGTAGTACGGTTGTCCCTCCTTCACTTGCTTGACGACTTGATTCGAAAGAGCTTCATCACGAAACGTATTTCCATACCGCTCGATTCCGTCGTCGGTTCGCACATACAGTTGAAAGCCGGTCGCTTGCAACATCTGATAAAACGATTCCGTTTTTCCATCCCCGTGCGTCTCGTAATAATCGATTGCTGTCTCGACCGCTTCCTCGACTTTTTGGCTATAGCTGTCCTGCCAGAATGAATAGTAGGCAATGTTACTGATTAAAAGTGCGAGTAGTGCCGACACGAGTAAGACGACGCAGACGAGTCCAACAATCTTCGTATAGAGGGATCTCATGCGTCGACCTCCAACCGGTACCCGAGTCCGCGGACCGTTTCGATCTTCACTTGCTTCGTTTCTTTCAAACGTCCACGGAGTCGTTTGATATGGACATCAATCGTTCGATCGTCCCCCATGAAATCAAGACCCCAAACGTGTTCGATCAATTCCTCTCGGCTGAAGACACGTCCTGGAAAACTGGCCAACTGATGTAATAATTCGAACTCACGCCGTGGTAACGTCCACTCGGTTGACTGGATCGTGACGAGTTGGCTACGTTTATCGATCGTGACGTCCCCGAGATGTAAGACGGGTTGTGCCGCTTTTTGATAGCGCCTAGCAACAGCGTGGAGCCGAAACAGCAGTTCTTCCGGATCAAACGGTTTCGTGATGTAATCATCGGCACCTGCTGCAAAACCGTCCCGCTTATCTGTCAGTTCACCGAGTGCCGTCAGCATCAGGATCGGGATATCCCCGTTTTGCCGCAACTGCTTACATAGAACAAGACCGGTCTGACCCGGAATCAAGACGTCGAGCACTGCTGCTTCAAACGTCATCGTATCAATCCAAGTGAGCGCCTCGTTTCCGTCTGCTGTCGCTTGCACGGAATGACCGTCAGCTTGTAACGTCGATACGACGAGTGCTTGAATATGCGGGTCATCTTCTACGACTAGAATATGCATCGTGCTCCTCCTTTCTTTTAAGACAAATAAAAAATCCCCTTCCCCCTTCTCATAACGAAAAGGACGAAGGGGATGACAATCATCCGCGCTCTGGGTAGAGTGGGAAACGACCTGTCAAGGCAACGACACGCTCACGTGCTTGTGCGAGAACGTCTGCTTCTTCTGGGTGATTCAAGACGAGTTCAATCAACTCTGCGATTTCTTTCATCTCTGCTTCTTTAAAGCCGCGTGATGTCATCGCTGCCGTTCCGATCCGGATACCGCTCGTAACGAACGGGCTCGCTGGGTCGAACGGAATCGTGTTCTTGTTGACTGTGATACCTGCTTCATCAAGCGCGTGCTCTGCAAGTTTTCCTGTGATACCGAGTGGTTGCAAGTCGACGAGGAGCAAGTGATTGTCCGTTCCGCCTGAGACGATTCGGAGACCACGCTTCGTCAATTCTTCACCGAGAACTTTTGCGTTCGTGACGACTTGACCGATGTAGTCCTTGAACTCTGGTGCAAGTGCTTCACCGAATGCAACAGCTTTTGCAGCGATGACGTGCATGAGTGGACCACCTTGGATCCCTGGGAAGATGGCTTTATCGATCGCTTTCGCATGCTCTTCTTTACAGAGGATCATTCCACCACGTGGACCACGCAACGTCTTATGCGTCGTCGTCGTGACGAAGTGTGCATGCTCGACTGGGTTCGGATGCAGACCAGCTGCGACGAGTCCCGCGATATGCGCCATGTCGACCATCAAGTAAGCACCGACACTGTCCGCGATTTCACGGAAACGTTTGAAGTCGATGACGCGCGGATACGCCGATGCGCCCGCGACGATTAATTTTGGTTTATGCTCTTCTGCTAATTTCGCGACGACATCGTAATCAATCATCTCTGTCTCTTGATCGACACCGTATTCCACGAAGTTATACTGGACACCGGAGAAATTGACGGGACTACCGTGTGTCAGATGGCCACCGTGTGACAGATTCATCCCGAGGACCGTATCGCCTTGTTCAAGAATCGTGAAGTAAACCGCCATGTTCGCTTGTGCACCAGAGTGTGGTTGCACGTTTGCGTGTTCTGCACCGAAGATTTCCTTCGCGCGGTCACGTGCGAGATTCTCAGCGAGATCGACGTACTCACAGCCACCATAATAACGGCGACCTGGATAACCTTCTGCGTACTTGTTCGTCAAGACGCTGCCTTGTGCTTCCATGACAGCTTGCGAGACGAAGTTCTCGGATGCGATCAATTCGATGTTATCGCGTTGACGACCTAGTTCCTGGCGCATTGCCGAAAAGAGTGCCTCATCTTGTTGTTTCAGATACGTAAGCGGTGTTTGTTCCATCTGAATTCCCCCATTTCATTTCGATAGACCTATCTTAACACGAATGTTTCGTTCCCGGCATCCCCTAAAACAACATCAAAAAAGCAAGGGGTGCGCAACCCCTTGCATCAATCATTCGTATTTAGCACGTGCGCCACCGATTAATTTCGGTCGTGTCACGGCTGCCGTCACGTGTGCCTCACCAATTTCCTTGTGCGGCAAACGCACCGGAATCGCAACAGCCTTCAAGTGCATCCCGATGAACGTGTCACCAATATCAATCCCGGCATCTGCCTGAATCGTTTCGACGACGACCGGTGCCGAGAACCGCTGATAGGCAGCACTCGCCATCGATCCACCGGCTTCTGGTACGGGAACGACGGTTACTGGATCGAGTCCGAGTCGCTCTGCCGTTTGCCGTTCTAATGTCAACGCCCGGTTGATGTGCTCACAACCTTGGAAAGCGAGATCGACTTGATGCGACCGACGGAAGGCATCGAAGACGTCAAATAACGCGTCTGCGACTTCTGGTGAACCGGCTTTGCCGATCTGTTTACCGATGACCTCACTCGTCGAACAGCCAATCACGAGCAATTTTCCTTTTAAGGAAAATCGTTCATCCAGAGCGTTCAGTGCTTCTTCTAAATCGTGCTGGATGCGTGTTACGTCCATTACTTCACCTCATAATCTGAGATTTTGCAAACGCGGTTCTCATGACGACCGCCTTCGAATTCTGTTTCAAGCCAAAGTTGTGCGATCTCACGTGCCAGTCCTGGACCGATGACGCGTTCGCCCATCGTTAAGATGTTCGAGTTGTTGTGTTGACGCGTCGCTTTCGCACTGAACGTATCATGGACGAGTGCTGCTCGAATGCCCTTGACCTTGTTCGCTGCGATACCGATTCCGATTCCTGTGCCACAAATCAAGATGCCACGATCAAACTCTCCGTTCGCGACTGCCTCAGCGACGGGAATCGCTACATCCGGATAATCAATTGAGTCGGACGAATACGTACCGAAGTCCGTATATTCGATGCCGAGCTCTTGTAAGAGATCGTTGATTTCTGCCTTTAACTTAAAACCGCCATGATCCGCGCCGATTGCTACTTTCATCTCTACTATTCCCCCGTTTGTTTAGGTTGTTTTTTCGGAAGTTTCCGTGTATCCGGAGCTTTTCTTCCGTTTCCGTTCTGCGTCAATTTTAACACAAGACGGTTGACGAGGGGTTCGAGTTCATTGCGTACTTGACGATAGACGTTCATCGATCCGCCGTACGGGTCGTTGATATCTCGTTCAAGCCCTGTCACGTATTCGTATAAGGTAAACGTCCGTTCTTTCAGTTCCGGATACCGTTCACCGACTTCTTGCTTGTGCTGACGCGTCATCGTCAAGATGATGTCGGACCAGCGTCCGAGTACATCATCAAAGACTTGCGTATAGTGCTCGAGTTCGATTCCGCGTTCGCGTAACACTTGTAATGCGTTCTCGGACGCATCGAACCCTTGCATCGAACGTAGTCCTGCTGAACGGACGTCAAATTCCTGATCAGCGACTTTCGAGCGTAGTAACGCCATCGCCATCGGGCTACGGCATGTATTTCCTGTACAGATGAATAAAACGCGACGTGTGCTCATCTCCGTATCCTCCTTCTTCAAGGGCGAATGACCCGACCACCTGCTGCTTTATGGAGGCGGTTGCGGACCGCAAGCCCCACCCCTTCTTCTGATAGGTCTCGTACAAAAATCTGATCCACCGTCGTCTGATCAAATCGCCGTAAACAATCGTAAAGACGTTGTGCCGCCGTCTCCATCGAATTACCAAGGGAGCAGCGAACATCTGCGTCGACGTCCTCCCCATCAAACAAAAGAACGCCCGTCTTGTGTCCGGTTTGTCGTGCATCATCGATGAGTTGCTGTAAGAATGAGAGATCCCCTTCAACGACGGACAGTGTGGCTTCCGGCGCATAGTGGGTATATTTCATCCCGGGTGCCTTCGGTGTAACATCTTTCATCGATAAGGCAGGATCGAGTGTGACAGGACCGATGATTGTCTCGATTTGTTCGCGTGTCACGCCACCCGGTCGTAAAATCGCCGGCGGCATCATCGTACAATCGATGACAGTCGATTCGACCCCGATGCCCGTTTCCCCTCCATCGACGATCGCAGCGATGCGTCCCGAGAGGTCATGTGCGACATGCGCAGATGACGTCGGTGAAGGTTTTCCGGAACGGTTGGCACTCGGTGCTGCGAGACCCAACCCTGTCGCTTCAATTAACTGAAGCGCGAGCGGATGGTCTGGCATCCGTAATCCGATCGTATCTAGTCCTGCTGTGACGAGTGTGGATGCGGTGCCGTTCGATTCAAGGATGATCGTCAAGGCTCCTGGCCAAAACGCCTCCATCAAACGTGCCGCGACATCTGGAATGTGCGTGACGAACTGATGTGCCTGTTCTACGGATGCGACATGGACAATCAACGGATTGTCAGAAGGTCGACCCTTCGCGGCGAAGATTCGCCGAACAGCCGCTTCGTTCGTGGCGTCCCCTGCGAGACCATAGACGGTCTCGGTCGGCATCGCTACGACCTCTCCTTCCTGCAATAACCTCACTGCTTCATCCATTGTCTGTAAGTCAATCATTTCCGTCTTCACGCTGTACAATCCTTTCGTTCCGCATACACGATACGGTCTTTACCGTTTATATCTTTTAAAATACCCGTTTCCGCATTTGGATAACGTTCTTTTAACATCATTTGCACTTCTGGTCCTTGATTGTGTCCAATTTCAAACGCAATCAGTCGAAAATCATGGCGTAGGACCCGTCCACTCTCTTCGACGAGACGTCGGTAAAAGACAAGACCGTCTTTTCCGCCGAACAGGGCGAGATGTGGTTCATGGTCGAATACGACCTCACTGAGTAATTCTTCTTCCTCGATATAAGGAGGATTCGAGACGAGTACCCGCACGGAATCGTCCGCAAGTGGTGCTAGCAAGTCTCCTTCAAGGAATGTCACGTCTCCACCAAGCGTTGCTTGATTTTTCTTTGCGACCGCGATTGCAGCTGGTGAGATATCGACGGTCGTGACCGGTTGTTCGAGTTCAAGCGCAAGCGTGATTCCGATCGCGCCACTGCCCGTTCCGATATCGACGATCTGTCCTGTCGTGAACGTCTCATCTTTCAGACGCTCCGTGACGAAGACGATCAATTCTTCCGTTTCCGGTCGTGGAATCAAGACATCCGGTGTGACACTGAAGTCTCGTCCATAAAAGGGTTGATACCCGATGAGGTGTTGGACGGGAACCCCGTGGACATGAGCGAGCAAGTATTCACTGAATCGTAAATCCTGTTTCGGCGTCAATTCATCCGATAGACGGACAAGGAGTCCCGTCCGGTCGACTTCTAAGACGTGCATGAGTAACCATTCGGCACTCGAACCCTCGCGTCCTGCTTGTTCCATCATCGTTTTTGCATCATTTAAACGTTTTGCAATCCGCATCAGTTTGCCGCCTCCGATGCCCGCGCCTGATACTCCATGACGAGCGTATCGATGACTTCATCCATCTCTCCTTGCAGGATCCGGTCGAGCTTTTGGATCGTCAAACCGATCCGGTGATCGGTCACCCGGTTTTGGGCGAAATTGTACGTCCGAATCCGCTCCGAGCGGTCACCTGTTCCAACAGCCGATTTCCGTTTTTCATCGTATTCGGCTTGTTGTTCACGTTGAATTTTATCGTAGACACGCGCCCGTAAGACCTTCATCGCTTTTTCCTTGTTCTTGATCTGCGACTTCTCATCCTGACAACTCGCGACGATTCCAGTCGGCACGTGCGTGACACGGACAGCGGATTGCGTCGTATTGACAGACTGTCCACCCGGTCCACTCGATGTGAACGTGTCGACGCGGACATCCTTATCGTGGATTTCGACTTCAACGTCTTCTGCTTCCGGTAAGACGGCGACGGTCGCCGTTGACGTATGGATCCGTCCACCGGATTCGGTCGACGGGACACGTTGCACGCGATGTGCGCCGTTCTCGTACTTCAGCTTCGAGTAAGCACCGGTTCCTTTAACGATGAAGATAATTTCTTTATAGCCACCGAGCTCCGTATAGCTCGCATCGATGATTTCGATCTTCCAGCTCTGTTTTTCCGCGAACTTCGAATACATCTTGAAAAGATCCCCGGCAAACAAGGCTGCTTCGTCTCCACCTGCTGCACCACGAATCTCAACGATGACGTTCTTATCATCATTCGGATCCTTCGGTAAAAGTAACGCTTTCAGCTTGGCTTCGAGTTCTTTAATCTCCGGCTCAAGCATCGCGACTTCTTCCTTTGCAAGGTCGCGCATCTCCGGATCCGTCAACATTTGACGTGCTTCTTGATAAGCTTCCATCTTCTCGCGATAGATGCGGTACGTTTCGACTGTCGGAGCAAGTTGCGACTGCTCTTTTGAAACCTCACGCAATTGATTCGTATCATTAATGATGGCTGGATCAGCCAACATATCATTCAGTTTTTCATAACGGTCCTCTAAGGCACTCAATCGATCCAACATCTCGGTCATCCTTCCTGGCGATTCTTCTGTCGTCAGTATAGCAAATATTATGATAGAGGGTGTCATCGTCTTCTCGAAAAGAAGCATTGACAGATTGGTATCCACTTCCTATAATTGGTGTATTAATTGAATTAGTACACTTAAGGAGGTGAAGAAATGTTCACCGTCGATCCGAAAAGTCCGTTACCGATCTATGAACAGTTGGTCACGCAAATCATCCGCTCGATTGCCCGTGGTCTACTCCGCTCTGGCGAACAGATGCCATCCGTCCGTGAACTTGCCGGTACACTCCTTGTCAATCCAAACACCGTCTCCCGTGCCTATCAGGAACTCGAGAGCCGCAACTTCATCGTCACGATGCGCGGCAAAGGCTCGTTCATCTCAGACATCCCCCTCAGTGAAGTCAAACAAGCCGCTATTCAAGATCCACTCATCCGTCTTTGTTCCGTCGCCGACGAACTCTCTATTTCAAACGAAGAACTATACCAACTCATCTTACACATAAGGGAGGATTCCTCATGTTGACCGTTTCTCATTTAACGAAACAAATTGACCGTACCATGATTTATGAAAATGCATCCTTCACCCTTCCAGCAGGAACAATTACTGCTTTGATTGGTCGTAACGGTGCTGGAAAAACGACATTACTCAAGACACTCGTCGGTGCTCTTGAGCCGACACGTGGAAAGGTCGAATGGAGTGGCGAGTCGATCCACCACGTCCCAAAGACGCGAGAGCATCTCTTTCTCGTTCCGGACTCGGTCTCCGTCTATCGTCAGATGACGCTCGGCGAATTAATCAACTTCTACAATGCGTTCTATCCGAACTTCGAAAAGACGTATATTGAAAACTACTGTCGTTCCTCAAACCTTGATCGTGGACGTCGCGTCACATCTTTATCGAAGGGACAAGCACAATTGTTCCTTCTCCAACTGGCGTTCGCGACGAATGCACCCGTCTTATTGCTCGATGAACCGACGGACGGACTTGACCGGATCAACAAACGGGATTACTTAAAGCAGCTTGTCTCGTTACTTGCGGAGCGCCAAACTGCCGTCTTGATCGCCTCACATCAACTCGAAGAGCTCGATTCACTCGCTGATCGCGTCATGACGATCGAAAAACATATCGTCCGCGAACCAAAGGCACTCGACGATGCTAAAGCCAGTATGCAAAAATGGCAAGTCGTCTATGAAGATGTTCCAGAACTTACGCACGCCGATCTCCATGTCTTATCCCAAACGGGTCGCGTCGTGACATTACTCGTCTTATCGGATGAAGGCGCACGTTATCTTGAAACGACGGATCCTTTATTAAAAGATGCACTACCGGTACAGATGGAAGATTACTTCTTAGGGACATTTGGAGGAAAACGACATGGTTAAGCAATTGATCCGCTATCATATCAAGCAAGGCATTTGGCCACTCGCTTGTTTCATTTTGCTCGCGATCTTCAGTTATGGATTTGGTAGTTATACCGTCATTAATGAGTTCGAGAAATACGACCCGTCTCAGCAACCTGATTTACTCAACACTGTACTCGTCAGTCCATTTTTTGCTGGATTCGCAGCAATTCTGATTGCCGTCTTCGCCATCCTGATGCTCGGGTCGGAGCGCGGAAGTGGTCGGAGTGTGATCTTACATGCGTTGCCATTCCCAAAGGTCTGGCTCTTTTGGATCAAATGGGCGATTGGTGTCGTGACATTGATTGTTTTCCCACTCATCGGCTTCTTCATCAGTTGGTTATTGCTACAAGCATTCGGCGATATCAATCCGTTTGATTACGTCACATGGTCGTCACTCTTCCAAGATTTTGGTCTGTTCCTTCTATTTGATGTGACGATTCTAACGATTTTCTTATTCGCAGGAACAATCGCAGGTGATATCATCGGACAACTATTACTCGGAACGTTTTTCTTATTCTTGAACTATTTTACGTATTTCAGCGTCTATGCCGTTGCCTTGCTCGGTTTCGGAACCAAAGAGACCGATTTATCGAAACCGCTCGATTTTCTGATGACGATTACAGCACCGTTCGCCTTACTATTCCAGTATGAGAATACCCTTTATCCTGTCTTGTTCAATTTTGCTTTAACGATCGTTTTACTCTTTTTCGGAAGCCGGTTGTATGTTCGCGGAGCAAACGAACGGCTCGGTCGTTTCACGATTTTCCCAAAGCTTCATCCGGCACTCATCATCACGTTCTCCATTTACACGACGATCTTGCTCGCAGGTATCATTGGTCTGATCGCATCCGAGAATCAATTGCTTTACTGGCTCGCCATCGTGATTCTTGCCTGGCCAACATTCAGTTCCTACCGTCGAATGATCGGGTGGAATCGCTAATAAGACATATGCCTCTTCTGAAACGACTTTTCAGAAGAGGCATTTTTTGTCATCGTTTCTTCACAAAGCTTTACACACGATAAACATGGTTTTCATATTTCACCCGTAATGTGGAGTTTGTAGGTCGTATCGATTATCAAACCCCATCACCTTTCGAGGAGGAACCTGTATGAAATTAAAACGTATCATTCCGATTTTTGCCTTATCGACTCTTTCCCTCAGCACGATGTTCTCGATGCCAGAAGCAGAAGCAAAGACAAAACCTGTGAAATCACCGGAAATCCGTAACGTCATCTTCTTGATCGGCGACGGAATGGGTGTCTCGTATACATCCGCTCATCGTTACTTAAAGAACGATCCATCGACACCAGTTGCTGAAAAAACAGCGTTTGATCAATATCTGGTCGGTCAACAGATGACTTATCCGGAAGATTCAAAGGAAAACGTCACCGATTCCGCTTCTGCAGCGACGGCGATGTCTTCTGGTGTAAAGACGTACAATGCAGCGATTGCGGTTGATAATGATAAATCGGAAGTTAAGACCGTCCTCGAAGCAGCAAAAGAACGTGGTAAATCAACAGGACTCGTCGCAACGTCTGAAATCACACATGCGACACCTGCTTCGTTTGGTGCCCATGATGAGAACCGGAAGAACATGAACGCCATCGCAGACGATTACTTCAAGGAACGCGTCAACGGGAAACATAAAATCGATGTCATGCTTGGCGGCGGAAAGTCGAACTTCGTCCGTCCGGATGTCGACTTGACGAAAGCATTCAAGAAAGACGGGTACAGTTACGTCACGGATCTTGATCAATTGAAAGCCGATAAAAATAAACAAGTCCTTGGTCTGTTCGCAGATGGCGGGTTACCAAAACGGATCGACCGCGAAAACTCGGTCCCATCGCTGGCTCAAATGACGAACTCTGCGATCAAGCGACTCGACACGAATAAAAAAGGATTCTTCCTAATGGTTGAAGGAAGTCAAGTCGACTGGGCTGGTCATGACAATGATATCGTCGGTGCCATGAGTGAAATGGAAGACTTCGAGCGCGCATTCAAAGCCGCAATCGCCTTTGCGAAGAAGGATAAGCATACGCTCGTCGTCGCAACGGCTGACCACTCAACTGGTGGATACTCGATCGGCGCGGACGGCATCTATAACTGGTTCGCCGAACCAATCAAAGCGGCAAAGAAAACACCAGACTTCATGGCGCAAAAAATCGTCGATGGTGCGGATGTCCGTAAGACGTTGACGACGTATATCGATCAAGACAAACTCGCCTTAACGGATAAAGAAATCGATAGCGTCTCTCGCGCTGCTGAATCGAAAAAATTACTCGAGATCGATAATGCGATCGAAGAAATCTTCAACGAACGTTCGCACACTGGCTGGACGACAGGTGGACATACAGGTGAAGACGTACCCGTCTATGCGTTCGGTCCTGCTAAGGAACGTTTCGCAGGACAAGTCGATAACACCGATCACGCGAAAATCATCTTCGATCTCTTGAAATCGAAAAAATAAGGGGAATGTTCATGAAACAGATACTTGCTACTTTGATGCTCGGGACGGTGCTCGCAGGTTGTGGCACTTCCGCATCACAAGACACACCGAAAGAACCATCGTCTGCGAAACAGGAGCAGCCGGTATCGCTTGAAAAAACAAGCGCCTATGTCCCGAACCCACAAATCCCGGACGATCGTGAACTAACGAAAATCGACCAGACCGTTACGGATGATAAGGGTGAATTGACGCTTAAACAATTCAAACGGGTGAATAAAACGCAAAAGATTGGTCCGATTGAGATGACGATCGAAGAAGTCAAAGTTTTTCATGCTCGTCCAAGCTACGGCATGATTGATTTCTTCCATGGTTTCACGCACGATGAATCCTTCGATTTGATCAAGACACGTGTCACAATCAAGAATACAAGTGATGAACCGGTCACGTTCAATCCGGTCGCCCACTTTAAACTCGATGCTACGACCGAAAAGACACTTGAAGACGACGTCTATTTAGAGTCGCTCGCAAAGACGTATGCTCCGTCCGAATCACGAAGCGGTAACTTCGGCTTCATTTTGGAACGACCGGTTGATTCGATTGAGCTTTTGACAAGTGACGTTCTCGACGAAAAACAAGATGTCATCCAAAAAGGAACAGCGTTTTCGACATCCCTTCGTTGACACTCATTCCTACTTCTACGCTCCATCTGTTTTCCGGATTATGCCCGGACGACAGGTGGAGCTGTTTTGATGCCTGCAATCGTTCCATGCTACACTAAAAGCACTATTTGAATGCAAAGGACGGATGATATGCCGAAGTATTTAACCATCTACCATGAGCTCGCGCAGCGTATTCAGGAAGGGACACTTCCTGCTGAGACAAAGTTGCCGTCAGAAACAGAGCTGATGCAGGAGTTCGAAGCAAGTCGCGGGACGGTCCGAAAAGCGATTGATGCCCTGCAAGAGAAAGGCTTCGTCCGCAAACACCAAGGGAAAGGTGTCTTCGTTTTGTCGCAAGAAGCGATTGAGTTCCAGTTCAATGGCATCGTCAGCTTTTCGGAAGCCCATCGCCGGATGGAGCGTCATACCGTCGAGACGGATGTCATCTCGTGTGAGGTCCTCTCCGCCTCTGCTGAGCTCGCTGCGTTATTACATGTGGCACAAGGAACAGACGTGACACGCGTCGAGCGGATTCGTCAAATTGACGGTGAACGCGTCATTCGTGATATCAATCATTTCGTGACTGATCTCGTTCCTGGATTAACGAAAGCTATTGCTGCTGGCTCGATCTATCACTACATCGAGGAGACACTCGGACGCCAGATCAGCTACGCGAAACGAAAAATCGAGGCTCGCCCGGCTACAACTGAAGACCAAGAACGACTCGATCTTCACGATATGACACATGTCATCGTCGTCACGAACGATACGTATTTCTATGAAGGACAGCATTTCGAACGGACTGAATCACGCCATCGTCTCGATAAGTTTCAATTCACTGATATTGCTCGTCGTTGAATATCCGCTGCTAGATGAGGGAATCCGTACATGACGGGTTCTCTCTTTTTTCATTCCATTCAACTTATCTATATAAGTTCTTGACCAACTTATATAGATAAGTTAAGATAAACATGCGCAGATAAGAAAACGTTTTCATTTCAAAAGTGGTCGAGTATGTCACTTCCAAAAAGGAGCATCGAGATGAAACCAAACTATCGTCAGATTGCAGAGCAAATCATTGAGAACATCGGGGGCAAGGAGAACGTCGAACAGGCAGCTCACTGTGTCACCCGTCTTCGTTTAACGCTTAAGAACCAAGAGCTCGTTGATCAAGAAGCCTTACTTGAAGTCCCACTCGTCAAAGGGGCGTTCTTAAACGCTGGTGTTTATCAAATCGTCATTGGAGCTGGAGATGTCGACCGAGTCTATGCCGAATTCATTCAATTGACCGGCTTACAGGCGACGACGATCGCAGATGTCAAATCGTCTGGTGCCGCAAAAATGAATCCATTCCAAAAATTGATCAAAGTCTTTTCTGATGTCTTTATGCCAATCATTCCTGCTATCATCGTCGCTGGTCTCTTGATGGGGATCAATAATCTGTTCGGCATCGAATTTGGTGGTAAGACGATGATTGATCGGTACCCGAATCTGCAAGGATTATGGGACCTCATTAATATGATGGCAAATACTGCTTTCGTCTTCCTCCCAGCACTCGTCGGCTGGTCAGCAACGAAACGCTTCGGTGGAAGTGAGATTCTCGGGATTGTCATGGGTTTAATGCTCGTACACCCAGACCTCTTAAACGCTTGGAACTACGGACAAAGTGCCCTAAAAGGTGAAATCCCGACGTTCAATATCCTCGGTCTCTTTGAAATTGAAAAAGTCGGCTATCAAGGACAAATCCTTCCGGTTCTCGCAGCTGCTTATGTTCTCAGTACGATTGAACGGTGGCTTAAACAACGGGTACCGAATGCGATTCAATTACTCGTTGTACCGATTACGACGATTACGTTGACAGGATTCCTCGCTCTTGCCGTCATCGGACCGGTCACGCGTCAAGTCGGTGACTGGATTACGATCGGAGTCGTCAATACGTTCGAAGCTGTTCCGTTACTTGGTGCCTTGCTCTTTGGTGCACTTTATGCGCCACTCGTTATCACCGGCATGCACCACATGTTCATCGCCGTCGACTTACAATTAATCGGACAAAGCGGAACGACGTTCATCTGGCCGATGATCGCGATTTCGAACATCGCCCAAGGTTCAGCAACACTCGCGATGCTTTTCCTTGCGAAAAACGTCAATGATAAGAACATGGCATCGACATCTGCCCTATCCGCCTACTTCGGAATCACGGAACCCGCCATGTTCGGGGTCAATCTCCGGTTCAAGTATCCGTTTTACGCGGCACTCGTCGGCTCAGCCATCGCGTCTGCCTTCATCGCTGTCAGCGGTGTTCTCGCTCCTGCGATTGGTGTCGGTGGGCTACCCGCTTTCATCTCGATCGTACCAGGCTCGATTTTATCGTTCATCGTCGGTATGGTGATCGCGATCATCGTTCCTGTCGCCTGTACGTTCTTGTTCCACTATGTCTCAACGAAACGCGCAAAAAAAGCCGCCCTAAATAAAGCGGCGTAATTCTAGAAAGGTGTGTATCTGATGATCACGACAACCGATTGGCGCAAATCCGCCGTTTATCAAATCTATCCAAAGAGTTTCTACAGTCCGGAAGGCAAAGCGACCGGTACGTTACGCGGCGTCACTGCTAAACTCGATTATTTGGCGGATCTTGGTGTCGATTACCTCTGGTTGACGCCGGTCTATGCCTCACCGCAAAACGATAATGGCTATGATGTCAGTGACTACTACGCGATTGATCCGTCTTATGGAACGATGGATGATTTTGAGACGTTACTCGCTGAAGCAAAGCAACGTCATTTGTCCGTCATGATGGACATCGTCGTCAATCACTGTTCGACGTCGCATGTCTGGTTCGAAGAAGGACGTCATCCGGATAGTCCTTACCATGACTACTTCATTTGGCGCGATACGCCGAACGACTGGGTCTCAAAATTCGGTGGTCCTGCTTGGTCATTCGACGAGACAGCTGGCAAGTATTACTTGCACCTGTTCGACAAAACGCAAGCGGATCTGAACTGGGAAAATCCACGTCTTCGGGAAGACATTTATAACATGATGCGCTTTTGGCGCGATAAAGGCGTCAGCGGCTTCCGACTCGATGTCATCAATTTGATTTCAAAGACACCAGGTCTTCCGAACGACCCTAGTGGAGACGGACGTGCGTATTATACGGACGGACCGAACGTTCATGACTACCTGCAAGAGATGAACGAACAAGTCTTTGCTGGGCACGACCTCCTGACCGTCGGTGAGATGTCGTCGACGTCGCTTGAGCACTGCCTTCGTTATTCATCGCTTGAGAATCAGGAACTGAAGATGACGTTCAACTTCCATCATTTGAAGGTCGATTATCCGAACGGCGAAAAATGGGCGGCAGCACCGTTTGATTTCAAGCAACTGAAACAGATTTTCTCGGATTGGCAATCGGGTATGAACGGACAAGCCTGGAACGCGATCTTTTGGTGTAACCATGACCAACCACGCGTCGTCAGCCGGTTCGGTGACGACGTCACGTATCGCGTCGAGAGTGCGAAGATGCTCGCGACGACACTTCACGGCTTACAAGGTACACCTTATATCTATCAGGGAGAAGAGATCGGGATGCCAAATCCGGACTTCACGGATCTGTCTGACTACCGCGATGTCGAGACGTTAAATGCCTATCAAGAAGCTCGGGACAAGGGTGTCGCGGAAGAAGAGATTCTTGCCGCGATTCGTCAAAAATCGCGTGATAATGCGCGGACGCCAATGCCGTGGTCGGATACACGTAACGGTGGTTTCAGTACGAGTGAACCGTGGATTCCGGTCTCGCCGACGCATGATCAAATCAACGTTGAGACGGCTGTAGCGGATCCGGACTCGGTCTACCACCATTACAAACGGTTGATTCAGCTCCGAAAACAGTATGACGTGCTCACGGACGGTACGTACCGGCTGTTGACACCAGACGATTCGTCACTCTGGGCGTACGAACGCGAAACGGACGAGGAAGAATTATTCGTCGTCTCGAACTTCTACGGGACGGAGACGACGTTCACGTTACCTCGTGATGGATCGGATTATACGGTGTTGCTTCATAATTATAAGCAGATGCAGACGGACGAACAAAGACTCATGTTACGTCCATACGAGTCACTCATGCTCTATCGCAAGAAATGATTCGGTAAAGCTGAAGAATCAATGGTCTCACCGCTAGTTTTTACAATGAATGTCTCATCCTCGCTTTACACTAAACAAAAGAGGCACGCTTCCGAGTCTATCTCCACGGAAGCGTGCCTCTTTCTTTTAATTTAGTTGAAACACTTCCTGCATAGTTGTGCTTCTTCTATCCATACGATACTACGAAACTTTCCGATTCGCTTCTTCTCGTTTCAACTGTTCGCGGAACAGTCGTGTCTCAGCAATGACGACGCCAGACAATCCAATCAAGCCGATCAAGTTCGGAATCGCCATCAAACCATTAAAGACATCGGAAATCGCCCAGACCATGTTCAAGTTCGTCGTCATCGCACCTGCTCCAGCGACTAAAACGAATAAGATACGATACGGTAAGATCGATTTTTGACCAAATAGATAATAAATCGACTTTTCACCATAGTATGACCACCCGAGGACAGTCGAATAAGCAAACATAACGAGCCCGATCGTGACGATGTACTTTCCAGCAGGACCGAGGAAGACTTCAAAGCTTGCTGTCGTCAACTCAACGCCTTCTAGTTTCGTGTCCAACTGTCCACCCATGACGAGTGTCAGACCCGTGATTGAACAGACAACCAATGTATCAAGGAACACTTGCGTCATCGAGACGAGTGCTTGACGTCCCGGAAAGTCCGTTTTTGCGGCTGCTGCCGCAATCGGAGCGGAACCGAGTCCTGCTTCGTTCGAGAAGACACCACGCGCGACACCATAACGAATCGCCGCCCCGATTGCCCCACCTGTGATGGCTTCGTTTGAGAACGTACTGCTGAAAATCGTTGAGATCGCACCTGGAATCAAGTCATAGTTCATGACGAGAATCAGTAGACCACTTCCGACATAGAAGAAAATCATGAACGGAACGAACAAACTAACAACTTTCCCGATCGATTTGACCCCACCGAGAATAACGACTCCCGTCAGTACCATCAACGCAATCCCCGTCACGTAAAGTGGTACATCAAACGTCGATTTCATTGCGAGTGCGACCGAATTCGTCTGGACACCGTTCCCGATCCCGAATGCGGCGATCGAAGCGAATGCGGCAAATAAGACACCGAGCCATTTTTGCTTCAGTCCACGTTCAAGATAATACATCGGTCCCCCTGCCATCTGTCCTTTTTCATCAACGACGCGATATTTGACGGCAAGAATCGCTTCCGCATATTTCGTCGCCATTCCAAATAAACCGGACAACCACATCCAGACGATCGCGCCTGGTCCGCCAAGGACAACAGCGGTTGCGACACCGACGATATTCCCTGTACCGACGGTCGCAGCGAGTGCTGTCATTAATGCTTGAAAGTGACTGATATCACCTTCTGACTTGTCATCCTGATGTTTCGAAAACGCAAGCTTCAGCGCATACGGCAGTTTGGTAATTTGAATGAATCCTAAGCGAATCGTCAAGTAAATCCCCGTACCGACCAACAGGATGAGTAACGGTGGTCCCCAAACAAAATCGGACACCTTACCAATCCAGTCACTAAATGAATTTCCCATTCGTGTTACCCCCTCTATGTAATCTATAGTTCTTTACCATTTTTTCAGAATTTACTGATAATTGTCAAACTATTTTTTCATAAAACTATTTTGATACTTATTTTTTTCAATAATAAGTAAATTTTTTACTTGTGACGATATAATCAAGAAAATGAATAGTTCATCTCGCAAAACAAAGGAGCGAATCACATGAAGATTAAAACGAAGCTTATCTTATTGTCCTCCATCCTTTTGCTTAGCTTAATCGGGGTCGGATTGTACGGTGGATTCTCATTAAGTCGTGTCGATCAAGAGAGTCAAACGATTACTTCTTCCTGGATTCCTGGTCTGAACTTGTCGCACGAAACGAATACAGCGTTATCCGATTTACGGCGTGTCGAGTTGTTGCATATTCAAGAAAATGATCCAGAAATCAAAGCAGGCTATGATAAACGTGTCAAAGACGGTTTAGCGACCGTTGACGCGAATCTGGCGAAATACGAAAAAACGATCTATTTGAAATCTGATCGTCAATTATTTGATGATCTTGCGAAGAAATGGCAAACATTTAAAGAGACGACCGATCGTCTTCTTGCCCTCAGTACACCAGAAACCCAAAAAGAAGCTGTGACGTATTATGAAGGAGCCAGTCGTGATTCCTACTTCGCTGTTTCCGATCAATTGACGAAAATCGTGAAATTTAACAATCAACAGGCTAGCACAAATGGTGACACGATTACGCAAGCTGCTAATACTGCCCATCTAATGCTATTTACGATCATTGGTATCGTTGGATTGCTCGGTGTCATTTTTACTGTCTTGATTTTACGTTCGATTTTTGGTCCCCTTCGTCAATTGCAGGCAAAAACACATGAACTCGCAACGCAGGGTGGCGACTTCACATACGATTGAAAACTTATCGGCTGGTATGCAGGAGACAGCTGCTTCTGCCGAAGAGATGAACTCGTCTGCTGTCGATATGGAAGCAACGATTCATGAGATCGTCTCTGGCGCAGAAGCGAATGGAAAACGCGCCCAAGAAGTTGGTGGTCGCGCTGAATCGCTTCAAGTCGTCGCCACGGAAGCGAAACAGACCGCTACTCAAATTCTCTCTGAAACGAAAACGCGACTTGAGGATGCGATGACACGAGCAAAAGCCGTCAAGGAAATTTCCGTTTTGTCTGACGCGATCCTCTCAATCGCGGCGCAAACGAATCTATTATCCCTTAACGCTTCGATTGAAGCAGCACGAGCCGGCGAAGTCGGTCGAGGCTTTGCTGTCGTCGCGGATGAAATCCGGAAACTCGCCGAGAGTAGTCGGGACACTGTTGAACAAATCCAAGATGTCTCGTTATCGGTCATCGATTCCGTCGAACACTTGAATGCCGCATCCGGTGAGATGCTCTCTTTCATCGATACGAAGGTCGTCAAAGACTATGATTTGTTTGAAGATGCCTCGATTCAATACCGTGATGATGCGCAATTATTCGGTGATGCAGCAGAACATTTTGCTGCTCAAGCCGGTCAACTTCAAGAACTGACAGCAAACATGCTCGGTGTCATTCATGACGTTGCGGTCACCGTCAATGATGGGGCACAAGGGACACAATCGATGTCGGAACAGATCAATCATTCCGTCCAAGCGTTCCGGGATGTCCATCAACAAACTTCCGTCAGTCAACAGCAAGCAGAATCACTAAAAGAGGTATTACGTCAATTCCAAGTCTAAATAATAAGCCCCTCGCTTCTGGTTGGAAGCGAGGGGCTTATTATTTATTGTGCAGCACCTGTGAGTGGTTGCGCATCTTTTGTCTCTGCAGGGAGTTTGATTTCGTTGATTTCATTGAATTTCGAGAATGTTGATTGATTTTTCATCGTGAAGTCCGTATCTTTTTCAACTGCGAAGACCATATCCATATCGAGTGATTTCGGATAGAATGTCTTCGCATCATACGTCATCGTATAGTTCATTTTCTTATAATCAATGCTGTCCATGGCGTCTTTCATTTGCGCCATTTGTCCTGTTTGCTCTAGCGAATCCTTCATAAAGGCTTTGAGGTCGTCACCCTTTAGTTTGACGTCGATTTGATAGACGTCACCCTCTTTTTTCGCTGTCCAGTTGTCTTTGTACTTTTTCAACAGCTTGAGATTTTGATCCGTCGATGCCGATGACTCCATTGCTTCGACCATATCGCCTAGTTCCGAGACATCTTGAACGAGCCATTGTCCGTTTTGCGATAAATACATCTTATCGTCGACGATATAGCTCTCAATCGACATGTCTTTACCGTCCTGTGGATTTTTCATCGTCATCGTCTGGTGCATCGCAAGCGGTTTTTGAATGATATCAGCTGATACCTTTTGATCCATTGTCATCTCACCTGCTTTTGAGTTGACTGTCCCTTCCATGTGGAACGATTTAATATCTTTTTGAGCGGCTGTCGCTTTATTCAGTAATTCCGTATTCGAGAGTTCCCCCGACTTCGTCGAACCAGACCCACTGCCACTACCTGTATCTGTCTGTCCATCTTGACATCCAGCAAGCCCAATCGATGCTGCGACGATTCCGGCTGCTACCCACCTTGTTTTCTTCATATTCATTTCCTCCTTCATGCGCGTTACCCTGATTTACGAAAAACATTGGAAAATGTTTCAAAGTTTCTTTATTACACCATTACCGTTCTCCTTGAAAACGAATCCTCAAATTTCAAATCTACTATCCTTTTTTTGAAATTTGATTCATTATCCGCACGTTTTCCGCAAAAAAACAGGATGACGGAATATACCGTCACCCTGTCTCTGTTCCATTAGATCGTCCGTAAAAGATTTGCCATCTCGATTGCTGAAACTGCTGCTTCGTAACCTTTATTCCCAGCTTTCGTACCGGCACGTTCAACCGCTTGCTCGATCGAATCTGTTGTCAGAACACCGAAGATGATGGGAACGCCGGTGTCGCGTGACGCACTCGCGACACCTTTTGCGACTTCATTACAGACATAGTCATAATGCGACGTCGCCCCACGGATGACGGCACCAAGCGTGATGACAGCATCATATTTACCGCTTTTCGCTAACTTTTCTGCAACGAGTGGAATTTCGAATGCTCCAGGAACCCATGCTGTATCGACAGCATCTGCTGCAACACCGTGACGACGGAACGCGTCGTTTGCTCCTCCGACGAGTTTTGATGTAATCAATTCGTTAAAACGTGCAGCGACGATCGCGACGCGTAGTCCTTCTCCTGTTAAGAAACCTTCGTAAATCATGATGTGTGTCCTCCTTGGATGTCGAGCCAGTGCCCGAGTTTTGTTTGTTTTGTTTTCAGATAACGCTGATTTTCCGGCTCGACCGGTACTTGATGTGGGACGCGTTCGATGATTTCGATGCCTTCTTGTTCGAGCACCCGTTGTTTATCCGGATTATTTGTCATTAAACGGATCTTCGTCACGCCAAGATCACGTAACATGTTCGCTGCGACCGTATAGTCACGCATGTCCGTCGGATAACCAAGCGCATGGTTCGCTTCGACCGTATCGAGTCCTTGTTCCTGCAACTCGTAGGCTTTTAACTTCGCCATCAGACCGATGCCGCGGCCTTCCTGACGTAGATACAAGACAGCTCCGCCTTCTCGCTCGATCCGCTCGAGTGCCGCATCGAGTTGTGGACCACAATCGCAACGCTTCGAACCGAAGACATCCCCTGTCAGGCATTCTGAGTGCAGACGGACGAGCATTCCGTCGTGCGCTTCACCCGACAAGACGGCGACATGTTCCTTCTTGTCTTGTGTCGTATAGCCGATCATCCGAAACGCTCCGAACGTCGTCGGAAGTAACACTTCCGCTTCCCGTGTCAACGGGCGCTCAAGATAAGCGACGAGTGCCTCGATCGTGATTAGTTTTAAATCATGTTCTTCCTTATAAAGAAGTAAATCGTCAACGCGCGCCATCGTGCCGTCTTCCTTGATGATTTCACAAATGACGGCGATTTCGTCACTACCCGCGAGACGGGCAAGATCAATGCCTGCTTCTGTATGTCCGCGACGTTCTCGGACGCCACCCTCTTTTGCAATCAACGGAAAGATGTGTCCTGGTCGTTTGAAACGCTCCGGTCCATCCGTTAACATCCGTTGAATCGTCAGCGAACGTTCATCGGCACTGATGCCGGTCTTTGCTTCTTCATGATCGATACTGAGCGTGAATGCCGTACCGTGCGGATCGGTGTTGTTCGCCGTCATCGGTGCGAGTTCAAGTCGCTGGGCAATCCGCGGACTGACCGGTACACAGACGAGCCCTTTTCCGTATGTGATCATGAAGTTGATGTTTTCTGGTGTCGCATGTTCTGCGAGCATGACGAGATCCCCTTCATTCTCACGGTCCTCGTCATCACAGACGATGATCGGTCGTCCTTTTTTTAAATCTTCTATCGCTTCTTCAATCAAGTCGAATCCATTCATTACATGTCGCCTCCTAAGAATGCTGCCCAGTCCGTCTGCTTCTCGTGTTGCGTGAAATGATAAAGATGTTTCGCCATCATGTCACACTCGATATTGACGACTGCGCCGCTTGCCAATCGATCGAACGTCGTTACTTGACGGGAGTGCGGAATCAGTGAAATCGAGATCGTTTCCGGCGTGACACGTTGTAAGGTCAGGCTCGTGCCGTTGATCGCAATCGATCCTTTCGGAATACAATACTTTTGCCACGACCCGACATCAAACGTATAGACCATCGCTTCCCCGTCCGGTCGTCGACTGATCAGTCGCGCCGTCCCGTCGATGTGTCCACTGACGAAATGTCCACCAAAACGACCGTCTGCTGGCATTGCTCGTTCAAGTTGTATCGGGCTCCCGACACGATATGTGCCAAGTGCCGTTGAACGAATCGTGTCATGGACGGCATCTGCCGTGAAGCCAGTCGGACTCATGGACGTGACGGTCAAACAGATGCCGTCGACGGCGATGCTATCACCAATCTTCGTTCCTTCGAGCACCCGGTGTGCTTCAATTTCAAGCGCTAAACCGTTCGGTCGCGGAATCTTTCGTTTTAACGTCCCGACTTCTTCAATCAATCCGGTGAACATGGCGTCTCCTCCTTTCGGATATACGTCAGATGAAGATCCGGTCCAACCGTTTCGATCTGATCGATTTGAAAACGATCTTCGATATCGTGTTGACCGGTCCACGCCTCCCCTTCAAAAATCGATGGTGCCTGGTAAACTTCGATTCGGTCGACAAGATCTGCTTCAAAGAACGCTGCTTGGATCGTTGGTCCACCTTCAATCAAAATGCTCCGGATATCTTGTTCGTATAACCGCTTTAAAATCGCTTCCGGCGTCTCATACTCACCGACTAGAACGGTCACTTGATCGTGACTAATGCGCGGTACACTCGTTAGCCAATAGGTTGGATTTTTACCATCCTGGAAGACTTGTGCCGTCTCCGGAACCCGACCACGACGGTCAACGATCACTCGAATCGGTTCGATTCCCATTTCGGTACGTAATGTCAGTGCCGGATCATCGACGAGCACTGTCTCACTTCCAACGAGAATCGCATCATGGCGACCACGCATGGCGCGACCATGTGTCCGCGCCTGTTCTGATGTGATCCAGCGCTGTTCACCCGTCGCAGCGATCCCGTTCATCGTCTGAGCGATTTTGACGGTCACGGTCGGACGTTTTCGTTCGATCGTTTTCCAGAACGTGTCGTACAGTGCTTCCGCTTCGCGTCGTAATAATCCGACCTCAACTTCGACACCAGCATCCTGGAGCCGCTTAATTCCTGAACCAGCGACGATCGCATGTTTGTCTTCCGTAGCGACGAAGACACGTTTGATTCCTGCTTGCAGAATCGCTTCCGTACATGGCGGTGTCTTGCCATGGTGATTACATGGCTCGAGCGTCACATAAAGATCAGCGCCACGAGCAGCTTCTCCTGCCATCCGTAGGGCTTCGACTTCCGCATGTGGACCACCGGCAAATCGGTGTGCACCAAAACCGAGAATACGCCCTTGTTTGACGATGACACAGCCGACACTTGGATTCGGACTTGTTTGTCCGTTTAACATCTGTGCTAATTGCATGGCATAACTCATCATCTGTGACATCGCGTTCACTCCTTTCAAATGAAAAAAGACGCCCCTTGAAAAGGGGCGTCTGTATAGAAGGGTTCACGAAATACACGGTTCGCTTTCTGCTTTTTTGCATGCAGAAAGAGACCATCTCCTGAAAACATTTTTTCAGAAAACAGCTTGAATCGCGTCGTTTCGTTCTTCTCCCATCCGGACTTTACCGTCGGCCTTGGAATCTCACCAAGTCAGCCATGATGCGTACATCACAGGTCGCGGGCTCATCGATCAATCGATCGCATCACCGCCGGTTGGGATTTTCACCCTACCCCGAAGAACTGGATTATTGAGTTATACAATTTTAGCCTAGCATATCTTTTTCAAGAAAACAAAGCGGAAATGCTTCTGTCTTGTCACTTTTTTGATTTCGTTCCACTTCTGTCACCCATCGCCAATTCCTGATCGACTACATCCCAAAAACGACTGGAGCACTTGATATCAGTACGTCCAGTCGTTATTTTTTACTTACAAATAGCCGTTCTTCCGGTCATGGAATTCTTGGGCAATCGCCCCGCGCGTCCGTTCATCGGCAAGGACACGAAGTGCTGTTCGAGCAAGGATTTTCGCTCCTGCAATCAATGCCTCATCCCCTGCTTCTGAACGAGCCGCTTCTTTGAACGCTTCCGTATGGGCAACGAGATCGTCTGGTCCAATCTTGATGTACGGATGGATCGTTGGGATGACTTGACTGATGTTGCCAGCGTCCGTCGATCCGAGACCTGGTCGTTCGTCGAGGTGCACGACTTGGCCAAGCGCTTCTGCTTCTTCTTGGAAGAGACGATCAAACGTCCGGTTGAAGACGAGGTTGTCGACTTCATTTTGGAACGCGATGACGTCAAGCGTCGCCCCAGTCGCAAGTGCCGCACCTTGTGCGACCGCTTTGACTTTCTCCGTGACGGCATTGAGTCGTTCCCGTGTCGTCGCCCGGATGAAGAAACGTGCTTTTGCATATTCTGGAATGATATTCGGTGCATCGCCGCCATGGGTGATGATCCCGTGGATCCGGACATCGTCCGGCAATTGTTGCCGCAGAGCATTGATCCCATTAAAAAGCTGGATGACCGCATCGAGTGCGTTGATCCCTTCTTCCGGTGACGCCGCTGCGTGCGCCGGACGACCGGTAAAAGCAAAATCGAGTGGATCGACCGCAAGGGAAGAACCGGTGATCCGCGTTTGTCCCGACGGATGAACCATCAAGGCTGCATCGATCCCTTCAAGCAACTGATGTTTGACGAAACTGCCTTTCGCACTGCCGTTTGGTCCCCCTTCTTCAGCCGGAGTCCCGAGGACGACGACACCCCCACCGACTTCATCGAGTACTTTACTGAGCGCAATCGCTGCTGCGACACTCGTCGTTCCGATGATGTTGTGCCCACATGCATGACCGATGCCTGGCAACGCATCATATTCGGCTAGAAAAGCAATCGTCGCACCTGGTCGGTCACTCGACTTTTTCGCAAAGAACGCTGTCTCGTGCCCAGCGACGCCAAGTTCTACCGTAAAGCCTTCAGCCGTCAGGCGTTCTGCATGTAGTCGCGAAGCAAAGAATTCTTCGTTACCGATTTCCGGTGTCGCATGAATCCGGTGACTCGTCTCAAGATAGGATTCCCGTTTTTGTTCGATGTCCTGTTCAATCGTCTCTACCCATGTCGTGCGTACTGGTGTCGTCATACTGTCCACTCTCCTTTTGAATTTATTCGCCGATGTCACTTAGTGGAACGAACGTCGGGATTGAGCTGCCTTTATACTCTTTTTTAATGAAAGCCGCGACATCTTTTTGTTGGTAAAGCGACGCGATCTTTTTCAGTTCTTTTTTGTTCTTGTCTTCCGTCCGTGTTGCAATGATATTGATGTATGGTTTGGCTGTTTCGTTCTCATGGACAATCGAGTCCTTGATCGGATTGAGTCCTGCGTCAACAGCAATACCGTTATTAATGATCGACGCAGCGACGTCCGGTAAGACGCGCGGTGTTTGCCCCGCAACGATTGGGACGATTTTCAGTTTCTTCGGATTTTCGACGATCTTATCGACTGAACCATTGCCGTCAAAGTCGTCCGGCAACTTGATTAGACCTGCTTCTTGCAGTAATAAGAGGGCGCGTCCCATGTTTGTTGCTTCGTTCGGAACAGCGATTTTGCCACCGACTGGAATGTCTTTGACGTCCTTGTATTTATCTGAGTAAATGCCCATCGGTGCAATGACAGTCGTTGCGATCGGTGACAGCTTCAACTTATGTTCCTTCTTGAATGCGTTGAAGTAAGAAATCGTCTGGAAAGCATTGGCGTCGATCTCGCCCTCAGCCAGTGCCATGTTTGGCTGGACATAATCAGAGAACTTGACGAGCTCGATTTTGATGCCCTCCTTCTCTGCTTTTTTCGCGACGTAGTCCCAAACTTGAGTATCCGAACCGCTGACCCCGAGTTTGATCGTCTTTTCGTCTTCTCCCGATGCTGAGCACCCGGCAAATAAAATCGTCGTTAGTGTTGCTCCAATCGCTACTGCTTTTTTCATGGCTGAATCGCTCCCTTGATTAATGTCTTCTAATTTTTCGTGCGACGATGTTACCTGTCGTCTGTAAGCCTTGAACTAAGATGACGAGAATCCCGACCGTGATGATCATGACTTTCGTGTCGAATCGTTGATAACCATACGTGATTGCTAAATCGCCCAGTCCACCGCCACCGATCGCGCCTGCCATCGCTGACGCCCCGATCAACCCAACCGTCGCGATCGTTAAGTTAAGAACGAGTGAACCGAGTGCTTCCGGTAAAAGGAAGCGGAAAATCGTTTGGAATGGCGTCGCGCCCATTGCTTCTGCTGCCTCAAGGACACCTTTATCGACTTCAAGCAAGGAACTTTCGATCAGCCGTGCCATGTACGGTGCGGCGTAAAAGACGAGTGGGACGATGGCGGCTTCGGTTCCGATCGACGTCTGAACGATCAACCGTGTCAATGGGATGATCGCGACGAGTAAGATGATGAACGGAATCGAGCGGAAGATATTAACGATGCTATTGAAGAACGTGAATAGCGGGACGTTCTCAAGTAATGCGCCTTTTCGTGTGACGACGAGCAAGATGCCAAGCGGTAAGCCGATCAAGGTCGAGAATAAGAGTGAGACGGATACCATCGTCATCGTTTGCAAAAATGCTGTCCAGATATCACTGTAATTAACTAGCATCAGCTAGCACCTCCTCGACCGTCACTTGTGCTTGATCAATGTACTGTAAGGCTCGTTTCACTTCAGTCGCTTCACCAATTAATTCAACGAGCAAAGTGCCGAACGGCGTCTCCTGCAACTCCGTGATGCTACCGTGCAAAATGTTGACATCAACATCAAAACGTTTCGCAACTTGTGACAAGAGCGGCTGCCCTGTGTGATGACCGAGGAAATGAATCTTATAGATTGGATTCGCATTCCGTGATTCGATCAACTGGCGAATCGATGCTGGAATCTCGTCATGCATGACGGACCGGACGAAGTTTTTCGCTGTCTCAGTCTGCGGGTTTGAAAAGACATCAAAGACTGTTCCTGACTCGATCAGCTTCCCGGCTTCGATGACGGCGACGCGGTCGCAAATCTCCCGAATGACGCCCATCTCATGGGTGATCAAAAGAATCGTGATCCCGTATTCGGCATTGATTCGTTTCAATAATTGCAGAATATGATGTGTCGTCTGGGGATCGAGCGCTGACGTCGCTTCGTCACATAAAAGGACGGATGGTTGCGTCGCTAGTGCCCGAGCGATACCGACACGTTGCTTTTGTCCGCCGGATAATTGATCCGGATAATGATCCGCCTTGTCCGCGAGATCGACGAATTCGAGTAACTCCGTCACCCGGCGGCGAATCTCATCTTTTTTGATGCCTGCGAGAACGAGTGGCTTCGCGACATTCGTAAAGACCGTGTTCGCATTCAATAGATTGAAGTGTTGAAAGATCATCCCGATCCGCTGTTTTGCTTGACGTAGTTTCTTCGGTGATAGTTGTGTCAAATCTTCCCCGTCGACCGTCACGGTTCCTGACGTCGGTCGTTCTAAGAGGTTGACGCAGCGGAGCAATGAACTTTTCCCGGCACCGCTAAAGCCGATGACACCGAAGATTTCGCCTTTCTCGATCGTCAGGTCGACACCGTCGAGCGCTGCGATCGTCTGATCCTTCGTGACGTACATTTTTTTGACTTGATGAAATGCAATCATTCCGTTTTCCCCCTTCATTCAACAAAAAAAGGTCCCTTCTTGAGAAACAAGAAGAGACCTGGATCCGCACAGTGGCAGAATCCACTCCACTCATCTCTCAGACATTTGTCTGATGGAATTGGCACAGTGCTCATAATGAGTCTGTTGCCGAGGTTTCGCAGGGCCAGTCCCTCCACCTCTCTGGATAAGTATTGCGGTATGAAATTCGTATGTGTGTTGTTGCGTTGTTGCTTATGTCGTAAAACTAATTTTTACATTACGGGTCGAACCTTTAAAAGTCAACCAACTTTTCAAAAATAATCCATTTGGCGCATATCGATTGATTGACAAGTTATGGATTAGCTTAAAGAACGAATCATGATTCGTCAAGAACGATTTGACAAGTCATTTTCGAACGTGCTACCATCGTTTCAATGATTAATCCGACAATTCCAATATGATATTTATCAAGAGTGAACGAGAGACCTGGCTCTATGACTTCACGGCAACCTGCAATCTGTAAGGTGCTCCGACCAGCAAAGCGCGGCTTTGGATGATACGGTGAAAAACTCGTGGGCGTCCAAGCAGTGACGTCGACGAGTTTTTTTCATGAATGGAGGAAAAATAGTAATGATGAACTATCCTGTATTGACTGGTGCTGAAGCATTTTATCTTCAAGGTGGATCGATCGGAATCCTGCTCTGTCATGGTTTTAACGCGACTCCTCAAAGTGTTCGGGACGTCGGTGAGGCATTTGCTGCTGAAGGTTTTACCGTCTATGCGCCGCGTTTGCGTGGTCACGGAACGAACGTCCGCGAGTTCGAACAATCGACTGCACGATGTTGGAAACAAAGCCTGCAAGACGGTTATTCACGTTTACAAGAAACATGCGACCAAGTTTTTGTCATCGGTCAATCGATGGGGGCGACGCTCGCGTTATCGCTCGCTGCTGACGGGATTCCGTTTGCCGGCATCATTACGATCAACGCCGCACTTTCCGTTCCGTCGTATGAAGCACTCTCGTTTGATGACGGTCCTCAGTACTTACCGGAAGGGGCACCGGATATCAAGCGGTCCGCCTTTGAAATCATCTACGATCTCGTTCCAAGTCGTTGCGCGTTCGAACTCGTCCGCTTGATGGATGAGACGAAAGGACGCTTGGGATCGATTCTCCTTCCGACGTTGATTCTTTATTCCGCAACCGATCACGTCGTTCCACCGTCGAGTTCAGATTACTTGCACCGTCATATCGGAACGAATGATAAACGAAGCTACTGTCTACTCAATTCATACCACGTCGCGACACTTGATCATGACCAAGATGTAATCGTCCGTGAGACGATTCGCTTTATCGAACAATCGTGTCAGTTTTCGCAAGAAACAGGATAAATTAAAAAGCAGCTATTCGTTTCCGGATGGAATTGAACAGCTGCTAAATCAAAGGACGACCGCAAACGGTCCGTCTTTTTTTAATTTTCTTGGTGTTGCACAGATTGAAGTGGCTTCGGCTTTCCAGGTACCTCATGGCAATGGCGACACCGTGGCTCATACGACTCTGAAGCACCGACTAGGATGATCGGGTCATCATAGTTCGCTGGTTTTCCGTCAATCAAACGTTGTGTCCGAGAAGCCGGATCCCCACAGGAGAGACAGATTGCCTGTAGCTTCGTCACGAATTCTGCACGTGCCAGTAATTCAGGCATCTTGCCGAATGGCTCTGCCCGGAAGTCTTGATCAAGCCCTGCACAAATGACGCGTTTTCCGTCTTGTGCGAGTGCTTCGATGACTTGTACGATTTCATCATCAAAGAATTGAACTTCATCGATACCGACGATCTGTGTCTCTTCTGCTACTGCTGCGTAGAGATCACGACTCGTCGCCATCGGAATCGCTACGACGGAATTACCAACGTGAGAGACGACATGTTCTTCGTGGTATCGGTCGTCGATCGCCGGCTTGAATACTTGAACAGGCAGTTTGCCGTACTGCGCCCGTCTGACACGACGAATCAACTCTTCCGATTTCCCGGAAAACATACTGCCACAAATTACTTCGATCCAGCCGTACTGATTTATTACATGCATCATCGTCCGACACCGTCCTCTAAAAATAGTCACTTTAACGAGTATAGCTCGAAACGGTATTGAGAAAAAGGGTTGACTTCCGGAAATCAAAATTCATTTTTTCTTTCCCTAGAATTTTTGTCCTTTCATTCCAACGGTCCCCTATTTCCTGTACACTGAAGAAGAAGATTCTCACGAAAGAAGGTGTCCCCGATTCATCATCTCTTACATGACATCCTGCACCAATATGGTGCCCTTGGTCTCTCCGTTCTTCTCGCAGGTGGTATCGTGGGATTACCGGTTCCCGATGAGACCCTACTCGTTTTGTCCGGATTTTGGATGCATCAAGGTAATCTACCGCTGTTCGGTACGATTCTTGCCGCTTACGCAGGAAGTTGTATCGGTATGACGATTAGTTATTTACTCGGTTTAAAACTCGGTATGCCACTACTGCACCGCGTCGGACCGAAAATGCGTATCTCAGAAAAACATATCCTTTCCGCTGAAGCTGGATTTCGACGTTACGGAAAATCCGTTTTGATCATCGGTTACTACATACCTGGTCTCCGTCAGCTTTCTGCCTTTTTTGCAGGTGTCTCGAAAATGCCGTTTCGCGTGTTTGCGAGTTACGCGTATACAGGTGCTTTAATCTGGATCAGCGTCTTCTTAGGTGCCGGTTATTTCGTCGGTCGTCATCTCTCGTTCCATAAAGTCGTGGATTATATCTTGGCACATCCTGAAGTTATGCCGTATCTAATTGGGATCGCTGGTGGAATCGCCTTCTCATTTGTCTTGAAGACATATCTCGCTTACCGTTCACAATTCAGTCTATACAAAAACAGCCTGCTTCCGTAATGGAGGCAGGCTGTTTTTTAAGAACCGACAAGTCATTACTTGCGGCCGTATTTTTTGTTGAAGCGATCGACACGACCATCTGCCGCGTTGAACTTTTGACGACCTGTGTAGAATGGGTGCGAGTCTGAAGACACATCCACACGGATGAGTGGGTACTCGTTACCATCTTCCCAAGTGATTGTTTCGTTCGAAGAACGAGTAGAACCGCTTAAGAATTTGTACTCAGTCGTTGAATCCATAAATACTACTTTGTTGTAGTTAGGGTGAATTCCTTGTTTCATGGTTGATTTCTCTCCTTCCGCCCTGGTTCATTTGCTGAGCCAGAGTAAGTTACCTTCCTATACTAAACGATTTTTTTATGCGTCGCAATAGTTATTTTTCGGTCGGTATTTCCTTCTTGACGGTACGCGGTTTTGCTGGTGCGCGTCGGACCGCTTTCTTCTGTTCTTTCTCAAGTTCGACGAAAAATTCTTCATTATTTTTCGTATCACGAATCTTACGCAGGAACGTATCGACAAACTCGTTCGACTCGTTCATCGTCCGGCGAATCGTCCAGAGCGCATCAAGCTGCTCTTTTGGAAGCAACAGTTCTTCCTTACGTGTACCCGATTTCCGGATATCGATCGCTGGGAAGATTCTGCGTTCCGACAACTTACGATCGAGATGAAGTTCCATGTTCCCCGTCCCTTTGAATTCCTCATAGATGACATCATCCATACGGGATCCTGTCTCGACAAGTGCTGTTGCAAGAATCGTCAAACTACCACCATGCTCGATGTTTCGCGCCGCACCAAAGAACCGTTTTGGTTTATGGAATGCAGCTGGGTCAATCCCGCCTGAGAGCGTTCGTCCGCTTTGCGGCACCGTTAAGTTATAGGCACGTGTCAGACGCGTGATTGAATCCATCAAGATGACGACATCTTTCTTATGTTCGACGAGTCGCATTGCCCGCTCAAGCACGAGTTCTGAAATCCGAACGTGGTTGTCTGGTGTTTCGTCAAACGTCGAGCTGACAACATCCGCTCCCGGAACCGAACGCTCGATATCTGTCACTTCCTCAGGTCGCTCATCAATCAAGAGAATGATCAGTTCGACATCAGGATGATTCTCTTGAATCGAGTTCGCGATTTCTTTGAGTAATGATGTTTTCCCTGCTTTTGGTGGTGCGACAATTAAACCACGTTGACCAAATCCGACCGGTGCGATCATATCCATGACACGAACAGATAGATGACGCGGTTCGGTCTCAAGACGCATCAAACGATCCGGATAGATTGGTGTCAGTGCCGGGAAGAATAAACGATTACGCGCTGTATCCGGTGCTTCACCGTTAACGGCTTCCACGCTAAGTAGTCCTTGGAAACGTTCGTTTTCCTTCGGTGGACGGACTTTACCTGTAACGACATCACCATTACGTAGATTAAAGCGTCGGATTTGAGAAGCTGCGATATAGATATCTTCAGAGGATTGGGAATAATTGATAGGACGAAGGAAGCCGAAGCCACCATCGTTTTGCATTTGTGGATTGCCAGGGATGACTTCGAGTACCCCTTCGAGGAAATAAAGACCAGTCGATTCAGCCTGTGCTTTGAGAATCTTGAACATCAACTCACGTTTACGAGCTTCCCGATATTGTGGGACATTTTTCGTCTTTGCGATTTCATACAGTTCTTTTAGTGTCAGTTGGCTTAATTGAGCCAGTGTATAGGAACGTTCTGGTTTATCTTTTTTATCAGTTGTTGGCATGTTCTTCACCTATTCTTTATAAATTCAACTGCATTCAGTATACTTCCATACATACATTAGGAGGTATCTAATTTCTTTCGTGAACTAAAGGTATCATATTTTTTTTGATTCGTCGTCAACAATCCTCTGCGTTTCTTACTTTGTAATATTCGAAGATATTATTTCAGTTATGTTACAAAAACATCTATTTTGTCTTCTAACTGAAAAAACGTTTTCAAGTGCGCACATGCTAAGATATTCCTGCAGACAAAATTCTTACACAGTTGTAAGGTTTACTGCTTAATCACACACTTAATGATTTCATCATATAACTTACGGACGCAACACACTACATTAAACGGAGGAATTCTTAACATGAAACGTTTTCTAGCATCGATCGCGACAGCAGCCTTAGTGGTTTCAGGTTTTACATCAGTGGGTACAGGTAAAGTTGAAGCAGCGACAGTCACAAAGGTCAAGATCACGGACAACGGTCTTCGTGTTCGAACAGCACCTTCTACGAAAGCAAGCATCGTTGGAAAAGTCAACGCTGGTCAAGTCTTTACATATAAAGGCAAGTCAGGTAGCTGGACTAAAATCTCATACGGTGGTAAAACACGCTATGTCTTCTCACAATACACAAAGACATATAAATCATCTTCAAGCGCTAAAAAAACAACAAGCACATCTTCTAAACGGACGAAAATCTTAAGCGAAGCAGCGAAGCACAAAGGAACTCCATATGTATGGGGTGGAACGACAACTCGTGGATTCGACTGCTCTGGTTTCACAAGCTATGTTTACAAAAAAGCAGCAGGTAAAACATTGCCACGTACGTCGTCTTCACAATATTCTTCTTCTAAGAAAGTCAGTGTTTCTAAAGTACAACCAGGAGATCTTGTCTTCTTCTCACACGGTAGCGGCATTCAACACGTCGGGATCGCAACAAACAAGTCAAGCATGGTTAACTCAGAAACAGGTGGCGTTAAATACTCAAGCTTCAAATCAGGGTACTGGGGTTCACGCCTTGTCGGCGCAGGATCTTACCTTTAATTCATCATCTCAAAGCGGTTGAGCATTGG
The DNA here is from genome assembly GCF_001275385.1 of Exiguobacterium sp. BMC-KP. Classification (NCBI taxonomy): domain Bacteria; kingdom Bacillati; phylum Bacillota; class Bacilli; order Caryophanales; genus Exiguobacterium; species Exiguobacterium sp. BMC-KP. The sequence continues at coordinate 2,105,960 of NZ_LGIW01000015.1, forward strand.
CTCGATCGCTTTTTTTCATCTAATCGATTACACGAGGAGGAAACATGATGCATGTCTTAATCACAGGTGCTTCAAGAGGTCTTGGTCGCGAATTCGCTTATCTTCACGCTCAGCAAGGTGATCACGTCCTGCTTGTCGGACGCGATGCGACGTCTCTATTTGAAACGAAGTTCCATGTCGAACGACTCGGCGGAACGGCAACGGTCTTCCCTTACGACTTAACGAAGCTAACACATCGTCTCGCACTGTTTCGTGCAACAGAACAGATTCCGGTTGATTGTGTCATCAACAACGCTGGAATCGGCGTCTTCGGCTCCTTCCTTGAAACTTCGTTCGAAGACGAATCACGGATGATTACCTTGAACATCGAAGCGTTGACACACGTGACGAAGGTCTATGCCTCTCGCATGAAAGAGTATGGCATCCAAGGACGCATCATCCATCTCGCGTCAACGGCTGCGTTTGAAGGTGGTCCATGGATGAGTGTCTACTATGCAACAAAAGCCTACGTGCTTCACTTCTCGGAAGGATTAACGGAAGAGCTCGCGCCAGACGGCATTCAAGTCAGCGTCGTCTGCCCAGGTGCGACACACACCGGTTTCGAATCGGCAGCAAAACTCGAACAGTCACGTCTTTTCTTGCGACCAGGCATCATGGACGCCCCAACAGTCGCGCGGATTGCCTATCAAGGCTACATGAAGGGAAAAACGTTCATCGTTCCTGGTTTCGGAAATGCCTGGTATATCTTTTCAACACGTTTTCTTCCCCGTCGATACGTCACGAAACAAGCAGGAGAAGTCCAGCGTCCTCGATAAAAAACATACAAAAAAGCGGAGCAATAGACTATACGTCTGCGGCTCCGCTTTCGTTTTACTTAATGACGAGCTTCGGTTTTTTCTTGAACGAGTGAATGCCTTCGACGAAACGTACCGTTCCGGACTTCGCACGCATGACGACAGAGTGTGTCTGACCGCCTTGTGCTGTGAACTGGACACCTTTCATCAACTCGCTGTCTGTAACGCCTGTTGCAGCAAAGATACAATCGTCTCCTGCGACGAGATCGTCCATCATGAGAATCTTCGATGGATCTTCGATGCCCATCTTCTTACAACGCTCGACTTCTGCCTCGTCTGCTGGTAACAAGCGTCCTTGGAGCTCACCACCGAGACATTTCAAGGCAACGGCAGCAAGAACACCTTCTGGTGCACCACCCGAACCGAGGAGGATATCGATCCCCGTATGCGGGAAGGCTGTGTTGATTGCACCCGCAACATCACCGTCACCGATCAAGCGAATCCGCGCCCCTGTCGCCCGAATCCGTTGAATGATTTCTTCATGACGTTCACGATCAAGGATCGAGACGACGACGTCTTCGATTTCCTTGTTCTTCGCCTTCGCGACTGCTGCGATGTTTTCTTCAATTGTTGCGTCTAAACTGATGTGTCCTGCTGCTTCTGGACCCACCGCGATCTTATCCATGTACATGTCCGGTGCGTGAAGCAAATCGCCCGCATCCGCGACAGCGAGGACAGCAAGTGCGCCCCATGTTCCTTTCGCGACGATGTTCGTTCCTTCAAGCGGATCAACAGCGACATCAAGTCGTGGTCCATACCCATTTCCTAGCTTTTCTCCAATGTAAAGCATCGGTGCTTCATCCATCTCGCCTTCCCCGATGACGACGGTTCCTTTCATCGGAATCGTATCGAAGACGTCACGCATTGCGCTTGTTGCCGCATCATCCGCTTCATTCTTCAATCCTTTTCCCATCCAGCGTGCAGAGGCAAGTGCCGCTGCCTCCGTGACGCGTACCAGTTCCATTGATAGACTTCTCTCCATGTGTATGTCCCCTCTCCCTTGTTACAAATCGGTCAAATCGTTTCACGCCATACGAGGGCGCCAAGTTCCTTCAACTTCTGATCAAATCGTTCGTAACTCTGGTCAAGCATTTCTGCATGGTGCAACGTCGTCTCCCCTGAAGCGAGAAGTCCCGCCAAGACAAGTGCTGCACCACCGCGTGGGTCTGGCGCCTCAATCTCAGTACCAAGTAAGGATTCACCGCCACGAATGATAATCGAGGCATCTTCATGCGTAATTCGAGCATTCAAGCGTCGTAACTCTTGCACATGCCGGAAACGTTGCGGATATAACTTGTCAACGACGATACTTGCTCCCTTCGCTTGCAACAACGCTGCCGAGATGACAGGTTGGAGATCGCTCGGGAAACCACCATAGTGGAAGACACGAATATCGACAGGCTTCGTTTCGTGCAACGTCGCCGTGACGGAATCATCTGTTGCTTCAATCACAGCACCGTATCGTTCGAGCTTTTGGATGACACTCTCGAGATGAAGGGGAATGACGTTATCGACGGTGACACGTCCAAGTGCTGCTCCCATCGTCAAGAACGTTCCTGCTTCCATCCGGTCGGGAATCAAAGTATGCCGGCAACCACTTAGTTGTGCAACCCCTTTGATGCGAATCTCATCTGTCCCTGCTCCTTTGACGTTTGCCCCCATGTTCGTCAGCATCGTACTGACGTCGATGACTTCCGGGTCATAGGCGGCATTTTCAATGACTGTCGTTCCTTCGGCAAAGACGGCGACGAGTAAGGCACTAATCGTTGCTCCAAAAGACGGAAGATCAAGATAAATCCGATTTCCAACGAGACGTTCGACACGCATGTAATGGACGCCTTGCTCATTGCGTACGGAAACACCGAGACGTTCGAGTGCTTTAATGTGTAAATCGATCGGTCGTGGTCCGATGGCATAACCTCCAGGCAGACCGACGACTCCTTGTTTAAATCTAGCTGCCAGAACGCTCATGAGGTAGATCGATCCGCGTAACTTGCGCGTTTCCGCACCTGTCAACGGCATCGATTCGACCCGACTTGGATCAATCGTCACCATATCGCCTTGACGTGTCACGACAGCGCCGAGCGTCTCCAAAATCTCGATCATCGTCGCGACGTCGCCAATCTCCGGCACGCCTTCAAGAACGACCGTCTGATCCGTCAGGAGGGCTGCAGCAAGACACGGAATGGCGCTTTGCTTCGAACCACTGATTGATACGGTTCCTTCTAGGCGTTGTTGCCCTACGATATGCAAAATGTCCACGTTCCATCAACCTTTCTCTTCGCTACGATTATTGCTGCGTTTTTTCCCAGTCTGCGAGGAATTTTTCAATGCCTTGCGTCGTGAGTGGGTGGTGTGTGAGTGATTCGATAACCGAGAATGGAATCGTCGCGATGTCCGCGCCTGCAAGAGCAGCGTTCGTCACGTGTACCGGGTTCCGAACTGATGCGGCGATGATTTGTGTCGGAATATCATGAACGACGAAAATTTGGGCGATCGTCTCAACGAGTCCCATTCCATCTTGCCCGATGTCGTCTAGGCGACCGAGGAATGGTGATACGTATGTTGCACCGGCACGTGCTGCAAGTAATGCTTGGTTCGGGTTGAAGATCAACGTGACGTTCGTCGTGATCTTTTCTTTCGAAAGTGCTGCGACCGCTTCGAGTCCGGCTGGAGTCATCGGGACCTTAACCGTAATGTTCGGTGCGATCTGAGCAAGTTCCTTCCCTTCGCGGATCATTCCTTCTGCATCAAGCGCGATGACTTCGGCGCTGACAGAGACGTCCCCAACGATTTCACAGATTTCACGAAGTCGTGTGTGGAAATCGACGCCTTCCTTAGCGACGAGTGACGGATTCGTCGTGACACCGTCTAAAATCCCCATTTTATGTGCTTTCTTGATATCCTCTACGTTTGCTGTATCAATGAAAAATCTCATCTTTCTCGTTCCCCTTTCATCCCTTGAAATCGCTTACGACTCTATTATAGGTTTTTTTCACGAGAAGTCCTACTGTTTTCCATTGAAGCTACACTGATACGATATGAAAAAAGCACGGTAGACCGAGGTCTACCGCACTTTAAAGAGAAGTCGATTAAGCTTTGTTGCTTGAACCGAACTCACGCATCTTACCGATGACAGTTTGTTTGATTGCTTCACGACCTGGTGCGATGAATACGCGTGGGTCATATGCTTCTGGTTTCTCAGCTAACACTTCACGAACGACTTTCGCGAATGAGATTTGGTTCTCTGTGTTAACGTTGATTTTTGAAGTCCCGAGTGAGATCGCTTTTTCGATATCGTGTGTCGGAATTCCAGTTCCACCGTGAAGAACGAGTGGGAGGTTTGTAGCGTCACGGATTTCTTCCATCTCTTTGAATCCGAGGTTTGGTTCACCTTTGTATGGTCCGTGAACAGAACCGAGTGCAGGAGCAAGCGTGTCGATTCCAGTTTCTTTGACGATGCGTACACACTCGTCAAGTTTCGCGTACATGACATCACCGATGACGTCGTCTTCTTGTCCACCAACTGTACCAACTTCCGCTTCAACTGAAACGCCTTTAGAGTGTGCGTATTCAACGACTGCTTTAGTTGTTTCGATGTTTGTGTCGATCGGGCTGTGCGAATCATCGATCATGACAGATGTAAATCCAGCGTCGATCGCTTCTTTACATTTTTCAACGCTCGAACCGTGGTCGAGGTGGATTGCAACAGGAACTGTTACTTTCATGTCGTGTACGAGACCTTCAACCATTTTCACGACAGTGTAGAATCCGCCCATGTGGCGTGCTGCACCTTCAGATACTCCAAGGATAACTGGTGACTGCTCTTCTTGAGCCGCACCGAGAATCGCTTGTGTCCACTCGAGGTTGTTGATGTTGAATTGACCTACTGCATACTTACCTTCGAGAGCTTTGTTTAACATGTCTGTCATAGATACTAATGGCATAATGACATCCTCCTCTGTTTTGATCGCTGCTTACACGAACTCGTGCAATTTCAGACTGATTATAACATACTGATTCATCGGAACGTACAGCATTTCGCTCGGTTTTTTGGTTTGTGACGGCGACGTGAAAGATTAACCGCTTACATCGTGAGAAATTTGCACAGTCACTTCTTTTTTTAATTCGAAGATGTCAAATGGCTTCCCGAAGAAGGCGACGACCCCTAATCGTTTCGCTTCTTCCATCGCTTCTTTTTCGCCGAGTGCCGTCATTAAAATCGTCCGGACGCGTCGTCCGATCCGGTCCTGATGACGCAATACTTCGATGCCGGTCCGCCCCGGCATGTTGACATCCATCAACAATAAATCATATACCGCTTCTTGTAAGTAGACGATCGCTTCTTCTCCATCGACGGCGACGTCCGTTTCATACCCTTCCGCCCGGAATAATTGCGCAAGCAAATTCCGGATTCCCGGCTCATCCTCGACGATCAACAATCTGCCTTTCATCTCTGCCACTCCCCCTCTAGTTATTTCCATTCTACACTAAAGCAAAACTTGCTTTATACTGTCCTTGAGAGAAACATAGAAAGGATGAAGAAAAATGATGAAAATCTTAGCTACACAATTCAACGGAAAATTGCAAACGCTTGCGAAACAGGAAGAAGAACTGTTCGATGTCGTTCGTCTGCTCGCACAGGCACTCGTCGGGGAAGGGACGGTCTACGTCGACGCCTATGGTGAATGTGAAGGACTCTACCCGATGCTATCAGAAGGTCCAGACCAGATGAAACGTGTCACGAAGATCAAGGACCGAAAGACACTGCATGCTGTCGATCGCGTCTTAATCTTCACACCAAATACGGAACGCTCAGATCTGCTCGCTTCCCTTGCGCGTTATGACGCATGGCATACGCCTTACGCCATCATTACACTGAGTGACGTGACGGAAACACTCGAACGCTCGATTGCTCCACTTGCGCTGAAGTTCAATAAAGGATTGCTTCCGGCAGAAGATGGTTCACGTCACGGACTCCCGAGTCTTGCGCTATGTGCATTCTTGTTAACGCATATCTTGACGCAACTACAAGAGATGACGGAAGAGTGGGATTGACGTTTTTCTTCTATAGTATGTAGTTCCTAAGATAACGAATAAAAAAACGCGGTGACCTTCATGATGTTGAAGGTCACCGCGTTTTTGATTATCTTTCTCTTCATTCACCAAGTGATGCTTGGATGAAGTCATGGAAAAGTGCTTGTGGACGTTCTGGACGCGAAATCAATTCTGGGTGGAACTGACATGCGACGAACCATTTGTGTTCTGGAATCTCGATGATTTCAACAAGACGACCGTCTGGGCTCGTACCTGAGAAGACCATGCCGTTTGCTTCGAACTGCTCACGGAATTCGTTACCGAACTCATAACGGTGACGGTGACGTTCGTAGACAAGCTCGCTTGAATAAGCGGCACGCGCTTTCGTTCCGTCTTCGAGTTTACATGGGTAAAGTCCGAGACGGAGCGTACCACCGAGGTCCTCGATGTCTTTTTGTTCTGGCAACAAGTCGATGATCGGGTATGGTGTCGCTGGGTCGATTTCCGCTGAGTGTGCGCCTTCAAGGTTGAGGACGTTACGGGCGAATTCGACTGTCGCGAGCTGCATACCGAGACAGATCCCGAAGAACGGTACGTTGTTTTCACGTGCGAAACGTGTCGCTTCGATTTTCCCTTCGATTCCGCGTTCGCCGAATCCACCAGGAACGAGGATTCCGTCTGCTGAACCAAGTAATTCGTTGACGTTTTCACGTGTCACGTCTTCTGCGTTGATCCAGTCGATTTCGATGTCACTGTTGAAAGCAAATCCAGCGTGTTTTAATGCTTCTGCAACTGAGATATATGCATCACGCAATTCAACGTATTTCCCGACGAGTGCGATCTTCGTCGTCTTCTCGAGGTGCGTCACTGTGTGGACGAGTTGTTTCCAAGCCGTCATATCAGCAGCTGGTGTATCAAACTTGAAGTAGTCACAGACGAGTTGGTCCATGCCTTGACGTTGCAAGTTGAGTGGTACTTCGTAGAGTGTTGATGCATCTTGTGCTTCGATGACTGCTTCCGGACGTGTATCACAGAAGAGTGCGATTTTATCTTTCATCTCTTGTGGGACTGGGTGTTCCGCACGTAAGACGATGATATCTGGCTGAATTCCGTAGCTACGGAGTTCTTTGACACTGTGTTGTGTCGGTTTCGTCTTGAGCTCACCTGCAGCCGCAAGATACGGAACGAGCGTACAGTGAACATACATGACGTTTTCTTTTCCGATATCGTTTTTCACCTGGCGAATGGCTTCGATGAACGGAAGCGATTCGATATCCCCTACTGTTCCACCAATCTCAGTGATGACAACGTCAGCGCCCGTTTCTTTTCCGGCACGGAAGACACGGTCTTTGATTTCGTTCGTGATGTGTGGAATGACTTGGACCGTTCCACCGTTGTAGTCTCCACGGCGTTCCTTCTTGAGGATCGTCGAGTAGATGCGTCCAGACGTGACGTTTGCGTTCTGGCTCAAGTTGATGTCGATGAAGCGCTCGTAGTGACCAAGGTCAAGGTCCGTCTCTGCGCCGTCATCCGTGACGAATACTTCCCCGTGTTGATACGGGCTCATCGTACCTGGGTCGATGTTGATGTATGGGTCAAATTTTTGGATCGTGACGTTAAGACCACGGTTTTTTAAGAGACGAGCGAGCGATGCAGCGGTGATCCCTTTACCGAGTGACGACACGACGCCACCTGTTACGAAAATATACTTTGTCATGATAAATATTGCCCCTTCCCTAATTCACAACTCAACAAAAACAAACAAAAACAGAGGTGGTAAAAACAAAAAAGCAAAAGTGCCCCCATTGGAATAGGAGACACTTTTGCTGAAATAAGCACGTTGCTTAAAGAAGCCCATGACTAACTTACGTCATTCCGAAAACTTCGTCAAGCCTAATTTTTCAGAGAAAAATTTTCGTGCTCGTTCGTCAGCCGTCAACGAAAAAACTGCCATTTCTATAGGGAAATAGCAGCTGTACAGTTGTGGTTGATCGTGCTTAGACTTCCTCTTCTTCTTCTTCGAAGTCTTCTAAATCTTCTTCGTCAAGATCGTCATCAAGATCGTCGATCGCTGCGACTTTTTTGAACGTATCGTCGTCTTCGCTGTCGTCAGCTGAATCATAGTCCGCTGTCTTCGCGAATGTATCGAGATCATCTTCGATCGTCTCGAACTCATCTTCTTCTGCATCGTAGTTGAACTCTTCTTCAAACTCATCGAGTTCTCCGCGTTGACGTGCTTCGATGACGAGATCCTCATCCGACTTATCGAACGGATACCAAGCGCGGAGTGACCAACGATTTGCTCCGACGTTGACGAAGTTTCCGTCGATGTTCATGTCTGTATAGAGTTGAGCAAGTTTTTCGAACTTGTCTTCTTCATCTGTAAACGTATGATACTTTTCGATTTCTGACGTGATGTCATCGAACGTGATTGGCTGTTCGCCAGCTTCTTGCAACATTTCGTTGACGAATTCGATCAGCGAAAGATCAGTAATCTCTTCTTTACTTAAACGGCTGAGGCTCATTGTGACGGCCACTTCCTTTCATTTGCGTTCAATCCATTACTTCTCATTATACGCAAAACGGCTTTTAAAAATCCAGTCTCTATTTAAAAAAAGCTCGAATTGATTCTCAAATCGTGTTTTTTCCGCTCTCGAAAAAGGAATATGCAAGGGAGAAGAAGGAGGAATGACAGATGGAGATGACAATCGAACGGGTAAATAATTTTGATGACTTCAACTGGTTACCGATCTTATCAAAAAGTACACAAGAAGGCTATCCCTTCATCGAACGGATGTTACGCGAACGCCGGAATGAGACGTTTCGAGAAGACGGGGAAGCGTTGTTTGTCGTCTTATCCCTCTCTGGGCACGTCATCGCGTGCGGTGGTTATATGAAACAAACCGGTACAGACGACGTTGGTCGGATTCGTCATGTCTATGTCTTACCGGAAATGCGCGGTCACGGTGTCGGTACGCATCTGCTTGAGAAAATCATCCCAGAAGCACTGTTGACGTACTCCGAGCTCTGGCTTTATACGGATGACGCTAGTATGTTTTATGAACGATTCGGCTTTGAGCCTTATACGGCAACCAAGGTGACACATCGACTTCTGAAGCATGCATTCGTTCAACCGTAAGTGTCTTGGATTGACATATCGAGAATCATCGATTAGTTTAAGCGTATGACAAACCAAGTGGATCTGTTCAAGGCATTATCGAACGAGGTACGACTTGATATTTTACGCTGGCTCAAAGATCCCGAGACTCATTTCAATAAGCCGACGGCCCATCTCGCGACGAACTTGTCGGAAAAGGGAGGCATTTGTGTCGGAGATATCCAGGAGAAGGCAAACTTGTCCCAATCGACCGTCTCCCAGTATCTTGCGATGTTGCAAAAAGTCGGATTGCTCGAATCCGAACGTCACGGCAAATGGACGTATTACCGGCGAAATGAAGAAAAAATCCAAGAGCTCGCAACGTACCTCAAGGGAGAACTGTGATCCGTTCTCCTCGCCTTACATATCGACATTTCTCGATATTTAGATTCATGAAAGGATGAATTGTGTTGAAAATCATTTATTACGTACTGGCATTACTCGCCGGTATCGCACTCAGTGTCGAAGGGGCCATCTATGGTGAGCTGGGCAACTTCGTCGGAAAACTCGAAAGTAGCTTTTATAATTTCTTCGCCGGTACGATCATCATCGGATTGATCGTTCTCTTCTTTGGAAAAGGCTCACTCGGCTATACATTCCGTGCTCCGAAATGGACCTTGCTTGGCGGTCTACTCGGTAGCATCTACTTGACGATCCTGATCATCAGTATCCCGCTCGTCGGTGTCGGTCTCGCCATGATCAGCGTTATTCTCGGTCAGATGGTCGCTAGTATGGTCATCGAACATTTTGGATGGCTCGGTAGTCCAAAACGCCCAATCAATCGCGACAAGCTGATGGCTTCCGGTTTGATGGTCGTTGCCCTATTTCTTATCTTTTAAGGAGGTTCGCTTGTGAATATTCTATTACTTGGTTTTACATTACTCGGTGGCGTGATGCTTAGCGCACAGTCGTCCATCAACGGTGCCTTTAGCCAAAAGGCAGGTGCCCTTGAAAGTACGTTTCTAACCTTCTTCACGGGGATGCTGATTCTCGCTTTAGCCATCCTCTTCTTCGGACAAGGAAACGTCTTACTTTTACTTGAAGCACCTCGGTGGCAACTAAGTGCCGTCCTATTTGGTGTCAGTTATCTATTCCTGACGATTCTTGCTGTTCCTCAAATCGGTGTCACGGCAGCTAGTATTGCGACCGTCATCGGTCAACTCGCGGCGGGGATGGTCATCGATCACATCGGTGCGTTCGGTGGCGTCGTCGTGCCACTCGACGGAAAACGTCTACTTGGTTTGCTTGTCATGTTAGCCGCCCTTTACTTCGTTTACCGCGGGAACACACGTAAAGACGTATCGGCTTCTTCTGATTCGATGGCATCGTGACGATCGTTCTCACGATTCGTTCACGCGCTTTTCTCAGGCGAGACACAAGCCCGTCTCGACTGTCACGGACATTCGAGTCGGGTCTTGTTTGTCTCTGACAGCGCAAGATCATGCGCTTTTTCCTGTAGAAGTCGCGTGAACAACGTGAGTCCTACTATTTCTTAAAATTCATTCGAACAAAACAGAAAAATCCGAAATACTGAAGTAGATGCACTTCGGTATTTCGGATTTTTTAGTGTAGAACAATTATTTGATGAACGTGAAAAGCGAAATAGCTAAGACTCTATAAGTGCGATACTTGTCATAGGAAAGCAATTCGAGACAAATAGAAAGTGTACTTTTTATTCAGTCAACCGGCTTATCAATAACGACCTTACCTTCCTTGTCTAGTAGCGGTGTCATTCCGTTTAACCCAAGCCCACTTGTCATTAAATAATTTACACCTGTTTCAGTATCTACAACAATTTTGATAATACCACCACTTAGGTGTTGTTTTGATTTAAGTATGAATCGTTTGCTCATTATTTTCTATGACCCCTCGTTCTTTCCGATTTCCATGCAAAATCACAACTTACTGTATAAGGATAGGTTTAACGCTTTTTTTACCAAGGTGTTGCCTATCTACCTAGTACAGTCCTCACATTCCCACACGACTCCTACAGGAAAACGCATGATTCATCGTGCTGTCAGAGACAAACAAGCCTGATAAAAGCGGGTAGGAAATCGTGAGGACGTCTTATCAAGTCCAGTACTTCACTGCTCCAACTGTTGTCTTTTAAGTAAACGCAATGCTTCCGTCGCGAGGCGATGATCGGCTTCCTGAGATAGACCGGAAACGGTGATCGTACCGACGACACCGACTCCTTCAATCCGGATCGGAAACGACCCACCTGCATCAGCATAATCGGCTGGAGAAACAGCATACATCGTATGATACGAGCGATGCTTACTCTCATTATAACGACGCATGTAGAGCGAACTATAGCCATGTCGTAAGACGACGTTCGATTTTCGGCGGATCCATTCTTCCTGATCGGGTGCCGTACCGTCGAGCGCCGCGTAATACAAGCGCTGTCCGTTTCGTTTGATCTCAACGGCAATCGAAAGATTCTCTTTCATCGCCCGACCGATCAATTCGTGCCCCATCCCGATCGCTTCCGTATTCGTCAGTGACGTCAGGACGAGTTCTTCTTCTTCAGCCAGCAGTACCTTCAGCTCTTCCATTCGTCCCATTCCTTTCGCACGAGGCGTCGTCCTTCATCACTACTGACGCGAACCGCTTCAATCAAGCGCATTGTTTTTTCAGCATCTCGTAAATTGACAGGCACTTGTCCTTTGCGAAGTCCTTCCGCCAATTGTTCGTAAAACGTCGCATAACTGCCTGGAAGTGTCGCGAGACGCTCGACAGGCTGATCCGCGATCTGGAGGTAGCCATAGGAATCTACTTCATCTTCTCCGAGTTGCGTATCAACAGGATATCCTTTCGCAAGCCGTCCTTCCTGCGGATCCATTCCGTATTTGATGTAACTGCCACGCGTTGCATGGAACTCGAAGCGTGGTGTTGGTCCTTGAATGAAGGACGTCGAACGGAGAATGACGCGACGTGTTCCGTAGTGCAACGTGACGTGGAATCCGTCATCGACGACCGCTCCGTCGCGTTGTAGATAGACATCTCCTACCAACGCATCCGGTTCTCCGAACAAGGCAAGTGCTTGATCGAGCAGATGTGACCCGAGATCAAATAGGATGCCAGCACCACTACCCTCTTGTTCCCGCCATCGTTCGCGAACGACCGGACGATAGCGATCGAAGCGTGACTCGATGACTTGCCAATCGCCAATCTCGTTCATCTCCATCAGCTGTTCGAGTGTCAGGAAGTCACCGTCAAAGCGACGATTCTGATAGACCGCGACTTGAACACCGTGCTGTTTCGCTAAATCTTGCAGCGCGAGTGCTTCTGCGATTGTTACGACCGCCGGCTTTTCGAGTAAGACGTGTTTCTTTGCCTCAATCGCTTGTTTCGCCATTTCGAAATGCAGTGCCGTTGGTGTCGTAATGATGACGAGTTCCGTGTTGTTGTCTTGCAACGCCTCAGCGAGTGTTGCGACGACCGTCGCTTTACTGAAATGTCGCGCTACTTGTTCTGGTCGGCTCGAGACGACCTGTGTCACTTCAAATGCTGGTAACGCTTGTAAGAACGGGACATGGAACGTCACCGCTGAAAAGCCGAAGCCGACGAGTGTCGTTTGAATCGGGTTCATCCTTTTTCCTCCTCTGTCACGTCGAGTTCGACGTTGTAGTGGTGTAGTCGTTCCTTCCATGATGCGTCTGGTGCCTGATCCGTGACGAGCACATCGATTTGCTCCCAGTCACAGACCTTATGCAAAAAACGCTTATTGAATTTGGTATGGTCTGCGAGGACGATGACACGGGTCGCACTTCGAATCATCGCTTTCTTTACGACCGCTTCTTCGAGCTGTTCTGCAAAAAGTCCTTCCTCCGTTAATCCACACGCTCCGAGAAAGACACTGTCGACTTGATAATTCAAGATATCGTCTGCCGTCTTGATCCCGCTCAGACTGCGTGCATGCCGATCAAAACGTCCACCTGTAACGTACAGTTCAATATCCGTTCGAGCTCCGACATAGTCTGCGATATCGAGTGAGTTCGTGATGACTTGTAGCGGATACGGTGGAAGTGCCCGAGCCATCTCAGATACCGTCGTTGCCGCGTCAAGCAACAATCGATCGTTTGCGTGGACGTGCCGTGCCGCGCGCTGTCCGATCCGTCGTTTTTCCGGTTTTTCTGTCCGCTGTTCGTAGGCAAGCGTTCCACCAGCACGGACCAATCCGTTTTTGACACGGATGATTTCCCCTTCTTGTTCGAGCAAAATGACATCACGCCGTGCAGTATCTCGTGAAATCTGATATTCCTGCATTAGCTGGTCGAGCGAAATTTCCGGACTCGTCTTGATCCATTCCCGCATCTGTTGCAATCGTTCCATTTGCCCCATCGATCCATGCCTCCTTTTTCTTTATTTTAAGTTTTTTCATTACAATACGCAATTTTAACGCAAATAGTTCTACTGAATTCGGGTAAATAATAATAACAACTATTTTTAGAACGGAGGAATCTGTATGCAAACGATGTTGATCACTGGCGCCTCTTCCGGTATCGGTCTTGCGACGGCGCGTCGGTTTGCAGAAGCCGGTTGGTTCGTCTACGCGGGAGTCCGGAGTCCGGACGAGATGACTGTATCGTTACCGACGCTCATCTTCTTACCGCTCGATGTGACCGATGAAACAAGCGTTAAAGCAGCAGTCCGTCAAATTGAACAGGAAGTCGATCATCTTGACGTCGTGTTCTGCAATGCTGGTCAGGGTTTATTGCGTGCACTGGGACAAGCGACGAGTTATGAAATCAATCGCTTGTTCGAAACGAATGTCTTCGGTGTCATCCGAACGATTGAAGCTTGCCTTCCCCTACTCAAACAAGCACCGGAAGGTAGTCACTTACTCGCGACATCAAGCGTCAGTGGGCTCGTCGGTCAACCAATGAACGAACTGTATTGTGCCAGTAAATTTGCGATTGAAGGGCTGTTTGAAAGTCTTGCCACCTACTACAAACCGTACTTCAATATCGACGTCACCTTGATCGAACCAGCTGCTGTCGAAACGAACTTTACGGCGAATGTTCTCGATCAACTCGAACAGACAGGTGGCTTACACGAAGACGACTTCAAACCGATCATCAGTGCCTATTTGCAGACGTACCGAACACGTCATGCCAATCGCCAATCGGCAGAAGCTCTAGCTGAAGTAATCTTCGAGGTCGTCCATGGTGATGACCGTCCTTTACGCATTCGAACGACAGAAGCCGATGAACACTTCGTCGCGCATAAAACCCGTCATGATCCATCAGGACTCGAGGGGGTCGCTAAAATACGGCGTCTGACATTAAATCTCGATTGATTCCCCTTCTTTTAAAATTTCGTTCCGTCTAACGAAGGTACGCCTACTATACTGAGACTATCTACCTAAATCTCAAGCAGAAGGACGGAACGCTATGCCATCTTTATTTCTTTTTACGATCGTTTATCTGATTCCGACCTTCATCATGTTTTACATGTCGGTCGATATTTTTTTACGCAACCCATCACGCCCACAACATCGACTGCTCAGCTTATTCACATTCGCATACGGGATGTTATTCCTCGGTGAATTTTTCCGAAACGCCTCCCCAATCGAGTCGAGTCCAGCGTTCGTGACCTACTGGTTCGGTAATGCTGGTCTGATCGTCTTTAGTACGTCGCTTCACTTTATCTTTCGCATCTCGAACTTGTGGAAACGGATGCCACGACTCCTCTATCCGTGGCTCTTTTATTTACCGATGGGGATCGTACTGGCGACATATCTATTTCAGACGAACATCATCAACAGTCAACAATTCACGCAAGTCGGACAGTTCATCTATCCCGCCTTCAACACACAGTATTTAGTGACGATGACGGTCGGAAACGTCTTCCATCTTCTCGTCATCGGTCTGCTCGTGTACGCTCGGACTCAGTTGAAGGATGCCCGTCGCGGCATCATCAACGTCTTGCTGAGTGTCGCCGTTCTCGTCCTTGCGTGGGATGTCATCTTCGGCTACTGGTCGTTCTATGGCATCATGCCACCGTATGCTTATATGTATGGTGGTTTATTCTGGGCAGGAGCACTCGCGATCGCGATGCGTCGATTTGATTATCTCGCTTCCTATCAAAAGCGCTTCGCGACGCTTTACAACTTGAATCCTTCTGCCATCCTCTTACTCGACCGGGAAGGAAGAATCGAGAGTGCCAACCCAGCTGCCCATCGCCTGTTCGAAACAGATGATCTGACGGCGTGTACGTTTTCGACCTACTTACCAGAGAAAAAACAAGCCGATTGGACACTGCACTACATGACGCACTTTTTATCACACCGTAAGTTCAACGAATTCGAGACGAAGATTTTGACGGCACAGCAACAAGAACGCTACGTCGTCATGGACGCTGATTTCGTCTTCATCGAACAGGAACTGCACGGGATGCTGTTGATTCGTGATATCCAGTCCTTCAAGGAAGCGGAGCAGACGATTCGTTTTTTCGCCTATCATGATCCGCTAACGAAGATTGCCAATCGCCGGAGCTTTTACGAACGAGCGGCGCAAGAATTACTCGAGCTTGATCGCGTGGCGATCATCGTCGTCGATCTCGATGGTTTCAAAGCAATCAACGATACGTACGGGCATCAGATTGGCGATGCCTTTTTAATTCATATCGCTCGCCTTCTTGAAAAACATGCAGAACAACATGGTTTTGCTGCCCGAGTTGGGGGAGATGAGTTTTTCTTACTCTATCGTCATCCGACCGTTGCTGCGCTACATGCGTATGCGACAGATCTATTGATCTACTTGCACGACAATCCTTACCGGTTCGCTGAAGAAATCATTCAAATCCGAACGAGTATCGGACTCAGCTACTCACCGGATCATGGTGTTGACCTCGATACGTTGATTCAACATGCTGACCAAGCGATGTACCGTGTCAAACATGACGGAAAGAATGATTATTTCATTCATGATACGATGGACTCGACGCAACGATCCTAAAGGAGAGATTCCATGATTTCTGTACTGACGATTTTTTCACGCTTATTCAAGGGATTGCGCCGCGCCTTTCATCTGTCTTACTTTCGGGGACTATTGATTCTTTGCCTATTGACGCTCGTCTCCGGTACGATTTTCTACAGCACCGAAGAAAATCTTTCAATCGTTGATGCGCTTTACTTTTGCATCACAACACTGAGTACGGTCGGGCATCCTACTTTCGTTCCGACGACGACGCTCGGTAAGGTCTTTACAATGGGGTATATCACGATTGGTTGCGGACTATTTTTAACACTGATCGCCACGTTATCTTACGTTCTGATTAAACAACCGGAGGATGAATAAGGGGGAAACGACTTATGCGCCAAGCTGCCATCCAAAATAATTTTGACTGGTGTCGCCTCGTCTGTGAGTTAGCGGGCTGTCAGGTGACGGAAACCGAGGCGACCTGGCTTGCTCAAGGCAGCGTACCAAGCTATTATCCGGAACTGATGGTCCGGATGCCTCATCAGCGGATTGGTGCTACGGATATCTACAGCATCAAGGACTGCACAGCGAGCTATGATTTCTCGAGTGCCGGCCTCAGTCATCTGTTCACAGCAGAATGGATGACACGTCCTGCCATACTTGATCGTCGCGCCCTTCCTGTCGATTGGTCCGTCGTGACGGATCCGGTACAGTTTGCACGCTTTCAAGCCATTCAAGCGACAGCTGAATTACCAGATACCCTCTGGCAACACCCCGACGTTCGGTTCTTCTATTCCGAAGCCCAACAAGCGAGTTGCATCGCTTATTCGAATCAAGTAACGACTGGTTTAACATACGTCAGTTCTGATTATCTTGACGAACGATTGTGGGATGACATTGCGCGCTTGAGTTCAGCACACTTCCCCGGTCAACCGCTTGTCGGGTATGAGTATGGCGATCATTTGATCACAGCGCTCGAAGCTGGCTTTGACGACGTCGGTCCACTCGCCGTCTGGATTCGCACGACAAATGATCACGCATGAAAAAAACCGAACCGATTTCCTTCTTCTTAGCGAAGGCGAATCGGTTCGGTTTTTTTTACATCAAGCGACTAATGAACGCTGTCGCAATTCCGAAGTAGACAAGGAGCGACAGGATATCGTTCAAGGTCGTGATGAGTGGTCCGGATGCAATCGCTGGGTCAATCTTTAAGCGATGTAAGATGAGCGGAATGATCGTTCCAGCTAACGTTCCGAAAATCAACGTAATGACGAGCGAACTTCCGACGACAAGACCTAAAACGGCACTACCTTGCCAGACGTAGGCAATGATTGCAATCAAGATACCACAAATGACACCAATGATCAGACCAACCCAGAGTTCCCGCAGGATCAACCGTGTTGCGACCCGTTTATCGACTTCACGTGTGATTAACCCACGGACGACGACCGCCAGTGATTGGGTGCCGGTATTCCCGGTCATTCCGGCAATCATCGGCATGAAAAACGCGAGCGCAACGACTTTTGAGAGCGTCTCTTCGAACTGACTGATGATTGATCCGGAGACGAGGCCGATGAAGAGTAGCAGGACGAGCCACGGTAAGCGCCGCGTTGCCGCAATCCACGGCTTCGTCTCGAAATCGATCGATTTACCGGAAGCCGAGAGTTTCTCGATGTCTTCGTTCGCTTCCTCCCGTAAGACGTCAAGCGCGTCATCAACCGTAATCAGTCCGACGAGAACATCCCCTTCGACGACTGGTAACGAGACGAGGTCATAACGTTCGAATAATTGCGCGACTTCTTCCTGATCGGTCTCCGCTGCGACGCGAATCACCTTCGTCTCCATGACGTCACTGATTCGTTCCGTATTTTCAGCTAAGATGACATCCCGATATGAGATGACACCGACGAGTTCACTGAGTTGATTGACGACGTAGACGTAGTTGATTGTCTCTGAGTATTCGATGTAGTCACGCATCTTCTCGACCGTCTCGCCGACCGTGAAGTCCTCACCGACCCAAATGAATCGATTCGTCATCAAGCGTCCGGCCGTTTCCGGTGGATACGTCAAGAGATTACGGACAATCAGCGCCTCGTCCGTTCGCATGCTACCAAGCAACTGGTCAGTCTCTTCTGGTCCGAGTTCCTCAAGTAAATCCGCGACATCATCGTTCTCCATTAAATCAAGAACGTGTCCGGCGCGTTCGACATCTAAGCGACGTAAGACGGCTAGGCGTTGCTCCCCTTCGAGTTCCTCGAGCACATCCGCTAACCGTTCGTGATCAAGATAATCGAGGAGTCGTGCCTGATCGTCTTCTCCTAATTCTTCGTACACTTGCGCGATATCGTACGGATAAACTTCTTCGATGACTTGCTGTGCCTGTTCGCGTTTTTCCTTCGCGAGCGCATCGAGCAATAGCCACTTCCATTGTTGTTCTGCTGTCTGACGCAAACTCCTCACCCCCTGCATTCTGCCTTTTCATCTTAGCACGAGTTGATTCGCGATCGATATCGAAAAACAGTTGACATCTGTTTCCTATGGCTTTAAAGTTTGCCTTAAGGAAACATTATTAGTAGACCGAATCTTTCTCCATCGACATGGAGATTAAAATTTTTACACTATTTTTTGCCCTAAGGAAACTTTTCTTCTATATACCACAAATTAAAGGAGTGATCATTCATGTACGCCCTTGATGTTGAACGCCTCACGGTATCCTATTTTGATACGCATGCACTCGACGGGGTATCCGTCCGCATTCCAGTCGCTTCTCTGATTGGCGTCATCGGACCGAACGGCGCTGGTAAATCAACATTCTTAAAAGCCGTCCTTGGTTTAATCCCAGCTCGAATCGAGCAGTTACGTGTGCTCGACCAACCACTTGAAACGGTTCGGTCGCGTGTTGCTTACGTTCCACAACGAAGTGCCATCGATTGGGACTTTCCTGTCCGTGTACAAGATGTCGTTCTAATGGGATGTTATCCGAAACTCGGACTCTTCAAACGACCATCAAAGGCACAAAAGACCTTCGCCATGGAGTGCCTTGAGCGCGTCGGGATGGTCGACCATGCCGAGCGACAAATCGGTGAGCTGTCAGGTGGACAACAACAACGAGTCTTTCTCGCGCGTGCTCTGGCTCAAGAAGCAGAGCTCCTACTTCTTGACGAACCGTTCGTTGGCATCGATATCGCCAGTGAGCAGATGATCATCGAACTCTTACGGACTCTTCGCGCTGAAGGACGGACAATCATCGTCGTCCACCATGACTTGCATAAAGCGGAGGATTATTTTGATACCTTGATGTTGTTGAACAAACAACTGATCGCTGTCGGTCCCCCGTCTGATATCTTGACGCCAGAATGGCTCGAACCCGCGTACGGCTTACCACTATTTGAACGACGGAAGGAGGGACAAGGATGACATTCATCGAGGCATTACTTCACTATGACTTCTTACAAAAAGCGATGATTACGGCCGTCATGGTCGGCATCATTTGTGGTGTCATCGGCTGTTTCATCATCCTCCGCGGCATGTCGTTGATGGGCGACGCGATCTCGCACGCCGTTTTGCCTGGCGTTGCGATTTCTTATCTACTTGGAATCAACTTCTTGATTGGCGCTGTCGTCACAGGACTCGTGACGGCACTTGGAATCGGCTTCGTCAGTCAAAACAGCCGCATCAAGAACGATACGGCAATCGGTATCCTATTCACGTCCGCCTTTGCCCTTGGAATCATCCTGATTTCGTTCCTGCGCAGTAGTAGCGATCTTTATCATATCTTGTTCGGAAACGTCCTCGCGGTCCGACCGAGTGATATGTGGATGACCGTCGTCATCGGACTTGTCGTCCTTGGTGGAGTTTTCTTGTTCTACAAAGAGTTGTTGATCAGCTCGTTTGATCCAACGATGGCGCAAGCTTATGGTCTGTCGACACGCTGGATCCATTATGGACTGATGACGCTCTTGACGCTCGTCACGGTCGCTTCCCTTCAAACGGTCGGTATCATCCTTGTCGTTGCGATGCTCATCACACCAGCGGCGACCGCGTATTTACTGACGAACCGCCTCTCGCGGATGCTGTTCCTCGCGGCTGGCTTCGGAACATTGTCCGCTATCGTCGGGCTGTATTTCAGCTTTACGTATAACTTATCTTCCGGTGCTTCAATCGTCCTTGTCGCGACGACGCTGTTCGCACTCGTTTTCGTCTTCTCACCACGTCACGGTCTGATGCGTCACCGGAAACGAAAGGAGTCTACTGTATGAAACAAAAACTATTGCTATTCGTTCTCCTCAGCACCGTCTTACTCGCTGCCTGTTCGACGCCAGCAGAAGATAATGGCAAGCTGAAAGTCGTTGCGACGTATTCGATCCTTGCTGACCTCGCGCGCGAAGTCGGGGGTGAACATGTCGACGTCCACAGCATGGTCAAGATCGGGGCAAATCCGCATGAATATGATCCACTCCCGGCAGACGTACAAGCGATGGCGGATGCGGATGTCGTTTTCTATAATGGTTTGAATCTCGAAGCCGGTGGTGCTTGGTTCGATAAACTGCGGGCAACGACCGGCAAAGACGCGTCTGACGCACCGGTCTATCGTTTAAGCCAAGGCGTTGAACCGAAGTATCTGACGACAAAAGGCAAGGAATCCGAAACCGATCCACACGCGTGGCTCGATGTAAGTAACGGCATCCGGTACGTCGAAAACGTCAAGCAGGCATTAGTCAAGGAAGATCCAAAGCACAAAGCGGACTACGAGAAAAATGCCGATGCTTATATCAAGAAACTGCAGACGCTTGATCAGGAAGCGAAAAAACAATTTGCTTCCATCCCGAAAGCAGAACGTCATCTCGTCACGAGCGAAGGAGCCTTCAAATACTTCGGGACTGCCTATGACGTCAAAGCCGACTACATCTGGGAAATCAACTCGGATAATCAAGGGACTCCGGCACAAGTTCGCCGAATCGTCGACACAATCAAAAATCAAGATATCCCTGTCTTATTTGTTGAAACGAGTGTCGACCGCCGGAGCATGGAAACCGTTTCCCGTGAGACGGGTGTCCCGATCGGTGGTACGCTTTTCACTGACTCACTCGGTGCACCTGGTAAGGACGGCGACACGTACTACAACATGATGCAAGCAAATATCGAGACGATCACAACAGCCCTCGCAAAGTAAGCGTCAACAAATCGTCAAGCTTTCTAGGTGCAGCTTTCCTTATAATGAAAGCAAGACGATGAAAGAGAGGCTTACTATGCAGACACGACTGTATCGTTTCGCACTTCCACTCAGTCTCAGCCTGCTCCTTGCCGCGTGCGGAACAGCTGAGCAAACCGATGCGCCGAAAACGAAAGAAACACAACACGCAGACCACACCGATCACGCGAGTCATGGTGCTGGTGATCAACTCGAGAAAACAGCAGGACCGGACACGTTACCCGCTTTTCTCGATGAGCAGGATCAATCGATTCAAACGATTTATCACTCCGTCGCTAAATATCCCGATTTGTTGAAGAAGATGCCATGTTATTGTGGTTGCGGTGAATCTGCTGGTCATACGAGCAACTATGATTGTTTCATCGAAGAGCAGACTGCTACGTCAACAACTTGGACGACACACGGCATTACGTGTGGTACGTGCCTTGATATCGCGGCACAGTCAATCGTTGCCTATCAAAAAGGCAGTTCCGTCAAAGAAATTCGAACCGCAATCGATCAAGCTTATGCAAAGACTGGTGTCAAGCCGACGCCAACACTTTAACAAACAGTCCGCCCTTTCTCGCGATGAACGCAAGAAAAGGCGGACTGCTTTTTTCTGTCTTATTTTGCGCGCTCTTGACTTCGAGCGCGTAAGACGAACGGTCGACCCGACAATAACTCATCGAGTTGATAATACGTATGTGCTCGAATCGGTCGATCCGTTCGTGGAAGATGACGGAGTTCATACGCCACTTCGAGTAAGTAGAATTTATATTCCTCTGCCTCATCAAAACCGAAGCTCGCTCGCCGTTCCTCGATATACGCTAGAACACGTTCTTGTTGCGAGAAGGAGAGCCGCTGGACTTGAGGTGCGAGTGCTTCGTGCACAGAGAGCACGATTTCCCGTTCCGTTCGGTACAGCCGATGCATGACGCCACCGCTTTGACGTAAGGCAATCAAACGCGCGGGTCGATACGGACGTGGGTGCGGATGCGCATGGACGAGGTAACGTTCAATGGTCACTTGAGTCGGTCCTGCCGGTAAAGAGATGACGTCATACATACAAAATCGCTCCTTCTAAAAGTGATAGCTACTCTCATATGCTACCATATATATCCATGATTCTTACGTTGACGACAGAAGGGGAATCCATTTTCAAAGTTTCGCAACTGGTTTTAAGACGAAGCGAGCGTGGAACAGATGGAGAGAACCGATTCACATACAGAAAGGATGATTGTCGATGTCGAACATGTCCGCTGTTGGTTTCCACCGACACTTACCGTTAACAGAACAAGAGAGTCTGATTGATTTGGAACTGCCACGCCCGAAAGCATCCGGATACGATCTATTAGTTGAGATCAAAGCCGTCTCCGTCAACCCAGTCGATACAAAAGTTCGTGCCCACGGGAAAGATGAAGATGCCCCGAAGGTCATCGGGTATGACGCATCAGGAGTCGTCGTTGAGGTCGGTGATGGTGCTTCCCTCTTCCAAGTTGGTGATGAAGTTTATTACGCCGGTGCGATTCAACGTCCTGGCTCAAACAGTGATTTTCAACTCGTCGATGAACGAATCGTCGCTAAAAAACCGGAACGGTTGACCTTTAGTGAAGCCGCCGCTCTGCCTTTGACGACACTAACCGCCTACGAAGCATTGACTGATCGTCTCGGATTGACGTTTGATGCTAAATCGAATCTCGAGAAAACGATCCTCATCATCGGAGCAGCTGGCGGTGTTGGTTCGATCGCGACGCAACTCGCGAATCACGCTGGACTGACAGTCATCGGAACGGCGTCGCGTGACGAGACGATCGACTGGGCGAAAGAACATGGTGCACATCATACGATCAATCACCACGAGGCATTCCGTCCGCAGCTAGAAGCACTCGGTTATCAATATGTCGACTACATTTTCTGCTTGAATGCGACAGACCAACATTTCGAGACGATGGTCGATGTGATTGCACCGCAAGGGAAAATCTGCAGCATCGTCGAGACAGATCAAAAACTCGATTTGAGTGCGCTGCAACAAAAGAGTGCAACGTTTGTTTGGGAGTTCATGTTCACCCGTCCGCTGTTTGAGACAGATGACATGATTCGTCAACATGAAATCCTAACGCAAGTCGCAGCTTGGATTGAAGAACACACGCTCGAGACGACGGTAACTCAGACATTGATCGGCATGAACGCCGAAAATCTAAAAGAAGCACATCGTCTCGTCGAGAGTGGAAAAACGATCGGGAAAATTGTCGTTGAACATCATTAAATGAATTAAAGCAGGATGGGACGATGCTCTCGTCCTGTTTTTTGTCGTTCTTTGTGAACATGAATCTCTTACTTTGAAGATAATTTTGACATTATGACTATATTTATCCGTCTAAAAAATGTACGATTACGGTAACAAAATATTCTAAAGAAATACATCTAATTCGGATTGACTCTAATATATAAAGGGGCATCGATAATCTATATGAAAAAATGGTTCAACCAAAAAATCAGTCGACAGATCATGTCGTCGTTTTATCTGATTCTCATTGCCCTATCCATCTCATCCATCGCCGCCTATTTTTATACAAATCATCAGGTCGCACAGGCAAAACAAGAACTAGATGCGATTAGTGTGCGCGAAGACCGGGCGACGAAACTTTGGGACGATTGGCAATCACTTCAGTACGAAATGCGCGGTTATATCGTCTTTGGAGATGACGCGGTACTTGACGTCATCGATGAGAAAAAAGTGTCACTTGAACAACAGACCGCTTGGTTCGAGAAAAATCGTCTGTACAAAGCTGATGAAGTCTATGCGTCGGATATTCGGTCGCTCTACAACTCTTACACGAATTTCGTCATGCCAAGCTTGATTAAATACGTCCAGGCAAAACAAGAAGGAAAGATTGACGAACGCTTTCTGCAGATGCCAAGTCTGAAAGCGATGATGCCAGCAGTACCACGAGACCCAAATCGGAAGTTCAAGATGAATGCCTCGAACAGTGAGACGATGCGTAAAAGCGTCAACACGATGGAGAGTACGTTCACAAACTATCGGAGCAGTCTCCGCGTGAAAGAAATCGGTGCGAAAGAGCAACTCGTCACGCAGACGAAGTATGCCGAGTGGATCTGGCTCGTCAACCTACTCGTCCTGTTCCTCGTCATCTTGTTGATCGTCCGCCCGTTCATCGAACGGACGACGCGACAAATTCATCTCCTCAGCAAGGAAAGTAAACTACTTGCGAGTGGTGAGCATACGTTACCTTTGATTCCACTCAATCGTGCTGATGAAATCGGTGAATTGAGTAAATCGTTCCATCAAATGGCGACAGCCTTAATCGAAAATAAACACCAATTGATGTCGACGAACGTCAATTTGGAAGATGCCTTGAAACTGACGCAACGGAATGAATCTCACTTGCGTCTACGGAACCAATTGACGGAAACACTCGCATCACGTGATAGCATCAGCGCTTATCCTGCCGTCATCCAAAAGATGGTCGAGATTACGAATGCGACGCAAGGCGCCTTGATTTTCAAGGATGGTACGAAAGTAATCGATATCGTCTTTTATCCGAAGACGAACCTGACGATCGACGACTGGATGCCGACGATCGAACCGTTACTACGTGAAGCACGACAAGACAAACGACCGCATACGCAATTCGAACACGAAGTCGCACGCGCCGTCACACCGGTCCTAGATCCGAGTCAAAACGAAATCATCGCCTATATCTTCTTATCTCGTGGTCAAGCTCCGTTTGATCGTTACGAACAAGAAGAACTAGCAGCCTTTGCGCGCCAGCTGGCGTTATCCCTACTTCGGATGCGGACGTTTGACGAGATTGAACGCGAACGAGAGAAAACGGCACGACTGCTGAACTCGATTCGTGAATCGATCGTGTATATCGAACCAGACGGTGACATTCAGTTGATCAACCGACCGCTCCTTGATCTGTTTGATCATCCAATTGATGAGAGTATCGATGAGAACGGACTGATGAACATCACATCGTCTGTCGTTCAACTTAAACATCGCGTGGATCAACTACCGGAATTTGAACGTTACTTGAAAAAGACATTCGTTCAGCGGGAAATCGGCGAAGGCATCACCTTCTCGATTGATCACGAGCGCCGCTTCATCAAGACATACTCAGAGAGTATCCATTATGGCGGGCAGTTCCGCGGCATTTTGCTCGTCTTACGGGACGTGACAAATGAAGTCGAGATCGACCGGATCAAAAACGAACTCGTCTCGACGATTTCGCACGAACTCCGGACACCGCTCTCGTCGATCTATGGCTTTACCGAGCTGATGATTCAGCGCGATTTGCCACCGAAACGTCAAAAGACGTATTTAGAAGCGGTCCACTCGGAAACAGAACGTTTATCGCTGTTGATCAACGACTTCCTCGACTTGCAACGGATGGAAGCGAACCGTCAGGAATACGAAATGGCACCATTTGATATCGTTGCGATGATTCGTGATTTGAAACAGTTGCATAGCCTATCATCTTCGTCCCACGTGATTCAGATTTCACGGAATGTCGAACCGTTGATCGTCGAAGGAGATGCGAAGAAGATTCGCCAACTGTTCAGTAACCTGATCAACAATGCAATCAAATATTCACCAGCTGGTGGAACGATCCAGATTCAGCTGACGCAACAAGAGACTCGTGTCACAGTTGCGATTCAAGACAATGGAATCGGTATCCCGGCTTCAGCAATGAGTAACCTGTTCCAAAAATTCTATCGTGTCGACAACTCGGATACTCGCCAAATCGGTGGTACCGGACTTGGACTCTCGATTTGTCGCGAAATTGCTCGTGGACATGATGGGGAAATCCATGTCGAATCAATCGAAGGACAAGGCTCGACGTTCACGGTTGAACTTCCATTAACACAACATACATGATGCATACGAAAAAGCGCCAGAATGCGAATCAGCATTCCGGCGCTTTTTGAGTTAGGTAATTTTATGAGTTGAGACGGCTCGCGACTTCCACCGTCCGTTTCGCTTGATGGCGCACAGCTGGTTCGACCGATTCGACCATGTTGCCTTCTTGGTCGACCGTGACCGAGGTACCATATGGATTTCCGCCTGCAGCAAACAAGACAGGATCCGAATACCCAGGTGCCGCAACGATTGCGCCCCAGTGGAACATCGTCGTATAGACCGCGAGAACCGTCGCTTCTTGACCGCCATGCGGGTTCTGTGCCGACGACATCGCACTGACGACTTTATTGACGAGTTTGCCTTGTGCCCAAAGTCCGCCTGTCGTATCAAGGAACTGTTGGAATTGTCCCGGAACATGACCATAACGTGTCGGAACACTAAAGATGATTGCATCTGCCCAGTCGAGTAGATCCGGTGTCGCTTCTTCGATATCACGCGTTGCATCCGTATGTTTTTGCCACAATGGGTTCGAAGCGATCGCTTCTGCTGGGGCTGTCTCCTTGATTTTCGCAAGACGGACTTCTGCCCCTGCTGCTTCTCCTGCTTCTTTTGCCCATGAGGCAAGTTGGTGGTTCGTTCCGGTTGCGCTGTAATAAATGACCGCTAGTTTCACGTTTGACATGACTTCTCTCCTTTTTTAAAAGACAGTGACGGACGATGGACGTACACGCTTTCTATTCCCGCTTTCCATTTAAATTAACGCCAATTGTTTGAATTCAAGAGAAAATTTAGACCAATTCTTTGTCTACATCATGGAACGAGCAAACATGACTGTCCACATCCGAACGTTCCGTCATCAAACGTTTAGGGTAAAGAACGTGTGACGACACACGTAAGGAGTACTGACCATGGCGATTCGCTACACCCTTTATCTGTTACTCGGCATGCTGAAGTTCATGCTGTTTAGTTACTTTACAAAGACCGATCTTTCGCTCCATTTAACACTCATGAACCTGGCCGGGATACTGATCCTGTCGAGCTGGACGTTACTGATTCCGTGGAATAAACGCCGCTGGGTCTGGCTCGGTTTGCTGCTCGCTCATAGTTTCTTGCTTGCTTCCGACATGTGGTACTACCGTTACTTCGAGGACTTCCTCTCCGTCTCGCTCCTCTCACAGATGACGCAGATGAGTGACGTCAGCAGCGGCTTTACCGCCTTGATCGTACCGCAAGATTTCCTCTTGTTCGCTGATAGTTTGATTTTCGTACTACTACTCTTTGTCTTCCGCAAACGACCAGAAGTGACGACGAAGCAAACACGACGCCGGACGGCTGGGCTACTCGCAATTAGTGGCATCGTCTTGTCTGCTTCACTGCTGACGTACCGGACGCTAACGGAAGATTGTCAACCAACGGCAACAATCTCCGATATGCGTGACTACTACCTGTTTGGTTTCTGGGGATACCACGGGTGGGATGTGTTCAAAGGTGTGACCGGACGACCGAGCGACGGACTAACGGCACAGGAACAACAGCGCATCAATCAAAAGGAGAAGACGAATCCGACCGGTGCGAAGCAGACGCCGAATATCATTTTGGTGCAGCTTGAGTCGTTCCAGGCTTCTGTCATCGACCAGACCATCAATGGCGAGGAAGTAACGCCGAACCTGAATCAGTTGAAGAAGGAATCGCTCTACTTTTCGTCGCTCTACCACCAGACGCATGAAGGACGAACTTCGGACGCCGAGTTCATTACGAACACTTCACTTTATCCATTAAAATCAGGCTCTGTCTATACGCAATATCCAACGAATGAATTCGAGCCACTTCCTGCATTGCTTGAGAAAAACGGATACGATACGGCCGCGATGCATGCCTATGAAAAAGGCTTCTGGAATCGTGACGATGTCTACAAGAACATCGGTTTTAAGCACTTCTTCAGTCAAAAGGATTATTCAAAAGAGAAGAAAATCGGGATGGCGCTAAACGATCAACAATTCTTCCTCGAATCGATTGATCACATGAAGACGCTGCAAGAACCGTTCTTCTCGTTTTTAGTCGCGTTGACGAGTCATACGCCGTATGAGATCGACAAGGAAGACCAGAAGCTTGATCTGTCCGGCTATGAGGATCCGATGCTGAAACGGTATTACCAAACCGTTCATTACGTCGATACTGGTATCGGAAAGATGATCGACGAGTTGAAACAACGCGATCTTTGGGATCAGTCCCTCGTCATCTTTTATGGCGATCACGATAGTGGACTCGTCAATGAAGGCAGTGAGATGCGCAAAAAAGCAGATGTCTCGTCTCCAGTAGCAGCTTTCGAACTCGAACGACGCATCCCACTCTTCATCAAAAAACCCGACCAGCAAACCGGTCGGGTCATGAAAGAGAATGGCGGACAAATTGATATCGCACCTACGATCATTGATCTGTTGAATCTCAAAACGTCCTATATGATGGGACAATCCCTCATCGACGACAAGCCGAATCTGACAGGTTTCCGTGATGGTTCGTTCCGCTATAAAGACTATTACTATGAAGCGGATTTGACGAAAGCATCAGGCGAAGGCACTTGTTATGATGTACAGACTGAGAAAAAGGTCGAGATGAAGTTCTGTCGGAATCAGGTCAAAGATGTGAGTAAACAGTTAAAACTGTCGGATAAGATCATCGAAGAGAACGAACTGAATTAATCACATCGTGTCTAATTTTCATAATAAACAAGCCTGACTTCGTTCATGTCTCATGATTAGTCAGGCTTGTTTATTCGTTGCGTTACTTTTACGAATCCATCAGTAGCAAGTAAAATGATCTTCGAGCCATTGCCATTCTTCGTCAAACAAGACCCCTCTTTTTGTTTGAATGATCCAATGAAATAGTTTAGGAATCGTCTGACAGGAATGCTGATAGCGATATAAAAATCGAAGAGCGATCAGGACTTCATCCGTTTGTATTTGTCGCGTTTGCTTCAACAATGTTTGTAAACGTTTGATTACCGGTTCAATCGCTACTTCATTACCATGTCGCTCAATTGCGACCAACGCATACTCTCTCACATTGCTGGATCGATCTTTTAGTCCATGCAAAAATATCGAAAGATCTAATCCATTTCCAAGTTCACTCAGTGCAGCTAGAGCCGAATGCCTAACGTCGCCTCGAGAATGATCTAACAAAGGAATCAAATAAGGAACGGCTCGTTCTGTTCCAATCGTTGCTAAAACAAAATTAGCACTCACGACATCAAAAGAGTTATTTGATGTCGTAATCAAACGAATTAATGCATCCTCTGCTACTTCACCTCGACACACTCGTAATGCTTGAATCGCAGCCTCTCGAACAGACGACCGAGAATCGTCTACGTATTTTACAATTTGTTCTGCATCATAGATGTATTGTTGTTTTGCTAGTTCTTCTAAAATGCTTTCGAGAAATATTGGCTTTGTCTCCTGCTCTAGTTTCTCAAGTAATAACATACCTGCACGAATATCTCTCGAATTCACACCAATCGTTCCAATCATAAAATAAAGATGTTGTTTTTTTTCTGCTTGTTTTACTTTGTCGAGTAAAGTGTTCAATATTGGAAGCATATTCGCACCCTTCAATTGACTCACTCTTTCATACGCTAAGTCAGATGGTGAGCCTTCGTTCGTATAGCACTTCAATTCTTCATTGTAGAGGTACTCTTCTTCAGACATTTGTTCAACTACATTTAGAATCTCATCATCCTTCATATTTTTCAGTTGCTCCTTATTCCGTTAAATATCTTTTTAACTTTTTTCTAAAGCAAACTGAATCAACTGATACGATAACCAAAACATCAAACATCCTATTCCAAAATCTAATATTTTCCAAGCTTTTGGTTTTTTAAAGATAGGAATTAACCATCTCGCTCCGTATCCTAAACTGAAAAACCAGACAAATGAGGCAATCAGTGCTCCGATCAAGAAATTAACTTTTTGATCAAATGTCAAAGTTCCAGCTATTCCAGCTATTCCACCTATCACGACGACTGTATCTAAATACACATGTGGATTTAAAAGTGTAATTGCTAATGTGAGTAAGATCGTTTTGTGAATGGGGATGACTTTAGGATTTGTTGAAATATCAATTGTATGTGATGACGATAATGCACTACGGAAAGATTTGAATCCGTATAAGAGTAAAAATAGTCCTCCGATAATCGCAAGACCAACATTTGCAAACGTATTATTCTTAATAACAGTACCGACGCCTAGTACACCTGTACACATCAACAACACATCACATAAGAAACATACTAGCGCTACCCAGAAAATATTATTTTTCAGTAAACCCTGTTTAAGAACAAACGCGTTTTGGGCACCGATTGCGACGATGAGCGTACCTGACGTTACTATGCCTTTTAAAATTTCATTCACTTAATTGTCGACCTCTCTTCTTATTCTTAAATGTGAGGAATACGCTGTATGTAATTCTTCCAAATATTAAGTATACTATTGCAAACAAAAAGTACCGAACCCTATTTACTAGGATTCGGTACTTAAGACGAAAATAGCTTACATCATTCCGCCCATTCCACCCATACCGCCCATATCAGGCATTGCAGGAGCAGATCCAGCTGGTTCTGGTTTATCAGCGATGACTGCTTCCGTTGTTAAGAACATCGCTGAAACCGATGCTGCGTTTTGAAGTGCTGAACGCGTCACTTTCGCCGGGTCGACGATTCCTGTCTCGATCATGTCGACATACTCGTCTGTTGCCGCATTGTAGCCCATTCCTGGTGCTTCGTGCTTGAGACGCTCAACGATGACCGAACCTTCTTGACCCGCGTTTTCCGCGATTTGACGAAGTGGTGCTTCAAGTGCACGAAGAACGATGTTGACACCTGTCGCTTCGTCGCCTGTTGAAACCGACAGAATCGATTCGACAGCTTTCGTGACATGAATGAGAGCTGTTCCCCCACCTGCGACGATACCTTCTTCGACCGCTGCACGTGTCGCGTTGAGTGCATCTTCAATCCGGAGCTTACGTTCTTTGAGCTCTGTCTCCGTTGCCGCCCCGACTTTGACGACTGCTACGCCACCTGCGAGTTTCGCAAGACGCTCTTGTAATTTCTCACGATCGAAGTCACTTGTCGTCTCTTCGATTTGCGCACGGATCGTACCGACGCGTGCTTCGATCGAATCCCCGTGTCCGTGTCCTTCGACGATCGTCGTGTTGTCTTTTGAAACGACGACTTTTGAGGCGCGACCGAGTTGCGTGATTTGTGTTTCCTTCAGATCAAGACCGAGGTCTTCTGTGATCAACTCTGCGCCTGTGACGATCGAGATGTCCTCAAGCATCGCTTTCCGACGATCACCAAAGCCTGGTGCTTTGACCGCTACCGCGTTGAACGTACCACGGAGTTTGTTGACGACGAGTGTTGCGAGTGCTTCACCTTCGACGTCTTCCGCGATGATCAAGAGTGGTTTGTTTTGTTGAACGACTTGCTCAAGCACCGGAAGAATCTCTTGAATGTTCGAGATCTTTTTGTCCGTGACGAGGATATAAGGGTTCTCAAGGACCGCTTCCATCTTATCTGAATCCGTGATCATGTATGGTGACGCGTAACCACGGTCGAACTGCATCCCTTCGACGACGTCGAGTTCTGTCGTGAAGCCACGTGATTCTTCGATCGTGATGACACCATCTTGACCAACACGTTCCATCGCTTCTGCGATCAATTGACCGACTTCTTCGTCTGCTGCTGAGATGGCTGCGACTTGTGCAATCGCTTCTTTACCTTCAATCGGTTTAGCGATTGTATGCAACTCTTCGACAGCACGACGGACCGCTTTTTCGATTCCTTTACGGATGACCATCGGGTTTGCGCCCGCTGTGACGTTTTTGAGACCTTCCCGAATCATCGCTTGTGCGAGGACTGTCGCTGTTGTCGTACCATCCCCTGCAATCTCATTCGTTTTTGAGGCAACTTCTGCGACGAGTTTTGCACCCATGTTCTCGAAGTGATCTTCGAGTTCGATTTCTTTCGCGATCGTCACACCATCATTCGTGATAAGTGGTGAACCGAACTTCCGCTCGAGGACGACGTTGCGTCCTTTTGGTCCGATCGTGACTTTGACTGCATCCGCTAATGCGTCGACCCCGCGGAGCATTGCCCGACGTGCTTCTTCACTGAATAAAATCTCTTTTGCCATGACTGAAATCCCCCTTTAGATGATTGACTGAATTACTCGGCTACTGCCAAAATATCGCTTTCGCGTAAAATTAAGTATTCATTGCCGTCGACTTTGACTTCCGAACCGGCATATTGTGCATAGATGACGTGATCTCCGACACTCACTTCAAGTGGTACACGTACGCCTTGCTCTGTCACACGGCCTGTACCGACAGCGACGACTTTACCCTCTTGTGGTTTTTCTTTCGCTGACCCAGGAAGAACGATTCCTCCGAGTGTTGTTTCTTCTTTTTTAACGACTTCGATCACGATGCGATCACCAAGTGGTTTTAACATGCGAAACATCCTCCTTGAAAATGACTGTTTTTTAGCACTCACTTTCGTTGAGTGCTAACATATTTTTATCTTATACGCTTTCTCTCCTGAATTCAAGCCTGAACCTTTATCCGTTTTCCCGAAATCGACACCTTTGAATCATCGTCAATCGTGCGCCCGGACCGTTTGTTTGTTACAATCGGGACAGTACCTTCATTACAAAGGAGTTGTGTCCTGTACGATGAAAAATCCAATCAGTCTGCCTTTCCTGATGGCGGAGAAATGGCAAAAGCGTCACGTCATTCCGATCATCATCTATCTGATCGTCCAATTGGTTCCGGGTTCGTTCCAGTATTTCCTGCCGAAGAACATCATTGCTGACGTCGCCGGCTGGTGGCTTGCAATCGGCTTCACGGTTGCCGTCATCGTCTCCTACTACTGCTTACGCCCTGATTGGCAGAAGTGGAAGGCAGAAGGACGTCAAACCGATCCGATGGATACCTTAAAATGGATCGGGATCGGGATTGCGCTCCTGTATGCACTCTTGATCAGCGTCAACTTAATCGATGCCTGGATGGCAGGTGGAATTGAGAATGTCGCGAAATCACAAAATACGGATCAGATCATCCAAGCAATCCAAGTCATCCCACTCTTACAAGTCATGGTCGTCTTGCTAGGACCCATCATGGAAGAGTTCTTGTTCCGGCACATCATGTTCGGCAATCTTTCATCGAAGCTCGGCTTCTTCTTTAGCTTCATCCTGACGGGTGGCTTATTCGCCCTGATCCACCAAGATAACAAGTTTTTGATCTATGTCGCGATGAGTTTCGTCTTCTCGCTCGTCTTCGTCAAGACGCGCCGGATCCTTGCTCCAATCGCCATTCATGTCTTTAACAACGGAATCGTCGTACTCGCCATCTACGCGATGTCTTAATTTACGAAAGGTCGTGTTTTCATGCGTCAAAGCTCGAACTTCATGGCAGTGTTCTATGCCATCTTCGGTGTTCTCTTTATGTTCCTCGCCTACAACAACTCAGTCGAGGCAGGAACGGTCTTCAACTTCTGGACGATCCTCCTGACGTTGTTCGCCGCAATCGACTTCTATCGTCTCTACCTGATTTTCCGCTTCCGCTCAGCAGCAAAGAAGATGATCAAGAAGGAACAAGATAAAAAGAACGATAAGCAATAAAAAAACGAGGTTTCCGTCATGCGGAAATCTCGTTTTTTGGTTTATTCTTTCGCTTGTCCTTTGCGGTAGGAATCGATGATCGTTTTCGCCACATCGAGACTTAACCGCTCATCGAGGACCAAGTTCTTGATCATATTGACGAATTCGACATCTTCCTGTTGCACCGAATCAATCCGCTCGATCAACTGGTTCAACTTCGCCCGGACGGTCGGATAAGACACTTGATAGGCGCTTGCCATGTCCTTCAACGAACCGGAGCTTAAGACGAACTTCCGGATGAACTCGAGATGCTCCTGTTCAAGTGCCAGTACCCAGGCAGGTACGTCTTGTCGTTCCATCGTGTTCCCTCACTTCTCTTACAAATCTTGAATCTCCATCCGCTCTTTCTCACGCTTCAATTGTTTGCGACGCGAATCGACGCCCATCTCAGCCATTGAGATCATCAAACATATGCCGGCAAACGTCCCCATCCGAATCACTGATTCTCGATCCGATGTGTGTGGTCCTGTTCCGTAATACCAGTAAATTCCGAGACCGATGATGATGGCTGGAATGATGAGACTAAAGAGTCTTCCACGTCTCGCCAAGTAAAATTGTACGATACAGACTGTGACAATACCAATGACGATTCCTACCATTTGCATCCTATCGCCTCTTCTCTATGATTATATAAATAATATTGACTTTAAAATTAATAATATTAAATATAAATTTAATTATAATCAAAAATAAGAAGTTTTCTTTAAAAACAATCTACTTTAATCTATTTTTACATACGAAAAAAAGAAGGACTGACAAGTCAGTCCTTCCCAATACCTACGACGATCACGCACTGCGGACGTCGTCTTTCTTATTTTCTGTCGACATGAACGTATCGAGTTGGTCTTCATCAAGAACACCTTCCCACTTCGCGATGACAAGTGAAGCGAGCGTGTTTCCTGTGACGTTGACAACCGAGCGCATCATATCCATGATTCGGTCAATCCCTGCGATGAAGGCAAGTCCTTCTGCCGGGATACCGACCGTACCGAGTGTTGCAAGTAACACGACGAATGAGACGCCTGGAACGGCAGCCATCCCTTTTGATGTCAGCATCAAGACGAAGACGAGTGTGATTTGAGTCCCAATCGAAAGATCAATGCCGTACATCTGCGCGATGAACAAAGCTGCGAGCGCTTGATAGAGTGCTGATCCATCGAGATTAAACGAATAACCCGTCGGTACGACGAAGCTGACGATTGATTTCGGAACGCCCATCTTCTCCAATTTTTCCATGATTCGTGGAAGAACTGTTTCTGAAGAGGCTGTCGAATACGTCAGTAGCAATTCATCTTTGAAAACTCGGACGAAGTCCGATACCCGAACACCAACCCACTTCATGATGCCACCGAAGACGATGACCATAAAGAGAAGAGCAGTGACGTATAATGTCGCGATAAGCTTAAATAACGAACCAAGCGAGTCAATCCCAAACGTCGAGACTGTCACACCGATTAAGGCAAAGACACCGATCGGTGCGAACTTCATAACGATGTTAACGAGATTGAACATCGCCGCTGCGACACCTTCAAAGAAACGAATGACCGGTTGACCCTTCTCTCCTGCAAAACCGACACCGAGTCCGAATAAGACTGAGAAGAAAATAATAGCAAGCATATCCCCGCGGACCATCGCATCGAGAATGTTCGTCGGCACGATGTTGACGATTTTTTCGACGAGTCCTTCGTCTTTTGTCGTTTCTTCTGTTGCGACATACGATGAGATATCCGTTTTATCGAGTGTCGACATATTGATACCAGCACCCGGTT
The DNA here is from genome assembly GCF_001275385.1 of Exiguobacterium sp. BMC-KP. NCBI lineage: Bacteria > Bacillati > Bacillota > Bacilli > Caryophanales > Exiguobacterium > Exiguobacterium sp. BMC-KP. The sequence continues at coordinate 2,141,485 of NZ_LGIW01000015.1, forward strand.
CAATCAGATTTGCTGCAAATAATCCCGTGAAGATGGCAATCATCGTCACGATCGTGAAGTAACCGAGCGTCTTAACACCGAGACGTCCGAGACTTTTCGGGCTACCGACCGATGAGACACCGAGGACGATCGTCGTGAAGACGATTGGGACGACAATCATTTTCATCATCCGGATAAAGATGTCACCGATTGGCTTGAGCCACTCCGCGACATGGGGATTCCCATAAAATACACCACCGACTGTGATCCCGAGAATCAAGCCGATTAAAATCTGCCAGGCAAGGCCAATTGGCTTACGTTTCGTAGTTGTCATACTCTTCCTCCTTATACATCCGTCTTACTTGTATCCTACATGTAGTGGAACATAACTAGAATTTTGTCTTAAATACAGCACATTGTCAAATCCTCCTGTTATAGTACAAAAACGAAATATATACAAAAAAACATCCAAAATCCGCTTGTTTCCAAGCATTTTGGACGTTTTAACATTATTCAATATTATTGATTGACGCGTTCCTCAATCAACGCGCGGTTGCGTTTTTTAAAGACTTCATTGTGTGACGAGACCATCGCTACTTTTGGTGCTTCCGGTTCGATGAAACGTTTCGCTCGGTTGACGGCGTTTGCCGCATCTTGGAAGGCACCCGAGATCAAATGGACTTTCCCGTCGTGCGAAAGAATATCTCCTGCTGCATACAAACCCGGTACACTCGATTCACTCGCCGCATTTCCAGCGATGTAAAAATCATCAGCCCGTGCGATATCTAGATCACAGGCGTCAAGCAAGGCCGCATCCTGTTCATACCCATGATTGATGATGACTTCATCAATCGGAATCTCAACGATTTCATCCGTTTGACAGTCGATCAATTCAACCGACGCGATCCGTTGATGATCGGGACTTGCGATCAACTTGTGAATCGTCGTGTTCAAGAGGCAAACAGCTGAGCTTTTGACGAGCTGGTCGACTTGCGCCTCGTGCCCTGAAAAACAATCTCGGCGATACGTGACGTAGACTTTTTTTGCGACCGGTTCGAGCTCGTTCGCCCAGTCAATCGCCGAGTTCCCACCACCTGATACGATGACGGTCTTTCCTTTAAAGCGTTCAATCGATTTAACGGTATAGTTCAAGTTCGAGACTTCAAAGCGTTCCGCGCCCTCGACTTTTAATTTTTGTGGATTGAGGATTCCCCCACCGACTGCGACGATGACCGTCTTCGAATAATGAATCCGACCCGATTCGGCTTCTAAGACGAAGTTTCCGAAGACGTCTTTTGCAATCGAGATGATCTTTTCATTCAATTGAACAGTTGGTTGGAACGTCAATCCTTGTTCGACGAGTTGAGCCATGAGTTTTTCACCGGTGATCGGCGGTTGTCCACCGACGTCCCAGATCATCTTTTCCGGATAGACGTGCAGTTTTCCTCCGAGTTCTGCTTGATACTCGATCAATTTCGTCTTCATACCCCGAAGACCACTATAGAACGTCGAATATAACCCTGCTGGTCCTCCACCGATGATCGTTACGTCGAACAACTCTTGTTCCCTCATCTCACTCACTCCTCATCCTCGATTGTTATTGATTATCATTCTCACTCCCTCATGATAACGTGAACATCTCTTGAACACAAGAAAAAATGTTGACAGCGTTTTTATGGGACTGGTATGGTTAGTGAGACGATAGTGATAATCATTATCAGTGAAAACGGAGAGAAAACGAAGGAGTCGTCGCTCATGGTACGTCTAGCAACAGAAGAAATCAATATCGGCTACGGTGATCGTCCCATCGTCAAAGACTTATCCGTCCAGATTCCCGATCGTCAGATTACGACGATCATCGGTGCGAATGGATGCGGTAAATCGACTTTGCTGAAAGCGATGACACGGATTATTCCCCATCAATCGGGACGTGCGTTGCTCGATGGTCTCGATATCGCGAAGGAAAGCACGAAGCTGCTTGCTCGGAAAATGGCTATTCTGCCACAAACTCCGGAAAGTGCAAGTGGTCTAACGGTCGCAGAGCTCGTCTCATACGGTCGTTTCCCTTATCAAAAAGGATTCGGACGCTTGACGAAACACGATTACGAGATCATCGATTGGGCACTCGAAGCAACGGATACGATGGCGTTCAAACATCGTCCGGTCGACGCGTTGTCGGGTGGTCAACGTCAACGGGTCTGGATTGCGATGGCACTTGCCCAAGAGACGGACATCATCTTCCTCGATGAGCCGACGACTTACCTCGACCTCGCCCACCAACTCGAGGTGCTCGAGCTACTCGAGCATCTCAACCGGACCGAAGGACGGACGATCGTCATGGTCTTACATGATTTGAATCAAGCGGCACGCTTCGCCGACTACATCATCGCCATGAAAAACGGCGAAGTCGTCAAAGCCGGGACGTGCGAGGAAGTCATCGCAAAAGATGTCTTACAAGAAGTATTCCATATCGACGCTGAAATCGGACGCGATCCGCGGACGAACAAGCCGATGTGTATCACCTACAACTTAATTAAGGGAGATTGAATCATGAAGAAACTACTTTTACCGGTTTTACTCATTCTCACACTCGTCATCGCAGCGTGTGGCAATACAGAGAAGAAGAACGATGCAGCATCTGGTTCGAAAAACGAGACAATCACGTACAAGTCGGAGAACGGCGACATCAAAGTTCCGGCTAATCCAAAACGTGTCGTTGTCCTCGCAGGGTTCGCCGGCAACGTCATGGCACTCGACGTACCTGTCGTTGGTGTCGATTCGTGGTCAAAAGCGAATCCGAAGTTCGACAAGCTCAAAGATGTAACGGAAGTTTCGGAAGAGAACGTTGAAAAAATCATCGAACTCGAGCCAGACTTGATCATCGGCTACTCGACAACGAAAAACCTCGATAAAATCAAAAAGATTGCGCCGACGGTCACGTACACATACGGAAAAGTCGACTACTTGACGCAACATATCGAAATCGGTAAATTGCTCAACAAAGAACAAGAAGCACGTGACTGGGTCAAAGACTTCAAAACACGCGCTGCTGCTGCCGGTAAAGACATCAAAGCAAAAATCGGTGAAGATACAACCGTGTCTGTCATCGAAAGCTTCGATAAACAACTTTACGTCTTCGGCAACAACTGGGGTCGTGGAACAGAGATTCTTTATCAAGAGATGAAGTTGAAAATGCCAGATAAAGTTACGAAGATGGCATTAAAAGACGGATACTACGCGTTGTCACCAGAAGTCCTTCCTGAATACGCAGGTGACTACCTCGTCTTCAGCAAGAGTGCGGAAGCAGACAACTCATTTACAAAAACGGATACGTTCAAAAACATTCCAGCTGTCAAAAACGATCGTGTCTTCGAAGTCGATTCGAAGGAGTTCTACTTCAACGATCCTCTCACGCTCGAACGTCAACTCGAGTTCTTCAAGAAAAGTTTCCTTGGCGCATAATGAATAAGGGAGGGAACCTGCGGGATCCCTCCCTTTTTTTGCGGCTTACTCCCTGAATCAGAAATGGAGGCGACATTCATGTCAGCTGGTCGAATTCCGTTCGGCATTAAAATCACACTCGGTCTCGTCCTCTTTTTAGGGATGTTCTGGATCGCGATGACGTTTGGCGCTGCCGATACGACAATACGCGAAGTCTGGAATGCCTTGACGTTCGGACCGTTAAATGAAAAAGCAAAAATCGTCCAAGAAATCCGTTTACCTCGCGAACTGGCAGCCATCCTCGTAGGGGCAGCTCTTGGTGTCTCTGGTGCCATCATGCAGGCGATGACACGGAATCCCCTTGCTGATCCCGGTTTGCTTGGTCTGACAGCAGGTGCGAACGCGGCACTCGCGCTCGTCATCGTCCTGTTCCCGAAGATTGACTACTTCGGCATCATGCTTGCGTGTTTCGTCGGAGCAGCTCTTGGAGCAGCACTTGTTTTCGGAATCGGGGCTTCAAAAAAAGGTGGTTTCTCGCCGCTCCGGATCGTACTTGCTGGTTCCGCTATCTCCGCTTTTCTATATGCAATTGCCGAAGGGGTTGGGATCTATTTCAAGATTGCTCAAGACGTCTCCCAATGGACGTCTGGCGGACTCGTCGGTTCGACCTGGGGACAACTCCAAGTCATCGCTCCGGTCATTGCGATTGGAATCGTGATTGCGTTCATCTTCTCACGACAATTGACGATTCTTAGTCTATCGGAAGAAGTCGCGCTCGGACTCGGACAGAATATCCAGCGCATCAAGGCGGTACTTTACGTCGTCGTCATCCTGCTTGCGGGTGCTGCCGTAGCACTCGTCGGCAATATGGCGTTCATCGGGCTGATGATTCCGCATATCGTCCGCGCAATCGTCGGGACGGACTATCGGTTCATCCTGCCGATGACCGCGATCTTCGGTGCGACATTCATGTTGCTTGCTGATACGATCGGACGGACATTATATGCGCCCTATGAGACTCCGGTCATCGCAATCGTCTCGATGCTCGGACTACCGTTCTTCCTCTTGATTGTTCGGAAAGGAGGGCGTGCTTTCTCATGATGGAATCTCGCTTACGACGTCGCCAGCAACTGACGTTTTGGACGTTACTGGCACTATTGATTGCAACACTCATCGTCAGCATCGGTCTTGGACCCGCATCGCTATCGTATGATCGTCTGCTCCCGACGTTACTTGGAAACGGGTCGTTCAAAGAGGAATTCGTCCTCTATTCGCTCCGTCTACCACGCTTGCTCATCACCGTCATGGCCGGGATGGCACTCGCCTTATCGGGTGCGATCTTACAAGGAATCACCCGAAATGAACTGGCTGACCCGGGTATCATCGGTATCAACACGGGTGCTGGCGTCGCCGTCGCCTTGTTCTTCCTTTACTTCCCGACCGATGTCGGATCATTCATTTACCTGTTACCGATTGCTGCCTTTCTCGGCGCACTCGTAACCGCAACAGCAATCTATCTTTTCTCGTACGACCGTGTCCAAGGACTCCAACCGATCCGCTTGATTTTGACCGGTGTCGGCTTCTCGATGGCGTTATCCGGCATCATGGTCATCCTGATTTCATCGACGCGTCGGGAAAAGGTCGACTTCATCGCCAAGTGGCTTGCCGGTAATATCTGGGGCACGGACTGGATTTTCGTCTACTCGCTCTTACCGTGGTTACTCGTCTTGATTCCGCTGACGTTCTATAAGGCGAATAAGCTCAATCTGCTTGCCTTGAATGAACCGGTCGCGATCGGTGTCGGGGTCGCGATTGAAAAAGAAAGGATCCAGCTCCTGTTGACGGCCGTCGCGCTCGCTGCTGCTGCTGTGTCCGTGACAGGTGGGATTTCCTTCATCGGTCTGATGGCACCACACATCGCCCGCGCCCTTGTTGGACCACGACATCAATTTTTCCTGCCAATTGCCCTGTTGCTCGGTGGCTGGTTGCTTGCATTCGCTGATACGATCGGACGCAACATCGCTGGACCGGATGGCGTACCAGCGGGTATCGTCGTCGCCTTGATCGGCGCACCGTACTTCATCTATCTTTTGTTAAAAAAATAATCAAAAATCCGCATCAAACAGCGTCTTTCGCTGATTGAGGCGGATTTTTTGCTTTACCGTTTCCACCACGCGCGTTCGATTTCCCCCATCGTGACGTACGCCGGATCGATTTGTTTGGCTAACCGGTTCAGTCGAGTGACGCCAAGACTGACTCCACCAATCCAAAAAAGGAAGACGACGAATAAATACCCAGGGGCACTTGGAATCGACAGCATGACGACGGCGATCAGCCATGCCACGACATAACCGATGATTGTCAGACGGGCGACCTTTTGAACAGTCTGTTGATAGATAGATGGTGTTAAATACGACTTCATGAGTCGTAGCCGAACGATTTCCCGAGCGACTGCCGTCGCGCAGAGAAAAAAGAACATGACTGGGAGAAAGACGGATGAACTTTCCGGCATAAACCAAGCAGGTACCGCAAAAATCAATCCAGGAATCAAAAAGAAATAAGCGATGACACGCACAGGACGTACCAATAGATTCAGACGTGCTTGTCGCTCGAATAAGTGTTCCATTGCGAAGTTCCTTTCTGTCTGACGAAGCGGGCAACTTCAACGTCACTGATATAATCTGGATCACGTTTTCCGTCGCGTCGGATGATCCATTCACTGATCAAGTAAAGCGGTGTTAAAATCGTAAAGATTGCCACAAACATCTGCCAGAATGGTCTATCGATCGTCTGAATGATGACGATCGTCAATACGGTATACAGCAAGACGTGACTACCGATCCGAAGTAGAAATTGCCGGCGAATCTGTGCTTTTGATGAGATATAACCTTCTAAAATTTTTCGTTTTTTTAATTGATAACGAAAATCTGATCCGAGAAAGACAGCGGGAATCAATAGAATCAAAGCTCCAATATTGCTCCACTCAATCAAGATACCAACCGTCACGAACATAAATACGTTCCAGTACCAGCGTACTCCCAGCCACTCGACGTCCCGGTACGCGAGGGCTAGTTTTTGTAGACGTTCTTCACGAGCCGTTTGCATAAAACCATCTCCTCTAACGGGCTTGATTAATTTCTTTTTCCGTCACATATGTTGGATCGATTTTTCGTGAGACGAACTCTAGCGTTTTTCGACAAATCCAGTAGAACGGGATGACAACGATGATCAGTCCGATCAAGAAGGATGTATTCGGTCGATCGACTGCCCAAACGATTAACCCGGCGAGTGCCCCATATTGTAAGATACCGATTAACACATGCACCTGATAGAGCCGTCTTGCTGAAGCCTGTGAGGTATACTCTGCTACAAGCGCGAACCGCTTGCGTTGTACGAACATGTCATAGCTAAAGTACAGTAATGGAACGATCATGGCGTAGACTGGTTTTTCCAGTGTGTTGCTAAGTGCTAGAAATGCCGCAAGCATGATCCACATGCCGGTCTTCGTCTTCTGGTGCATCTCTTCGTATAGCGTCGCTAATGCTTCCGTTTGTGTATGTACGTGTTCCATGATCTCCCGCCCCCTATACTGTCATATACTTACATTTTACTGCATCGGTTTCATCTTTAGTACGATTTCCAAAAAAAAAGACGTCCTGCCGCTTCGGACAAGACATCTTTCATTAGAGACTACGCACTGACCTGGATGATCAGATAGATGACGCTATAGGCAACAATCGCGAGCGGTATCATCGCGACGCCAATTAACCAGCCGTTTCGATCACGGATACCAAGATATAAGACGAGACACCCTACGATGAAGGCGATTAAGGTCGTAAACGGATTCATGGTTGTTCCCCCTCTGACTTGTTTCTGTTTTTAAAATTCCCCCTCCGCTCGTCTGATAAACCCGTCAAAGCGCTTCGTTACACAAAGAAAAGCCAGACGGATCCCCACCTGACTTTATCTTCAGTTACTTATTTTTTCGTAATGACGACTGTTTTCGTAACAACGTGTCCACCGAGATCCTTCAGTTTCAAGTTGTACGTGTTTTTACCTTTTTTGAGCGTCACTTTTTTCGTGATCGTCTTTTTAAAGGCTCTCATCTGATATGGTTCCTTGAATGTATGACGATATACGGCATTATCATTCATATCAAATCGAATCTCATCATAGTTATCTTGGAGAACAATTTTAAGGGATGCTGTCTTTGTTTTGGCTGATACTGTTTTTGGTGCTGTCACTTTTAATGTCGGTAATGTCGAATCCAGAATGACTTGGCGGCTAAATACTAAGCGATTTCCTTTTCCATCATAGGCTTCAACCTTAAACGATTTGACACCATCTTTCGTATAGGTCACATCGTGGCTGAACACATACTGCTGTTTTGCTGCGTCAAAACGGAGCTGAACCGTTTTTCCGTTAATCTTGAATGATTTGATGCCTGACTCATCTGATACATGACCGGCAATATTAACCACTTTAGATGTCGAAAGACCGAGTGCAACTGGTGTATCAATTTGGACAGTCGGTACTGCTTTATCGATTCCTGTCGTGTTCACGGACTTCATCACTGTGTTTCCAGCGTAATCCTTTACGACGAAATCAATCTTCGCAGACTTTGAGAGACCTTTGAGTTCATATGCTTTTTCTGTCGGTGCAAGCGGCTGTTTTAAGACACTTGTTCCATCGACGAGAATATCATACGACGCTACACCGGTTCCTTGATCGCCTGCTGTCCACGAAAGTGTTTCTTTCGCAGTATCCCATTGAACTGTTGCTGCTGGTTTTTTCGTATCGATATAGACTGGGAAGAGATTCGACTGCCACTTCGCATTCGGATAATCGATGACTGATTTAACTTGGTAATAGTAAAGACCGTCTTTGACTGATTTTCCGTTGACTGTCCCATCCCAAGCCGCACTTGTGACTGGTGTGAATCCATCTTCCGAACCGCTATCATAATAGTTCTTCACGACGTCTGTTTGTAGATCTAATTTACGGAGCGTTGTTTTATTACGATCAAGAATCGAATACTCGACTTTTCTTGCATTACGCAGGAACGAGAGAACTGGGAACGCTTCATCCACGCTTCCATCATTGTTCGGCGAGAACGCTACCTTGTTTTCAACGACTTTTCCTGCTGTATTCGTTCCGAGAAACTCGAAATCATCTTTTACTTCTGTCGCTAGCCCGGTTAATCCGTAGAATGTTTTCTCTTCGTCATAACGCGGCGCATCGACGATTGGTGCTTGATCCCATTTTCCTTTGAATCCGACGTATGGAACCGTCAATTCTGGATTTTTACTCTTCGTATCGATCAAGCGAACGAAACCTTCAACGAAGTACCCATTTTCAAAGACTTGCTCAAGTGGAAGACCGTTTGCCCAATCGACTGTATCTTTCAAATCGACCGATACGCTTACTTTCGTTGAGCTCTTAGGATTGATGGAGACAGAACTTGCTTTCTTCGAACCGACTACGAATGAGATTGGGAATGTTCCTTTATTCGGATCGACTGCATCCACTGAATTTTTCTTGAAAATACCGTTTGCTTCAAGGAAGTTTGTTCCTTCTGCACCGAGATCCGATTGAACCGTACCGGCTAATTGATACGTCACTTTTTCGCTACTGTAGTTTTTCAAATCAAGCGTAAACGTGAATTTCTCACCGACTTCTTTGAGTGCAGCCTTTCCTTCACCTGATTTCGTTTCCGTGACGACGACTGGTGTTTTCATCGCAGCATGAAGATCCATTAAACCAGCGCCTTCGCGACGTGGCGAATAGAAACTACCTGTTTTTGCTTCAGCGTTATATTGCCCTTTATCAAGCTGTGGACGTGATGTGTTCATGAGAATATTCTTCGCTAATTTCACGCGTGTCGCGCCATTGACCTTAAAGTCTTTTGCGATTCGCTGCATGACGAGTGCTGTTCCTCCTGCGACGTGCGGTGCTGCCATCGAAGTACCACTCATGACACCATACTCGTTATCGTTAAGTGTCGAGTAGATTTTCCCACCTGGTGCCGTGATTTCTGGCTTGAAATCAAGGTTCGGTGTCACACCCCATGACGTGAAATCAGACATCTCGCCCGCTACTGGGTTATCTGCTGAGACTGCTTTTCCATCGAACGTCACAGCAATCGCTTTCCCTGCTTTTGCTTTTGCTTCAAGATCGTTCCCGTCCGCGATACTGAGCGTCACCATCGGAATCGTCGGATTGTTGAGTGCCATACTGACATAATCCCCGTGATCAACTCGTCCACGAACGATGACCCCAGCTGCCCCTTGCTTCTCCGCTTCTGCTTGGATCATGCCGTAGTTAAAGCTGCCATTACGCACGACAAAGACGACTTTGCCTTTGACATCTTTTCCTTCGTAGTTCGATGCTTGACCATCACCGACATAGATGACGTCTTGCTTCTCCTTGTTGAACACCTTAATCGGATTCGGCGAGTCCTGCTTTTGATACGCCAAGTAACCAGCATCCTGTCCGTCGATCGTCAGTGCCATGCCTTCAAGCGTCAATTTCGTATTCTCTAGCGATGCGACTTGTAACGCTTGGCTGATCAGCCCTGGAGATCCTACGACACCGATGTCAGGATTCGCTGTATACGGATTGCCTGCACCATGTCCTGTAAATGCCGAGTTCCCGGCAGAGATCGCGCATAAAATCCCGTTGTTCATCGCGTTGACGATTGCGCGTTGTTCCGGATCATCCGCATTGACGAACGATGCCGTCGATCCGAGACTCATGTTGATGACATCCGCACCGAGGGCAATCGCATCATCGATTGCTTTGATGTAGATATCGCTAAATGTAGATGGCATTCCTGGGTCGTTTCCGAATACCTTCATTGCTAGCAATTGTGTCTCAGGAGCAACCCCCTTGATACCACCGTTTGCTTCATCCCCGTTTGCTCCGACCGTACCCGCAACGTGCATCCCATGCATCGATGCGCCTGCCCCTAAATCACGGATTTCACTATCGTGATCAGCGTAGTTATAGCCGTACGGTACTTTTTCCGTAAAATACTTTCCCTTTAGTCCTTTTGTTTCTTTGGCACTTTCGACTTTAGAAGATGTCAAATCCACATTCGTCTCCGGGCTCAAGACCATATCTTTATGCGACGGATCAATCCCCGTATCGATGACAGCTACGATCGTCCCTTCCCCTTTGAAGCCGTAGTCCTGCCATGTTTCCTTTGCATTAACCATATCTTTGCTGTATAACATGTCTGGTTTTGCGCCTTTATCGACTTTCGGGCGCGCATATTCGTGCGCAATATGTACATCCTTGACCCCGTCTAACTTTTTAATATCTTGAATATCCCCGAACTTTACTTCTCCACTAAATCCATTCAAAACAGTCGTGAAGCTTTCTTTATACGTCACCGGAATCGCTTGTTTCGCGATGGCAGACTTGACTGACTTCTGAACGGTAACAAGACGATCCTTAATCGACTCTTTTTCGGCATTGCTCAATGTGCTATACCGCTTGTTTTGTGCCTGTGCGATTTGAATGGCTGGCTTCTGCTCCATCTCGATGACGACACGAACCTTATCGGACTGCTTATACACCTTCTCCTGTCCTGTTTTCTTTAGTGAGAGGGCTTGAGGTTTTTGACCGCTTGCCTTGTCTTGCGAAGACAGTGCTCCTTGAGCACTGACTAAGTTGGAAGACGTCATCAAGACGGCTGCCATAAGCGCAATCTTCTTCTTCATGCTTCTTTTCCCCTTTTCTGAAAAACCATAATAGTACTACTCACAAAACAGTTAAACGAAAATTCTGTATATTTAGTTTAATGAAATAGATGGAAATAAACAATTCAGTTTTGTCTGTTTTATATAATTATTTGTTTTTATTGTCATGTTATATTTCATTTCCATATTTCGAGAGCAACAAAAAAACTCTTGAATCCTCAAGAGTTTAAAGTGTACGAATTTGGTGGAGACTATCGGGATCGAACCGACGACCTTTTGGCTGCCAGCCAAACGCTCTCCCAGCTGAGCTAAGCCCCCATGAATTATCTTTAGTATACGCATCACTAACTGCTTTATCAATATAAAAATAACGCTTTCATAAAAAAGAATTCCTCCCAAAATCGTCGGAGGAATTCACGATTCATTTATTCAGTTCACGCATCAAATCCGCCTGTCGTTCAAGCTCTGCCTGTTGCTCGAGGATCAAGACCTTTTTGTACGTTCGCGCAGAAATCAAGATGCTGATCTCATAGAGAACGAACAATGGAACCGAGATCATCAAGTGTGACGTCACGTCCGGCGGTGCAATCAATGCTGCAACGACGAACAGCGCAAAATACGCATATTTCCGATTCTTTCGCATGAAATATGGCGTCACGAGACCAAGACGTGTCAGGAACATTGTCACGACCGGCAATTGGAAAAGAAGACCGAATGGCATTGTCAGCCGGATCAAGAAACTGAAGTAGTTTTCAACCCCGATGACTTGTTCGATCCCTAACTCTTTCCCGAGATCCGTTGAGACTTCAAGCAAGAAGGGCAGCAACCAGAAATACGAGAAGGCTACGCCAGCCAAAAACAGAAAGAAGATGACTGGAATATACGTCAGTGTCGCTTTTTGCTCCTTGTCATAAAGTCCTGGTCGGACGAATGCCCAGAGTTGATACATCCAGAACGGTGACGCTAAAATCAACGCGATGATGAACGCTAGATTCAAATACAACATTAAAGGATCGGCGACGTTGAAGGCATTCAAACCGATGCCGAGCTCTTTTAAGTCCGCTTGTAGAAAACGAACGAGCGGTCGGACGAGCGGAAATGCGACAGCGAACAGGACGACGACGATGATAAGCGACCAGACGATCCGTTTCCGGAGTTCGTCAAGGTGCGACGTCATGCTTTGCTCTTGATCAACCGTCATGATTCAATCACTTCTCTTTCGGTTCGTCCTTTTTATCGTCGTCCATGATACCGTTCGTGGCATTCTTGAACTCTTTCAATGTCTGACCAGCAGCACGTCCGAATTCTGGTAACTTCTTCGGTCCGAAGATGATCAACGCGACGACTGCGATTAATCCGATGCTCGCAGGTCCGATACCTAATGTGAGCGGGATAAGGTTTTCCATTATGATTTCACTCCTTCAGCTGATTGCGAATAATGCTTCATGAAATAAACTAACGACTGCAACTCGATCGATAAATCGATGTGATGGACCCGGACGCTCGCTGGCACGTTCAACCGTGCAGGCGTAAAGTTCAGAATACCTGTCACACCATACTCGACTAACTCATCCGCTACTGACTGTGCGAACTGCGATGGAACCGTCAAGATGGCAACATCGACCTGATTCGCTTCGATTTGTTCTTTCATGTCCGAAACATGATAGATTGGAACGTCATGCGTCGTTGTTCCGACCTTCTCTTCGTCCGCATCAAACGCAACGACTATCCGAGTACTATTATTCTTTAAAAAGTTATAATTTGCAAACGCTGTTCCGAGATGACCGACCCCGATTAAGGCAACATTCGTCACCTCATCTTGATTCAAGGTTTTCCGGAAAAACGTTAAAAGATGTTGAACGTTATATCCATACCCCTTTTTCCCTAGTGCCCCAAAGTAGGAAAAATCGCGACGAATCGTTGCTGAATCAACCTTCACCGCCTCGCTTAACTCAGCAGAAGAGACGCGGAGCTTACCTGAATTGTATAAACTTTGGATGAAGCGATAATATAGCGGCAACCGTTTTGCTGTCGCTTGTGGAATTTTTGTGTCTGGTCCATTCATCCTGCAGTTCCCCCTTCGGCCACATCCATCGTGGCACCCAAATCTTTGCAAAAAGCTTTCTACTCTTCTTGATTGTAAACCACTTCACATAGAGTCACAAATAATATATTCCGCACGACCTCGTGCTTTTGTTCGTGATAGACTAAAGGGTGGAAGGATGGATGGAAATGATACTCTTACAAGTCAACCAACTCTCGAAATCATTCGGCGTCGAGCCGATTTTAGAAAATATCAAACTAGAAGTACAAGAACGCGACCGAATTGCGCTTGTCGGGCGAAACGGTGCCGGAAAATCGACCTTGCTCAAAATCATCGCTGGCGAACTGAGTCACGACTCGGGCGACATCATGAAGGGCAAGGACGTCAAAATCGGTTATCTCGCGCAAGACAGTGGTCTTGAATCGAATGAATCGATTTGGAACGAGATGCTGACCGTCTTTGAACATTTACAAGAACAAGAACGGACACTACGCCGGATGGAAATCGAAATGGGGATGGAACATATCTTGAACGACCCTGTCGCTTACGATCGTCTCTTGAAGACGTACGATCAAGCACAGCACGACTTCTCAGAAGCTGGTGGTTATCAGTTCGAAGCGAATATTCGCTCTGTCTTGCACGGAATGCGCTTTTATCCCGACGATTACTCACGCCGGATCCAGACGTTATCTGGTGGTCAACGGACACGGCTCGCTTTAGCGAAGATGCTCTTGCAAGCACCAGAACTCCTCATTCTCGATGAGCCGACCAATCACCTCGATATCGATACGCTTGCTTGGCTCGAAAGTTATCTCGGTGGTTATCGTGGTGCCGTCCTGATCGTCTCGCACGACCGGTACTTCCTCGACCAAGTCGTCAATGTCGTCTATGAGCTCTCCCGCAATGTCTGTCGTAAGTTCACGGGGAACTATACGAAGTACTTGGAACAAAAAGCGGCATTGTACGATCAAGAAATGAAACAGTTCGAACAGCAACAAGAAGAGCTCGCGAAGATGCAGGACTTCATTCAACGAAATATCGCCCGGGCGACGACGACAAAACGTGCGCAAAGCGTTCGAAAACGACTCGAGAAAGTTGATCGGCTCGATCGACCGGATGGGGATGAGCGTAGTACGGTCCTCTCCTTCCCGATTGAAAAACAAAGCGGTAACGACGTCCTGCAAGTCAATCAACTGGCGATTGGTTATGAAGAAGCTGTCTCAAAAGATATCACGTTCCGTTTGCAACGTGGCGAATCGCTCGCACTCGTTGGTCCGAACGGAATCGGGAAGTCGACGCTCTTAAAAGTCCTCGTCGGTCGCTTACGTCCCCTCGTCGGTGATTTCCGTTTCGGAACCGGCGTCTCGATCGGATATTACGATCAAGAGCAAGCAGAACTCAATGACCGAAATCGTGTCATCGATGAGATTTGGAACGAATGGCCACTGATGCGCGAACAAGAAGTTCGTTCTGTCCTTGGACAATTCTTGTTTAGCGGTGACGACGTCTTCAAAATCGTCCATGAGTTATCAGGTGGAGAACGCGGACGTCTCGCGCTCGCAAAACTGAAATTACGCAAGACGAACGTCCTCGTCCTCGATGAGCCGACGAACCACTTGGATCTTGATTCGAAGATGGTTCTTGAAAATGCACTCGTCGACTATGAAGGGACGCTACTATTCGTCTCCCACGACCGTTACTTCATCGACCGGATCGCGACACGCGTTATCGAGATGAGTGAGGCTGGTGTGACAGAGTACCTCGGCGATTATTCGTACTACACGGAGAAGAAGGCGGAACAAGAAGAAATCGCTCGCCTCGAAGCCGAGGAAGCAAAAGCGGCAAAAGTCATAGCATCGAAGACGATCGATAAAGAAGCACAAAAGGAAGAAAAGAAACGCCGTCAGCAAATCGAACAAATTGAACAAGACATCGAGCAGCTTGAACAACGTTCGGCGGAAATTGAACAGTTGCTGTGCGAGCCGGAAGTCTTCAATGATATTCCGAAAGCGACGGCGCTTTCAGCAGAACGTGATCAGATTGATATCGATTTGCTCGAATTGATGGAACGATGGGAGAATCAACACTGATGCGAACGAAAAGCTTTTTCATCAATCTCATTTTAGGATTACTATCCGGTGTTCTTTATTTCGTCCCTTTGTATGCAGATTATGTGTCCGTCTTTATCCGACCAGATGCCTTTAATGCTGCACTTCCTTTGTTCCTCTTGATTTCCTGCATGATCGGACTCGTCATCCAGACATGGAGCGGTCTTCTCGTCAGTCTGCTCTCCGGACTTTGTTGTACGCTCCTGACGACACAGCTATTCGTTGAACTTAATGATCCGTTGATCTTATCGTATTATGGGAGTGTCTCACCGATCATCGCTTTCTTGATCAGCTGTGTCGGCATTTGGGCACTGGCCATTGTCTTTTATTTGCTCGATGGCTACCAATACAGTAAACGCCACGGACTAGAGACTTCTTCAAATGAAATCGATCCGCAACCTTGAAGTCCGACCAACTAATTAGATGAACGATATGAGAAAAAGGAGTTGAGATTCCGGGAGATAAACCGGAATCTCAACTCCTTTTTGTTGGAATCGAAACCTTCGTCTTCAAGATGGGTCGTACAATGTATCAGGTATTCATGCTTCTATCATTTTGTCGGTCGGGCAATCGTAAACGTCTTCCCGATCGTCGCATAATCGTTCCCTGCTAAACGCGCGACAGCTTTTAATCCTGCCGCATCGATCCGGAACGACTCGACGAGTTCATCCGCGACGTGATAGCGCAGTACTTCACCAATCAAAAGATCGGCACCTTCTAGCTCGACGTGTTGCGTCAAGCGCATCTCGAACCGAATTTTTGCTTCCGCGATTCCTGGTACTTCGATCGCGTCGCTATCAACGAGTGTTAAATCCGTCCGCTTCAGCTCACTTTCACCGTAAGCCAGTGGTGCAGCTGTTTCATTGACCGCATCGACGATCTCTTCGCTGACGATGTGGATGACGTAGCTTTGTTTCGCCAAAATGTTACGGGCCGTATCTTTCTGTCCTTGATCCGTCCGTTGTACGGCGATTACGAGTTGTGGTGGACTGCTCGATGCGACGGTAAAGAAGGAAAATGGTGCGGCATTGACCGTCCCGTCTTCCCCTTGCGTCGTCACGAAAGCAATCGGACGTGGAATAATACTGCCAATCAATAATTTATAGTTGTCTTTTGCGCTAAGCGTTGATGCTTCAAACTTCATGAATGACCCACCTTTTTTCCTCACCCGATGAGTGCAGCGAGTGAATAGTCTCCAGCACCGATCATCGCTACGCCAAGGGCGATGACGATCAATGCCATGTTGTATTCGTACCCGTTCTGCGTCACCCAGTAACCATTCGTACCGTGTACTTTAACAATTGCGACAAGCATCGAACCGATGATGAGGATGGCAGCGATCCACAGAAAAGCACCACCTGCGAACAACAAACCACCGATCAATTCAGCAAGACCCGCTGTAATTGCGAGTGCTTTTCCTGGCTTCATGCCGATTGATTCGAACCAACCGCCTGTTCCAGCGATGCCATGTCCACCGAACCAACCAAATAATTTTTGTGTACCGTGTGCAGCGAATGTTAAACCGATGATTAAACGAATAATTAAAAGTCCTGTATTCATCATTGCTATCTTCTCCTTTTACCTAATGTTTTTTAGTTACTTTAAGTAACTCAATAAACAGACTATATCTTATCACTTACTAAAAGTAAATAGATTTGTTTTAGTTCTTTTTGTTACATTAAGTAAAATGATTCGATTTTTTTAACAGAAGCGGGTATACTACAACTATAGAAAGGATGAGTGCTGATGGAAGAAGTCGCAATCCAACCGGCTCTTTGTCCCAAAGTCGAACATGCCTTTGAAATCTTAGGTAAGAAATGGACAGGTCTGATTTTACGTCACTTGTTGACGAAGACATGCCGTTTCAATGAGATTCAAGATGCCATTCCCGAATTATCAGGTCGTATGCTCACGGAACGTATGAAGGAGCTCGAAGCGGAAGGCATCGTCATCCGGACTGTCATTCCCGATCGTCCGATTAAGATTCAATACAGTTTGACCGACAAAGGACGCCAACTCGAACCGGTCATTCGTTCCATTGAAGAATGGGCCGAACTACAAGACTAATGTATAGAAAAGCATCTTCTTCGGGAGGTGCTTTTTTATATGACCTTTGACATTGATAATCATTATCAATTAAAGTGAAGAAGTACAACGAAAGGAGGAAGATGCATGCATATCGCGATTGGATTCGTCAGCATGTCCGGTAATACGGAAGATATCGTCTCGATTATAAAGAGTGAGCTTGAGCAACATGAGGTCAACGTGACGATTACAGAACTAGATCAATTCGTCGGGGAGGACTTATCGCGTTTTGATGGTCTGCTGCTCGGCTCATATACATGGGGAGACGGTGATTTGCCATATGAAGCAGAAGATTTCGTCGAGGAGCTACGGGAGCAGTCTTTAAACGGGATACCGGCTGCTGCTTTTGGCTCGGGGGATCTTGATTATCCAAAGTACTGCGCAGCTGTTGACTTGATCGAAGAAGCACTAAAAGAAGCCGGGGCGACTATCGCCACGGATGGCTTAAAGATTGAGTTTGATCCGAATACCCCGGAAAAACAAGCGGCTTGTCGTGCATTTACGCAGACATTTCATCGTTTTTTACAGCACGTCCTTTCATAAATATCGTTTGAATTTACTACGTAAGGGAATCCTTAAAACAGACTTTATGAAAGTGAGATGAATGTTTTATGACGATTCAAGCACTCGTCTTTGACGTCTACGGTACGTTATTCGATGTCCATTCCGTCAAAGAACAAGCAGAAGAGCTGTATCCGGGACACGGAGAGGCCATCAGTAAACGCTGGCGGGAGAAACAACTAGAGTACTCTTTCCTCCGGCAATTGAACGGACAATATGTGCCGTTCAGTCAAGTGACGCAAGACGCTCTCCGCTACGCATTACTCGAACTGAAACTCCATGTGACGGAGGAGCAGATCACGACTCTCATGGAAACGTACCTGACACTTGATGTCTACCCAGAAGTCAGCTCCGTTCTCGAGACGATGGCGGATAAGCGCCTCGTCGTCTTCTCGAATGGTTCGCACGATATGCTCGATCCATTGATTGAACAATCAGGTTTAGCCGATCGGTTCGAACATCTTGTCAGTGTCGATGACATTAAACAATACAAGCCGGCACCTGCTTCCTATATGCACGCCTTAAACACACTCGGTCTGAAACGAGAAGAGGTCTTATTCATGTCCTCGAACGGTTGGGATATTACCGGGGCGAAAAGCTTTGGCTTCAAAACAGCATGGATCAACCGAAATGGACTTCCGGTCGAGGAATTGAACCTCGATCCGGATCGCATCTATGACGACTTAACCGGCATCACAGAATGGCAATGAACGAACAACAGCGGACTCCTGTTTAGGAATCCGCTGTTTTCATGGATCAGTAATTCGAAAGACGCGAGTAGCCCTTCTTGAATAGATCGAGTTTCAATCCGCCCTCTTTTTCGATGAAGAAGAGGTATTCGTTTTGATCCGTATCTTTGTAGAAAACCTTAAATAACGTTAAGGTCCGCTCTTTATTGTTTTCAACAGCCGTCACCTCGTGCTTCGAGATCACCTCTGCTTGAACTTGTTCTGCATCCAGCTTTTGAATCATCGGTTCGAATGACTTCTTTTCTTGGTCCGTCACCGGTGTTCCGGAAGCAATCATGAAATAATCATCACTCACCTTGTTCGTTAAACCATACTTCCGATCGACGATGACGACATTACTGAGCTTCCCATTGACTGTCTGATCAAAAGCATACAACTTTTGAATCCGGGTCTTTTCCCCTTCTGCTCGTCCGATTTCGTAAAGTGGACGTTGTTTCGTGTTCGTCTCGACCGCTTTCTTATCGGGTACGAGTTCTTCCTTATAGGCGACTTGGTATGCGTTGACGATTTCTCGGACCTGAAGTCCGATTGCGACGATGACCAGTACCGCTAACAATGCGATGATGACTTTTTTCATTCCATTTCCCCCAAGTTGTTCGGATTCCTTACTTTAAATCTAGCCCAGGTTCTGCATTCATGGCAAGTGTCGAATAGCGTAACGCACGATATGGATGAATCGCAGCTGCTCCGATCATCGCTGCATTGTCTCCACACAGGTGCATTGGCGGAATGACGAGATCGATTCCTTCCTTCGCACATGCTGCTTCAAGACCGTGGCGTAATCCTTTGTTGGCGGCGACACCACCGGCAAGTAGCAGTTGGCGTCCCCCTTTATCCTTCACGGCACGGATCGCCTTCGTCACGAGGACTTCGACGACACTCGCTTGGAAACTCGCAGCTAAATCTTCCGGAATGATCACTTCTCCCCGTTGCTCAGCATTATGCACGGCATTGATGACCGCTGACTTCAAACCGCTGAAGCTAAAGTCATACGAATCCTTCTCGAGCCAGACGCGTGGAAAGTGGAACGTATCCTGCCCCGTCTGTGCCAACTGATCGATCCGTGGACCACCCGGGTACGGTAACTTCAATGTCCGAGCGACTTTATCATAGGCTTCCCCTGCTGCATCATCTCGTGTTTCGCCGATGACTTCATATACACCATCTTCTGGCATGTAAATCAGCTCCGTGTGCCCACCTGATGCAATCAAACAGACGAGCGGGAACTCGAGTTCTTGCACGAGACGATTGGCATAGATATGACCTGCGATATGATGAACACCGATCAACGGCTTATTATGCGCAAAAGCAAGTGTCTTTGCCGCACTAACGCCAACGAGTAATGCGCCAACAAGTCCTGGTCCTTCCGTAACGGCAATCGCGTCAATGTCGTCGATCGTGACGTTTGCTTCCGTCAACGCATCATCAATGACATAGGTGATACGCTCAACGTGATGGCGTGAGGCGACTTCAGGCACGACGCCACCAAAACGTTTATGACTCTCGATTTGAGACGAGACGACGTTTGATAAGACATCCGTTCCTCCACGGACGACGGCAGCCGCTGTTTCGTCGCAGCTCGATTCAATTGCTAGAATCAATGGTTGTGTCATAAGTCTTCTCCCTCCAGCTCCAGCCAGTAGATGGCAGCATCTTCATTGTTATCTTGATAATATCGTTTTCGAACGCCAACATACTGGAATCCAAGTTTTTCATATAAAGTCCGCGCCGGTGTGTTCGAGACACGTACTTCGAGTGTCATCGCCCGTAAACCAAGTGTTCGACCGACTGCGATCAATGCCGTTAGCAGATCTTCCCCGAGTCCTTGTCCGCGATGTGACTGCTTGACGGCGATATTCGTAATATGACCTTCATCCGCGATATGCCACAGACCAGCAAATCCAACGATGCCGTCTTGATCGGCAACGACATAATAGGCATTCGGATTTTGTGTCATTTCTGCTTTAAAAGCATCAAGCGTCCAGGGTGTCGCAAACGATTCAAGTTCGACGGCATGGACACCTGCAGCATCATGTACGGTCATTCGGCGAATGATTTTACTCATGACGTTGTGCCTCAATCCATTTCGCTTCTGCTTCGGCAAGGCGCAGGTACCGCGGCTCAAACGCATGTGCTTCTACTGCCGGGCGTGTTGCACCAAGTAAAGCGAGCACTCCAGCACGCGGTGTTTGAAACGCAGGAGCAGCCTTTTCGAATGGTTGAAGAAGTTCTTCAAACGCATCGACGTCTCCCGTAACGAGCGTATCTGGCGTTAACGTCTTTACAAAAGAGGCGATTTCGACATGTTGTTCTTCACCGATTCGTTGTCCAGCGTCGTATACTCCGACAAAACCTGACCCGCGTCGTGCATCTTGAATCGCTGCAACACGTCCAGTATGACCTGTCGAAGCCGCCATCAACTCAAGTGTCGAGACCGCAACCAGTTCGATACCGAGTGTATAGGCAAGCGTCTTCGCTGTTGTCGCACCAATCCGTAACCCAGTATAAGAACCTGGTCCATCGGCAACAACGACCCGTGTCAGTTGGGAGGGTGTCCATTTCGCTTCCGCCATCAAGCGCTCAAGCAATGGCATGAGCTTCGTCGCATGGTTTAAAGAAGTGACATACGATGCTTCTGCTACGATTTGTTCCCCATCCGAAAGAGCGACCGATAATTGTTTCGTCGATGTATCAATAGCTACAATTTTCATGATTTCAATCCCTCACATAATGTAATGTATCGTTCTCCAATCGGTGTCAGCTCAAAACGACGGCTATCGTCACCTGTTCGTGTAATCGAGATTGCTAATCGTTCCGGTGGAAGGCTGTCCGCAATCAACTCAGACCACTCGACGACAGCGACACCTTCACCGTTGAGATACTCTTCTAGTCCAATGTCGTCGCCTGAACCTTCGAGGCGATAGACATCCATATGATAAAGAGGAAGACGTCCTGTATAGACTTTCATGATCGTAAACGTCGGACTGTTGACATGACGTGTCACACCTAATCCTTTAGCAAAACTTTGAGTGAATGTCGTTTTCCCAGCACCTAAGTCTCCATCAAGCGTAATGACCATTCCTGCTTCAGCACGTCGTCCAAGTTCAAGGGCTAAAGCAGTCGTTTCTTCCAAGCTGTTCATTTCCAGTTCTATCATACGATGTCTCCTCCTTTAATACGTACTGTTCATCCTTCTCTATTGTACCGGACGAAAAAGGCAAAAAAAAATACGAAACGCTGAACGTTTCGTAGTAAAGTTGAAGTTAAGTTTAAAATTGGTTGCGGGGGCCGGATTTGAACCGACGACCTTTGGGTTATGAGCCCAACGAGCTGG